>NZ_JACJEA010000066.1:0-2081 GCF_014163835.1 Pseudoalteromonas sp. SR43-5
ATAGCGCGCTGCCAATCCTCAACTTCGTTTTTAATAGCATGGTCAAATAATGTTTTAAATAACTCAGTTATATTTTCAGATACAGCAATTGCATGCCGTGTTTTGTCATCTGTTTTAATAAAGTGGGCTTTGCACTCAATCACATTATTATCGCAATCTAAAATAAGCTGAGCTTCAAACCACGGCTCATCTATTTGCTGATAAAGGTACTGACCTAGGTGATGTGGGATGTTTTTAATGTCGGGTTGCATCTGCTTTCCTTAGCGTGTTATTGATTAGTCTTCAAAACCAATTGTTATCCAAGTATCAACTGTTGCCCACAGATCTATGTTCATAGTTGGTAGTTCATCAGCCCACCAAATTAAGGATTCTTCAAGGCCTTTAATACGATTAAAACAGATGTAACCTCCAGCGCCATTAGTAAAAATGCTTTTGAACTTGTTTAAGTCTATATCCACATCGTGCTCTTCTAATACTTCCCAGTCATACTCATCCAATAATTCTTGCTCATCAATTGGTAAAAGCCCCATTGAGTTTGAGACTAGGTAATTAAAGCCATTAAAGTGTGTGTAAAAATCTTTTAAATCATTCGGAAGTTGAGAGAAGCACTCTGTTAATTCTATATTTTTTGGATTTTTAGATTGATAATATAGAATTTGATTTCCTGACAAAGAGCGAATACCAAAAACTAAATGATACTCTTCAAAGTAATATGCTAAATTAATAGTTTCAAGTTGCTCTGCTAGGTATTCATAGGTAAGCTCTAAATCGTTACGGAATTTGCTAAATAAATTAATAGTTCGTTCAATTTTCGAGTCGTTTTCTTTAAATATTTCAGCCCATACCTCAGGTATTACTGCCGTTATATCGGCGGATAAAATTTTAGTGTCAATAACTTCAGGTTTGTCAAAATATTCGCCTAAAAATTTTTTTAATTCATTGTCCATTAAAAATTACCTTAAATTTATTTTACTAAAGTTTTTATCTTACTTTGAATGTCTAATTCTAATTGCGTCTCAAGTTTCATCATTCTTTCTCTGAATTCTGGGGATACTTTGATACCTCCTTTTTTATACTCAGTCCACTGTGAAAAGCTTTTTGAACCTTTAGAAGTGTTAGCCGTTTTACTTAGACCGATGAAGTTAATGGGGTCGTTGAGTACTTGCTTTTGTTGTTCTAATGTTAGCCTTTCAAAGCCATCCATTCTAGTTATTTTGTCCATTGGAACAACGTGATCGGCTTCTAAGCGCCCTATGACAATTAGCCCTGGCAACGCTTCATCTGGATAAGGTGGCTTTTTGTTCTTATTTACTTGATTTCTGATCTCAGGAGATGGTGTAGACCTTCTTAGCTTGGCATATAATTCAGGAGCTACTCGCCTATCCTTGTTATTATTCCTAGCCCCCTTCAAATCATTTCCTTTCGGCGCATCTAATTCATTCGCAACACTCTTTTTAGGTTTACCCACAATACCGGTGCTTTTCGGCGGCTCGAATTCATCGAGGGCTTTGTTTACGCGATTGCCAATCTCACTGGCTGCGTTTTTAACGCCTTGGTCTATTTTGGACGCTATTTCATCAAGCTGTTTAATCGTGGCTTGCATGCCGTCTATGGCTAGTTGTGGCAGCAGTAGGTCGTATTGCCAACTTGTTGATATTTCATGAATAGTAAACTGACTATTTAATAGCACTTTTACTCTTTAAGCGCAGCGCCTCTAGCCCTCTTTGTGAATAATTCACTTAAAATATTGTTTGCACAAAGAGAAAATAATGAGAAGTAAATGAGGGACCCAATTTGAAATACAGCCAAAGGCTAGGGCGCTAATCTTTTAAGGCTGTAGCGTCTAGCCAGCATCCATGTTGTTAAAAAACGGGTTAAATTAATACTTAACGTGTTGGAACAGCGGCGATTACTTCTTCATTATTATTATCGCGCTCAAAGTTTAAGTTAAATTGGCCTTGACGAGTGATAGTAAAAATAGCGCGCTGCCAATCCTCAACTTCGTTTTTAATAGCATGGTCAAATAATGTTTTAAATAACTCAGTTATATTTTCAGATACAGCAATTGCATGCCGTGTTTT
>NZ_JACJEA010000067.1:0-1893 GCF_014163835.1 Pseudoalteromonas sp. SR43-5
CTCGAACGTCTTGTTAAAAACATTGGATGTTTGTCATTCAATATTCGTAACCAACAGAAGCATATTCCACTTAATATAATAGTCAGTTACTTTTAAATTAAGTGGCTTGGTCGAACTATAAGTCATTCAAAAGGACTAAAAACAGTTGGCTAGGTTCGCTGCGCTCACTATTTTAGCCAACAATTTTTAGCCTCTTAATGAGGCGTTATAAGTAATCAAAGCATTGGAGTCATGGATGAATCTACGAAGCTTCTCAATAAAACGTTTTTTACTATTATCTTTTATATTTAATTTACCGCCAATACTGGCTGTCACAAAAATAGGGCTTCTATTTTTACCTTTATTATTCTGGGTTAACATACCTGTTTTATGGACTGGTATTGCAAAAGCTATGGGGAATGCTCACTTTGAAATAAAGGAGTTTGGAGCATTACCACAGACTGTATCGGCATATGCAATAATTATAATCTTTTGGCTTATAATCGCAGCTTTAATTACTCTGATAACCAGTAAAACCAAGTCGGAGTAAATTACTTATAACAAGGCAATCAAACGGACACGTACAGTTGGCTCGGTTCCGCTTCGCTTCACATTTTAGCCAACAATACTTAGCCGCTTATTGTGGCGTTATGTGCCAATCAACTATCAAGCAAAGGAGTTAATATGCGAGTTATATTTTTGATTGGATTTTTATTCATTTCATTTAACTCATCTGCATCGAAGTTTGAAAAATTTATTGCAGAAGTGAATGAAGAACTCAAATCAAGCCAATCAACTGATACCATTTATCCCACCTCAATTTACATTATATCTAAACAATCTGAAGACGAGGGTATAAGAAGTTTAGCTAAAAATTTTCCTGATGACTTTGCTCCAACCGTTATCTACACATGGATTTCAAACGATCAAAATACTATAAAAAGGATTCAAGGTGATCCTTTAGGCGTTATTAAAAAAATGATGTCTGAAAGGTTTGAGAGTGAGATGTATAAAAATTGCTTAATAAAAGACAGCACTGAAACTATTATAACTTCAAATGGCTATGACCTAATGTATGTACATAAAAGCCCAGAGGGTTGGGAGTTAATGACTTCTACTATAAAACAAGGTAAATGTAATAAACTAGCCAGTGGCACATAACAAGTCGTTAAAGCAGGACAAATAACAGTTGGCTTTTGCTCCTGCGTCGCTAATTTTAGCCAACATATTATTTGCCTCTTAACGAGGCGTTAGGTGAGTCATGGAACCCGAAGCGTTAAATACTTTAGAACTTGAAGCTGAAAATCTGAAGCAAAAAGTAAAAGATGATTTGGGCGAAAATATTCCAAAGGACATTGAGTATCTTTTTTGTGAGACGGCTTTTTTCTTCCTTGATGAAGCGCTTGCAAATTGGCGGCGTTTTGAAAGGTATGATGAGCTTATCGAATACATATTATGGAATTATAAGGAAAAGGGTGGCGTAGAGTTCTGGAAGCAGGTTTTACTCGATTTGCGTCTTAAAAAGGACGAGGATCGAGCGCATCGGCTTCTAGACGGGCTTTATGCCGGGAGATCAAAGAGGTTTTGGGATGCATTGAAAAACTTCAAAAAGCACCCGGAAAATCACTTTTCGGCTGCTACTTGCGCGCAAGCGAAGGGTGAAGTCATGGAGGTTCTATATGAGCACGCTTTTTTGGTGGAGAATAAACCCGAAGCAGAGCAAAACACCGAGCGGGTTCAACTAGTAAGGCAGCGTATTTGGGAAATATCGAGTGAAAAACGAGTCACCTAACAACACGCCCTGAGGTGGACGACTAGTAAAATTTAGCTATTAACTGCAAATTTTAAAAGTGGTGAGCCTCTGCGTTTTAAGGCCGCTAAATACGTCGATTCATCGTAGGGTGTATTCGTTTT
>NZ_JACJEA010000068.1:0-1841 GCF_014163835.1 Pseudoalteromonas sp. SR43-5
TTGCCCGCTGCATCAGTGATGCTGGCGCTAACGCTATAATTCCCTTCGGCTAATGTGCCTGTTGGTGTCGCACTCCAGTTACCATTGGCATCGGTTTGTACATCAATGCTTTGAGTGGCATTTGCTGCATCTGTAAACGTCACCGTGATGGTGCTGTTAGGCGCATCACTGGTGCCTGTCACAGTTGGCGTGCTGTCATTTGTTAATAATGGCGCATCTACACTCACACTTGGTGCTGTGGTATCAATGGTGCCGTTGCCGGTAATATCGGTGCTGTTACCTGCCACATCGCTAATACTTGCTTCGATGCTATATGGTCCCTCTGCCAGTGCAGTCGGTACTTCTACAGAGAAGTTGCCATCGGCATCCACAGTGGTAGTGAACGTTTGTGTATTGCCTTGATCGTCCACCACGGTGAAGTTAATAACCGTGCCTTCAACGGCATCACTTGTGCCACTGAGTGTCGGGGTGATGTCATTACTTGAGCCTGGGCTGGTAAGTACAAGTGTCGGTGCAGTGGTATCTATTTCACCTGCGCCTGTGGCGGTGGTGTCATTGCCTGCTGCATCGCTCACGCTTGCGCTGATGGTGTATCCACCTTCTGCAATGGCTACCGGTACAGGGATTGACCACGTACCATTGGCTAGTACGGTGGCGCTCATTGTTTGCGCTGCGCCGCTGCTGTCGGTGACAACAATGGTTACTTCACTGCCTTGCGGTGCATCGCTGGTACCTGCAATCGTTGGCGTGGTGTCGTTCCCTACACCGTTGTCTGTAATAACAAGGCTCGGGCCAGTAAGGTCTATCTGACCTGTCTCGGTGGCGCTGCCGATATTACCTAGACCATCATCTACCTGTGCGGTGACAGTATATTCGCCTTCGGCTAAATCAGTTGGTGCATCGACACTCCATACTCCACCCGTTACGGTTGTATCAACAGTCGTAATATTCCCTGCACTGTCTTCAAACGTTAAGCTAATGGTGGTGTTATCTGCCGCATCGCTTGTACCATTAATGGTTGGGGTGGTGTCGTTGGTGTCAACCAGTGTATTAATACTGATGCTTGGGGCCGTGGTGTTGAGTGTTGCGGTTTCACTTAATGTAGTGGTATTACCGGCGTTATCACTAACGCTTGCTTCGATAGTAAGTGGACCATCAGTTAACGCGTTCGGTACATCGGCTGACCAGCTGCCATCGGCTTGTACTGTTGCAGTAAACGTTTCTGTATTATCTGCATCCGAGACGTTAATCGTTATAACCGTGCCTACTGGCGCGTTCGATGTCCCGCTGATTGTTGGCGTGCTGTCGTTGGTTGCGCCGACTGTGTCTAACGTCAGTGTTGGCGCTAAGGTATCTAGGTTGCCCGTTTGTGTCGCGCCGCCGGTGTTGCCTGCATCATCGGTGATACTGGCTTGCACGGTGTAGCTTCCATCCGGTAATTCAGGGCTGGTTGCTTGCCAATCACCGTTTGCATCCACGGTGGCGGTGATTGGGTGTTCATCACCGTTACTGTCAGTAATAACAATGTTTACAACGGTGCCTTCAGGCTCTGTTGAAGTACCACTAATCACTGGGGTGCTGTCGTTACCCAAGCCCAGTGCATCAACGGTGACGATTGGCGTAATAGTATCCACATTACCACTGCTGTTTGCTGTGCTCTCGTTGCCTGCCGCATCAGTAATACTCGCGCTTACAGTAAAGTCACCTTGTGCAAGGGCACCTGGAATCTCAATGTTCCAGTGGCCATCGCTGCCAACTAGGGTCTCAATGGTTTGCACAGCGCCTGCGCTGTCGGTGATGGTGAGTGTAACAGTGCCACCAATTTCATTACTGGTGCCCTG
>NZ_JACJEA010000069.1:0-1544 GCF_014163835.1 Pseudoalteromonas sp. SR43-5
TAACAACACGCCCTGAGGTGGACGACTAGTAAAATTTAGCTATTAACTGCAAATTTTAAAAGTGGTGAGCCTCTGCGTTTTAAGGCCGCTAAATACGTCGATTCATCGTAGGGTGTATTCGTTTTCCAACACCTAAATACAATCCTTATCCATTTAAATGCCAGTGATCTAATTATGCTGTTATGCGGCTTACCCTTGGCTTTTTGTTGCTCATAATACGCTTTAGCCCAAAACGAATAACGAATAGAAAAGCCTGCCCATTCTACAAATGTTTGCCTTAAAAAAGTGGGGCAACTATAACGCCAATGAGTCCACATTTTTTGGCCACTGCGCTCAATAACAGGCGCTATACCCGCGTACTTTTGAAGTTCTGCAGCATCATTATAACGCGCACGATTACTCCCAAAAGCAACAAGTAAACGTGGGGCGAGTTGTGGACCTGCACCGGGTAAGCTATCAAATATCTTTTTATCTTGCTGGGCTTTATAAGCCGATTTTATTGCTTTATCGAGCTTTTCAATACCTTTTAATAACACTTTAAATTGCGTAATAAGCACTTCAACGAGCATTTGATTAGGCACAATGACGCCTTCATCCAGAGTTAATGGCATTGAATTTTTAATACTGTCTAATCGTGCATTATTGACCGTGGAATAGTGTGAGTTATGACTCTCAAAAAAGTCGAGTAAAGTCTGTTTTCTTGCTTTTTTAACCGCAGTGAGTGACGGCCACTTCTGAATGAAGTCGCAGAATATATACGTGTCCTTTTCTTTAAACCATTCAAGTGCCTGCGGGTAATAATTTTTTAATGTCGCTGTTATTTTATTGGATAAATCGACACTGTCTTGCACTAAACTTCGGCGATATTCAACAAGCTGAGACAGCGTTCGCATAGCTGCTGACTCAGGCTCAATGACAGACAGCTTATCCATGTGTAACGTGAGAATTTCAACTTGTACAAAGGCATCTGATGGGTCATCTTTTGCGCCACTGGGCGTAAAAGCCTGGCGGTATTTAGCAACAGCACAAGGATTCACGGTAAATAAAGTAAGGTGGTCGTATTTAGCTAATGCATAAATAAGCGGGCCTTTTTTAAGCTCACAAACAATTGCTATTTTCTGCTCTGGATAACGCTGTTTAATATCCATAGCCCATTCATGCAACGCTTCAGGTGTGTGTTTAATAACGGTGTAATGATATTTATTAGTGCCTGTTGGGTGTTCACAAATATCATGTTTTTTATCGGCCCAATCCATGCCAATGAGTACAGCAAAATTATCAACGTTATATGCTTTCATTTTATAGCGCCTACGGTTAAAGTTAAGGACGGAATGTGCTTAAATCTCGTTTCTCGCAGGTCTTATAGATAGTCTTGGTCGGCAATCCCTGAGTATGCGTTTTGAAATCGAGGTGCTCTGTTGGCTCGAACGTCTTGTTAAAAACATTGGATGTTTGTCATTCAATATTCGTAACCAACAGAAGCATATTCCACTTAATATAATAGTCAGTTACTTTTAAATTAAGTGGCTTGGTCGAACTATAAG
>NZ_JACJEA010000006.1:0-156637 GCF_014163835.1 Pseudoalteromonas sp. SR43-5
AAACGAATACACCCTACGATGAATCGACGTATTTAGCGGCCTTAAAACGCAGAGGCTCACCACTTTTAAAATTTGCAGTTAATAGCTAAATTTTACTAGTCGTCCACCTCAGGGCGTGTTGTTATGTTTTCAGTACCTCAAGGCACCTTTTTATATATTTCTACACCGCAGTCTTGACCGTATGTAGCAGAAATAAGAGCTGTAGGTTTTTGCCCATTAGCTGTCGTGTAAAAACTGTAAAACCTACCATTTTCTCGAAAAAATTCTAATTGAGTAGAAAATATCGGTGAGCCATATTCCCCAAGGTGCATAACGACTGCTGACAGTTTTGAACCATTAAATTTCTCTGGAAAGTGTAACAGGACGTCATAGCCTGAATTCAATTTGGTCACCTTGATATCAATTAATTCACTAGATTGAATATCAATTGTCTGTTCAGCTTTAATGCATGTTGTTCCAAACACATTAAAACTTAGCAAAAAGAGTAAAGATAATAATTTCACGCGCAGAGTCCTGGAAAACATAACGCCCCACTAAGGGGCTAATAAATAGTTGGCTAAAATAGCGAACGAAGTGAGACTAGCCAACTGTTTTTAGTCCCGCTTAAGTGGCTTGTTAGGTGTATGTTTGCCAAATTAGAGAGTACATTATAAAAGTTGAAAACGTCGCATAAATAAAAATACCAAACCAAAAACCACCTGGCGAATCACTACGTTTTACCGTGATTGATTTAATTTCTATTTCTCCCATTTTTATAGAGTGAATACAATAAATAAGTAAAAAGGGACATAAAAATAAAAACACTATGGTTGCTATAAAATTACCGTATCCTTCAGCTTGTGGAGTAAACACAAATGTCAATAGTGTACAGGTACAACCTAAAATAAAAATAGTTTTCAATAATCTGGAAGTATCCAACTTTAATTCAGATATTAATTTGACTATAACTCCATCACCTCTTTTAAGAGTTTGAGCCTTTGGATTTTGGCTAAACCTAACTTTAGGGGGGATTCCTTTTTTTCTATTATCTATTTCTTGTAGTAAGACTTGGTATCTCTCAGGGTATTTAACTTGATCAATATGCTGTAAACAATCTAATAGTTCCTCAAGACTATATTCAGAATAAATTGGCTCAGAAGTTAACACTAAGTACACCTAACCTTTAAATAAGGGGCGCAGGCATGTGGGCTAAAATCCGAACGAAGTGAGCAGCCCACATGTTTGCGTCCCAGCCCGCGCAGCGAGCGAACTTAATTTTTTTGTTATACGTCATACCTAAAGCTTCAATTCTTCATCTACCGGATCTTGGTAAGTAATAACACTAAATCTGTTCTCTTTAGCATAGTTAAAGGCTTGCTGAAGCAAAGGTTTTGTAATTTCTGCATCACTTGCCACTTTTCCAGTTTTTTTAACGTCAATTTCATTCCAGCCCAAATCGCCAAGATAAAGCGCAACATCCTCGATTATTTCTTTTAAATTCTCATCTCTGGAAAACATATTAAATGCATATCGTTTTCCCTTTTCGAAACGTCCATTTTCTTCTGTAAACTCAGCTGTTCCGTGTAATAAAAGCATCAGGTTCCAATCTCTGGCGTATAACGCTTACAATAACGGGCAAAAACACAATGCCATAAAATGCGCAGCATGGCATTGTGTTTTTGTCCCAGAGACCGAAGGGAACGAGTTGATTGTATTGTTATGTAGCTTAGTCACAATAGAACTCCTTAGCTTCGATTAGTATGTTAGCTATGTCTATTGCATGTGGCTTATTTGCACCAAGGCCCATTGAAGTTGTTTCTATTTCATTCAAATATGCAGCTATTTTAGTATTTGCGGCATCTGCCTTTACTAGCTTAAACACTTTCGGAAGATAAGATTGATATTCATCCCTAGCCGCGGGTATATCCCTTACCCCAATTGGGTCCCACATATAAAATAAAATTTCATCTGTTGCTCGATAAAGTCGCTTTTCAGATTCCTTCACTTTCAATTCCTTTGGCTATATAACCTTTAGATAAGGGGCGCAGATATGTGGGCTAAAATCCGAACGAAGTGAGCCAGCCCACATGTTTGCGTCCCAGCCCGCGTAGCGGGCGAACTTAATTTTTTTGTTATGTACGTGCTAATTCAGAGCGACTTTTCAATTTTTTAACGCAACGTATAAAAACAGATACAGAAGTGATTCCAGCACAAATGATTCCGATTTGGGGAATGGAAAGTTCAATTGAGCCTAATACGTAAATTTTTCCGATTGTAGAGCCAACTACAAATACAGCAGCCAAAAACACCGCGAAAACAATAATTAACATTAACCACGTCGCAGACATTCCCCATTTAGACATATTTTCTACTTCCTCAATATCCACTTTATACATAACAATTTAATAGTGCGCTCATCGCGCATATTTCTGCCAACGATACGCTCATGTATTTTATAAATCTTTTTTACCAAATAACTTAATACATTGCTATATATAATTTTTTATTAGCACTCAAACTCTCAATAAAAGACAAAATGCGCTCGCCGCTCATTTTCTTGAATATGTGTGCATCACAACTATACTGTATATAAAAACAGCACTATTGTTGGTAATAGTATGAAAACACGTTCCCCATTTTTAAATTACATAGCTGAATATATGCTAGTTCGTCAATATTCTTTACGCACCGTCGATACCTACCTAAGATGGATTGCATCTTATATCCATTTTCATAATAAACGCCATCCCGCCTCAATGGGGGACAATGAAGTCGAACGCTACTTAGAACATTTAGTGTTAAAGCAAAACGTTGCACCACGTACGCAAGCCACCGCACTCAATTCATTGTCATTTTTATACAAGCACATAATAAAAAAAGAACTCTCATTAAATTTAAATTTTGCCCGTAGTAAAAAACAAGCAAAACTCCCTGTAGTGATGACCCCAGAGGAAGTTAAAATGTTGATGGCTCATTTAAATAAGCGCTATTATTTAATTGCAGCCCTTATGTATGGAAGTGGCTTAAGAGTAATGGAAGCGGTGCAATTAAGAGTAAAAGATATTGATTTTGATTATAAATGCATTCAAGTATGGAATGGAAAAGGTAATAAACACCGCATTGTTACGCTGGCCACAGAGCTAATTCCTATGCTGAGAAATCAAATTTTGAACGTTGATGACTATTTAAAACTGGATTTAAATAATACGGAATATTCTGGCGTATGGATGCCATATGCTTTAACAAAAAAATATCCAAGTGCCGCAAAATCGCTTGCGTGGCAATATTTATTTCCTTCTCATATATTAAGTTCAGATCCTCAAAGTGGTGAAATAAGGCGACATCATTTTCATCACTCTTGTATTAGAAAAGAGATTAAAAAAGCCGTCCAAAAATCAGGGTTAACAAAAATAATAACACCTCATACATTGAGACACTCTTTTGCTACTCATCTACTGCAAAGTGGCGCCGATATAAGAACTGTTCAAGCTCAGCTTGGCCATTCTGATGTTAAAACTACACAAATTTATACCCATGTACTACAACAAGGTGCTAACGGGGTTGTTAGCCCTTTTTCAAGATTATAAGCGTCTCTTTTTAATCCTCTACACATACATATTCGCTTTAAGACCAACACCGTCATCTATTTCGACTTTAAAAAACACATAAAAAAGCCCCGCTTGTTTTTACACAAGCGGGGCTCCACACTAATACTTTTCAAGAATAAAAGCGCCGATACTGCGGGCGCTTTGCATCATTGAATTTAATTTTATTGGTTAACTACGCTTTTAAGCGGGTTAATTGGCTGTGCGTTATCATCTAGTATGTTCATATCAAAATCGAACTCATCTACACGAATCGCCTTTTCACGTTTGATGTTGTAATCAATTAACTGAACGTGTTCAGCTTGGGTAATTACGTTCGCCGCTAGTGCGTTATCAAGCGTAATGTTAAAACGTGCACCTGGTTTAATTACTTTAGCACGTAGTGCTTTTTTAACTTTAGCCAGCTCGCCAAGTGATGCCATTTTAGCTTTGTAAGCTTGCTCATTAATATGATGGCCATCGCCCACTACTGGTTTAACTAAATGCGTGATTTGCGCTTTAAATGCGGTATCTAGCTGAGCTTGCTTAGCTAGTTCGCGGATTAAATCGTCGCTAATTTTTGGCATTTTAGTTGAGTAGTTCATTGTAATGAAACGAATAAACTTACGTGTACCACTTGCAGGGAAGTTATCTAAAAACTTATGCAATGCTTCTTCAGCACTTTGTAGTGCAAAACGAGTCGCGTAATGGAAATACGGCGCTGCTTGCTCACGGTCACTACTTGATACTTTTTGCTCGTAGTATTTAATTGATGCCATAGCTGCATATAAAAAGCTCATTACATCACCTAAACGTGCCGATAGCATTTCTGCTTGTTTTAACTTACCACCAAGTACAAGTAACGAAAAGTCTGCGTACACTGCAAGTTTTGCAGATAATTTATGTACTGCTTTTTCGTAGTCACGTACTTCTGGTAATTCAGAATTAGCACTTGCTGTAAATGGTAAAACACCAAGGCGGAAAGCACGTAAGCTGTTTGCTGTGCTGTAGCCAATTGTTTTACGTAAAATGCCGTTAAATTCTTTATCTGCGCCTTTGTCTTCACTGTGAATTGACTCAACCATAGATTGTAAATATGGGTGACAACGCATAACACCTTGACCAAAGATCATTAGGTTACGTGTAAGAATGTTCGCGCCTTCTACCGTAATGGCAATCGGCTGAGCAACATAACCACTTGCTAATGTATTTTGTGGACCGTTTTGAATCGCTTTACCCGCTTGAATATCCATTGCTGAATCAAGTACGTCGCGACCAAGCTCTGTCATATGGTATTTAGCGATTGCGGTTACTACTGATGGTTTTAAACCCATGCCTAAGCCTTCAGTTGTAAGTACGCGCATTGCTTCTTGTAGGTATGTTTTACCTGCAATGTCGGCTAGTTTTTCTTGAATACCTTCAAACTGACCAATGGCTAAACCAAACTGTTCACGCACTGCTGCGTATTCAGATGCTGATTTAAATGCAACTTGTGCTGTACTAACACCTAGCGCAGGTAATGAAATACCACGGCCAGCACCTAAACAGCTAACCAGCATTTGCCAACCACGGCCGATGTTTTTCTGTCCACCAATAACAAAATCCATTGGTACAAATACTTTGTTACCACGTGTAGTACCGTTGTAAAAACGAATACCCATTGGGTCGTGGCGATTACCAAGCTCTACACCTGGGTGCTCTTTAGGAATAAGTGCACAGGTAATGCCTAGGTTTTCTTTACCACCTAGCAGACCATCAGGGTCAACTACTTTAAATGCTAAACCAAGTACGGTAGCAATAGGCGCAAGTGTAATGTAGCGCTTGTCCCAGGTAATTTCTAAACCAAGGACTTCTTCGCCGTTGTACATACCTTTAGTTACTTTACCAACATCAGGAATACCACCTGCATCAGAACCCGCTTCTGGGCTTGTTAATGCAAAACATGGAATATCTGTACCATTTGCTAGGCGTGGTAAGTAATGTGCTTGTTGTTCTTGCGTACCAAAGTGAAGTAATAACTCACCTGGCCCTAGCGAGTTAGGAACCATTACGGTTACCGCAACTGCTGAGCTTTTAGTCGCAATTGTGCCAACAATGGTAGAGTTTGCATAAGGGCTAAACTCTAAACCACCAAACGACTTAGGAATGATAAGCGAGAAAAAACGCTCTTTTTTCAAAAATTCTAAGATGTCATTTGGTAAATGAATGCCGTTTTGAATCACTGAATCGTCAATCATGCCCAATAACTCTTTTACTGGACCGTCTAAGAATGCTTGCTCGTCTGCGCTTAATGTAGCAGCAGGTACGTCGCGAAGTGCACTGAAATCAGGTTTACCTTGGTAGATAGAACCTTCAAGCCATACATCACCCGCGTCTAGCGCTTCTTGTTCTGTGATAGAAATACTTGGTAATACTTTTTTTAGTTTTGTACGTAAACTCATGATTGAACTCATCCGACCAGCTAAATAATACCTACATTACGTCATAAAAAATCGTTTAGATCAATTACTCTATTCAATTAATTAACAGTTTTTTCAATTTATTTTCTTTACCTGAACGTAAACTGTTGAAACACAAAGGCTTACAGTTGTACGCTGAAAAAAAGTATTTTGACTAAAATGATGAATAAAACAGCAAAAGCTCTAGGGTCTGTTGATCTTTGCGGATTAAAATTTGTTCAAACTAGGGGCTATTTAATCGTAGCGCGAGGTTTGTAACCTAGTGGGCTAAGTAAAAACCGAGCAAAGCTTCCGCGTCCTGCTCACGCCCCTTACCTAAATCGATGTAGGCAACAAAGAGTAAATAGCCCCTAGGAAGAACCCTTTGGGCAGCGCCTGTTTGGCATTAATGCTACGTTATCGCCCATTTATGGGGAATAACCACACTACATAGGCTCTGCCTTGCCTAAATACCAAACAGACTGCTGCAAATTCAACCTTGAAAGATCAACAGACCCTAGCGCTGTATCTATTTTTTTATGGGCATAAAAAAACGCAGCACAAATAGGCTACGTTTTTATTCAATTTGTAGAGGCTACATTATCAGTTAATCTAGCTAAAACTACTTAAATTTAAATCAAATTGTATAAGCGCTTCACTTAGCAACTTTAACAATTTGCTTGCCGGTAAAACCACCAGCAAGTTGTTTATTAAGCGCTTGCGATACTGACTCAGCACTAAAGTCTACGGGCGTTATTTCTGGGTGTTTAATGTCGCCACTAACAGCTCCTTCAAGTAACAGGTTGCCCATAAAGCTCAAGCGTTGTTGTGCACATAAACTATTAGCAAGCCATGCACCACCAATCGATACAACGCTAATATTCGGCGCTCGGTGATACATTAAGTCTTGATCAAAACAAGGTAGCGGATTTAAGCAGGCAATACGTCCGCAAAAACGCATTAGCTCAATATTACGCTGAGTACACTCTCCACCTATCGTATCAATAACCGCATCAAAGCCTTGCGGGCCAAGTTCTCTGCGGATTTTTTCGCATAGCTTTTTATCGCTATAGTCAAAAACCACATCAGCGCCTAGCTGCTTAACCAATTTATGGTTACGCTTTGATGCGGTGGTAAATACATCTGCACCACGCTGTTTTGCATATTGAATAGCAAACTGCCCTACCGCTCCGGCTCCGCCTTCAATAAAAATAGTATCGCCTTCACTAATGCCTATTTTATCTAAGCTGATAAGTGCTGCCATACCGGCGCATGGAAGTGTTGCTGCTATGGCCGGATTTAAACCGCTTGGCACAACCGACACTGCAAAGTTAGGTACTTTGGTGTATTCGCTCAAAGCACCTTGCTCACCAATGTTGGCATGCCACATAACCCGCTGGCCAACATTTGGAAACACACCTTTATTAGCTTTAACCACAACACCTACAGCATCTAAGCCTAAAATGTGTGGATACTGCCATTTACAAAAGCCTGTTTTAGCAAATTGACCATCAACTGGATTTAAACCAACGTACTCTACTTTTACAAGCAGCTCGTTATCTGCACAGTCTGGAACAGGCAGCTCAGCATCTGCTAAGTCAATTGCTTCATTTGGTTCTGGCAGTACAATAGCGCGCATCGTTTGCGGGATAATGTATTCATGTAAATTTTCAGTATTTGGCATCAATATAACTCTACTTATTAGTGTCGTTTAACGCATAACTCCATTGGCCATTAAATGACTGGTAAGCATTTACTTTGGCAAGCAGTGAAGAAATTGTTGTTTCAACAGCATTTTCTTGTGCTATTAAAACATCCTGACGCGCATCTAACAACTCAAGGTAAGGAATTTGGCCTTCTTCATACATTGCTTGGGCTTGTAAAAATGCTTTATTAGCAAAGTCATAGCGCTCATCTGCAAAGCGTTTTTGCTGTGCCTGATTGACCAACAATTGCAGTGAAAGTTCACTTTCACTTAGTGCAGTTAATACCACTTGTTGATAATCGCTGTATGCGGCTTCACTTAAAAACTGCTGCGCGTCGCGCTGTGCTAATAATGCTGGGTAACTTAATAACGACCATTGTAACTGCGGCGCTACTTGCCACTGCTGATCAGTATTTTTTAAGCCTGTGCTGTCTATACTCACAACCCCTGCAAATGCAGATAAGCTAATATCTGGTAATAACGCTTTGCTAGCTGCAACACTTAAACTATTTGCTTGGCTAAAGTCAAACAGTGCACGGCTAATATCAGGACGTAAGGCAATGGCATTATTAGCGTTTTTTAATGCTACGCTAAAGTCACGTTCAAGCACGCCTTGCTCGTTTTCAATAGCAATATTTTGCGCTAACTTACCGCTTAGTACTGCAAGAGCAGATAAATCGCTGTATTTTGCATACTCAATGGCAGGCATTAGTGCTTGTTGCTGCCTAAGCTGCGCCATCGTACGGTTTAAATCAAGCTCGTTTGCGACGCCTTCGTCAACACGGGCTTGAAGAACGTCAATACTTTGCTCAAGCGCTTCAATTTGAAGTGCTACAATGTGTTGTTTTTCAACATTGCCTTGATAACTTACAAAGCCTTTAACAACTGACGATACTACTTCAATTTGCAGTAAACGTACTTGCTCTGCTTGGCTCATGGCCGATGCATTTGCAGCATCAACCAACGCCGTTATGCGACCAAATAAATCTAGTTGCCAATCAAGTGCAACGTTTGCACTTGATTGACGGTCATAAACGCTTGGTGCATCACTTCGAGCTACGCCAACATTTACGCCACCTTGCGGAAGGTACTGGGCTTTTTGCTCTCCTAATCGCGCTAATACACTTTTAAGTGTTAACTGGCTTGTTTGCAAATTATAGTTATTTGCAAGCGCACCAGTAACAAGCTCATTTAGTTGATGAGAATTAAGCTTTTTCCACCAGTTTGTTTCATCAGCAACGCTAACGTTACTCGCAATATTAGCTTTAGCAACAAATTCGTTAACGGCTTTTTGCTCGCCCATGGTGTCTATTTTACTCGCGCACCCGGCTAAAAACGCAGCGACTAATACCGCACTGACAGTTAGACTTGTTTTAAGCCTTTTTTGCATTAATTTAGTCATGAGTATTCTCCTGCGCTTTCTCTTTTTTGTTAGTCACTAACATATAAAATACCGGCGTAAACAATAGACCAAACACGGTTACACCTATCATGCCTGAGAATACGGCGTTACCCATTGCGTGTCGCATTTCGGCGCCCGCACCGGTGGCAAGTACTAACGGTACAACACCTGCTGTAAATGCAATTGACGTCATTAATATTGGGCGCAAGCGCATACGACATGCCTCAAGTATTGCCTCTAAGTGCGATAAGCCTGAGTCGTGTCTATCTTTTGCAAACTCAACCATCAATATTGCATTTTTAGAAGCCAACGCGACCAGCACTATTAACGCTATTTGGGTAAATATGTTGTTGTCAGAGCCAACAAACCACACACCTAACAAGGCTGAGAAAATAGTCATTGGTACAATTAATATAATTGCCAGTGGTAAACGTAAGCTCTCGTACTGCGCTGCAAGTACCATAAATACTAGTAATACAACTAACGGGAATACATAAACCATGGTGTTACCGGCAAGTACTTGTTGGTACGTTACTTCAGTCCACTCATACTCAATACCTGTTGGTAGTGTGTCTGCGAGTACTTTTTCAATAGCAACTTGTGCTTGATCAGAACTATAACCTGGCGCTGGGCTACCATTTAGCTCAGCACTTGGGTAACCGTTGTAATGCATAACACGGTCAGGACCAATTGTTGGTGTTACTGTTAATACAGAGCCTAATGGCACCATATTACCTGAGCGGTTACGTACTTTTAAATTAAGTATTTGATCAGGGTCTAAGCGGTAGTCAGCATCAGCCTGTGCATTTACTTGGTATGTACGACCAAACATATTAAAGTCATTTACGTACACAGAGCCTAAGTAAATTTGCAGTGCATTAAATACTTCATCAAGTGGAATACCTTGAATAAGCGCTTGCTCACGGTCAATATCAATATCCATTTGTGGAACTTGGATACGGAAACTTGAGTACAGGCCCATTAATGCAGGGTCTTGTTGCGCTTTACCAATAACGGCTTGCAGGCTATTAAATAGTGCCTCAAATCCTTTATTAGCTCTGTCTTCTATTTGCAGTTTAAAACCACCTGTAGTGCCCAAACCTTGAATTGGCGGCGGTGGAAATACCGCTACAAATGCCTCATCAATTGCAGCAAAACGTTTATTCAACTGCGCCGCTATCGCCATCGCTGATTGGCTTGGGTCGGTACGTTTGTCAAAGCTCTCAAGTGGTGTAAATACAATGCCGCTATTAGGGCTGTTTGTAAAACCGTTCACTGATAAGCCAGGAAAAGCAACAGTATGTGCAACGCCTGGGACTTCTAATGCAATTTGCTGCATTTGAGCAAGTACGTCTTCAGTACGATCAAGGCTTGATGCGTCAGGTAACTGCGCAATAGCCACTAAATACTGTTTGTCTTGCTGTGGAATAAAGCCACCTGGTACGGTATCAAATAACTTAATTGTGCCGCCAACAAGTGCAATATAAGCCACCATTACAACAACGGTCATACGGATTAGTTTTTGTACCAGTTTTTCGTACCCTTTAGCTCCACGATTAAATACGCGGTTAAATGGTTTAAACAACCAACGTCCAAACAATTTATTAAGTAAACGAGTAAACGCATCTGGTTTTGCATCGTGAGATTTTAATAACAATGCAGCAAGCGCTGGCGATAACGTGAGTGAGTTAAACGCAGAGATAATTGTCGAAATTGTTATTGTAAGCGCAAATTGCTTATAAAACTGACCAGACAGCCCGGTAATAAATGCCGTAGGAATAAACACCGCACTTAGTACTAGCGCAATGGCAATAATAGGGCCTGTTACTTCGCTCATTGCAACGCGGGTTGCTTCAAGTGGCGATAAGCCTTTTTCGATATTACGCTCTACGTTTTCAACAACTACAATCGCATCATCTACAACAATACCTATGGCCAAAACTAAACCAAACAACGACAAGGTATTAATTGAGACACCTAACCACTGCATTACGGCAAATGTACCAATAAGTGAAATAGGCACAGCAATTAGCGGAATAATAGATGCTCGCCACGTTTGTAAAAATACAATAACAACAATAACTACCAGTACAATTGCTTCAAGCAACGTGGCAATTACCGCGTCAATTGAGCCGCGAACGAATACCGTAGGGTCGTACACAATGTCGTATTCAACACCAGTAGGGAAATCTTTTGATAAGCGCGCCATTGTTTCGCGTACTTGATCAGAAAGCTCAATAGCGTTTGAACCTGGGCGTTGAAATATTGGCATTGCAAGAGCTGGTTGGTTGTCAAGCTCTGCACGCAGTGCGTAAGTGTCTTGACCTAAATCAACACGGGCTATATCAGATAAGCGCGTTAACTGACCTTCGTCGCCTACTTTAATAATAACTTGTTCAAATTCTTCAATACTGTTTAAACGACCTTTAACGTTTAACAGTATTTGAAATTGACTGTCGTTTGAAATTGGTTGCGCACCTAAGCTACCTGCAGCAACTTGCTGGTTTTGCGAGCGAAGTGCTGTTACTACATCTGTTGCTGTTAATTCGCGTGCAGCAAGTGCATCTGGGTTTAGCCATACTCGCATTGAGTATTTGCCAGCACCAAACATGCGAATATCACCTACGCCTGGTAAGCGCGCAATTTCATCTTTAATGTTTAAATCAGCATAGTTAGATAAGTAAGCTGTGTCGTGCGTTTTTTCAGGTGAGTATAAATGCACTACCATGGTTAAATCGGGTGATGACTTTTCAGCCACAACACCTAAACGTTGTACTTCTTCTGGCAAACGCGGAAGTGCACTGTTTACACGGTTTTGTACTTGTACTTGAGCACGGTCTAAATCGGTACCTAACGCAAATGTTACCGTTAGAGTCATACGGCCATCGCTAGTACCTTGCGAAAACATATACAACATGTTTTCAGTACCGTTAATTTCTTGCTCCAGCGGTGTTGCCACTGTTTGCGCAATAACGGTAGGGTTAGCACCTGGGTAGTTGGCGGTAACAACAACTGTTGGAGGAACTACTTCTGGGTATTCACTTACTGGTAATTGGAATAGTGATATGCCACCAGCAATTAAAATAACCAACGACAGCATAGCCGCAAATATTGGGCGCTGTATAAAGAAATGCGAAAATTTCATCAATAAACCTTATTGCTTAGCCACAAGTTGTGCGTTGTCGTTTGACAATGTAAATGCCACACCGCTTGTATCAATTGTTACTGTTTGCGGAGAGATTGGCATACCAGGACCTACGCGAGCAGGACCATTTACAGCAATTACATCACCTTCGTTAAGGCCTGAAGTAACCGCACGTAATGCACCGTAACGTTCACCAATAGTAATTAGTTTGTATTCAAGTACGTTGTTTTCGCCAACGGTTAGTACAAAGCGATTTTTTAAGTCAGTACCAATTGCACGTTCTGGGATAATAATAGCGTCGCTAATAGAGTTGGCTGCAAGCTTAATACGTGCAAACGAGCCTGCGCGTAATTGGTTGTTGTCTTCATTAAATACCGCACGTACACGTAATGTGCCCGTTGATGAATTAATTTGGTTATCAATAAAGTTAATGTAGCCTTTGTATGCAAAATCACTTTGACCGACTTTTTGCATTACAACAGTTTGGTGGCTCGCAGCAGTAACGTCATTAAAAGAGCTATTCCATGTGCGCTCATCAACATCAAAATAAGCGTACATAGCTTGGTTTGAAACAATTGACGTTAATACGCTTTGACCCGCAAGTACGTTATTACCTTTAGTAATATTTGCACGAGAAATAATGCCATCAATTGGTGATACTACTGACGTAAACTCTAAATCAAGTTCTGCTGAGGTAAGTTGTGCTTGAAGTGCAGAAAGCTGTGCTTCGCGTTGGCGCAGTGTCGAAGTACGCGCTTGTGCTTGCTCTGTAGAGATTGCCTTACGGTCTAATAAGCGTACCGCACGTTTGTCTTCACTTTTAGCTTGTTCTAAGGCGGCTTCTGCACTTTTAATTTGTGCTTTTAAGCTTGCAACAACGGCTGCAAATGGGCGAGCATCTAATTGAAATAAAACATCGCCTTCTTTAACCACGTCGCCTTCTTTAAATTCAATGCTATCGATGATTCCTGATACACGCGGCATTAAAGCAACTTCTTGTGGAGACTCTAAACGAGTTGTATATGTGTGCCAGCTCTGTACCGGCTTAACAAGCACCTGTGCTACATCAATTGGTTGAAGTTGCTGTGCAGGTGCTGATTGAGCTGTGCTCTCATCAGCACAACCCGCAAGTGTTAAAGATGCCGCAGTAAGTGCAGCAGCAATTAGATGTTTGTTCATGAAGACGCTCCATTGTTAATTAGCCTCGCATAATACGGATTAAACCCGTGTGTAAAAACCATAGATTTTTAAATTCATTAATGCCAAAATGGCATCAATAGATTGGTTAAGGTGTAATAATGGATACAACAAGTCGACTTTTAATGTTACTTGAAGTAGTTGAGCAAGGCTCTTTTGCTAAAGCTGCAGAAATACGCAACATAGATCGCTCTGTTATATCTAAACAAATTAGCCGTTTAGAGGATGAGTTAGGCGTTAGGTTACTTAACCGTACTACCCGTTCATTTTCGCTCACAGCGGCAGGCGCCGAAATGATCAAAAAAGCCGCTGAGCTTAGAGAGCTGCTCGGCGAAACCGTGCGCATGGCTGAAAACTACCATTTAGAGCCGCGCGGCGTTTTAAAAATCACTTCATCAACACTTATTGGTCGTCGTTATTTGCAACCTGTACTTAATGATTTTCAAAAACGCTTTCCGCAAGTAGAAGTTGAACTGCGTTTAGACGATAGATTAGTAGATATAGTCTCTGAAGGATTTGATTTGGCTTTTCGTGTAGGAGAGCCTAAAGACTCGTCACTTATCGCACGTAAAATAGCGCGTAATCGATTATTAATTTTAGCTGCGCCACAGTTTATTGAAACTTATGGTATGCCAAAAACAATGGAAGAGTTAGCGAAATTACCAGCAGCAAGCTATGCCAGTAACTCTATTCGAGTAGAAGCAATTGATTATTACGATAGTAAAGGTGAGCGCTGCGAGCAAAAAATAAAAAGTGTGTTTCGTGCAAACGATGCCGAGTCATTGTTAATGAAAACATTGTCGGGCACAACTTACTTTGTCGCCCCTGCATTTATTATTGGTGATGAAATAATACAAGGTAAGTTAGTGCCTTTATTGACCGATGTAAAACTGATGGAATTTAGCGCGATGTATGCCGTATATCCGCATCGAGATTTACCAGTAAGAACCCGATTATTTTTTGATGCTGTACGTGAGCATTTAGGAAAAGATAAACCGATTTGGGAAAACGGGATCCCTAACTTTGAACAAATGTACTAAGTAGCACGACTTACGCAACGACTGCCTGGTAATCATTTTCTTTTTTAAATTTACAATACACTTTATTGCGACCAAATTGCTTTGCTTTGTATAACTGTTTATCAGCTTGGTTTACAAAGCTTTCCAATGAATTGGTACTTTTAAATTTTGCGACACCAATACTGGTTGTAACATTGATTGCAAGGCCGTCAATGTCAAATGTGGTATTTTCAAAACGTGCTCTTATTTGTTCAGCGGTATTAAGTGCAGTCTCTTCATTTGCAAAAGAGCTAAATAAAGCAAACTCTTCACCGCCTACTCTAAATACATACCCTCTACCAAGCACAACCCTTAGTAAAGTGGCTACTTCAATAAGCACTTGGTCACCCACACCATGGCCATGCTCATCATTTATCTGCTTAAAAAAGTCTAAATCAAGTAAGAATAAATATAACTGTGATTTATCTTGTAGTTCTACTTCAAAGTAGTGGTTCATTGAAAGGCGATTGCCTGCCCCCGTTAGTGGGTCAAGTAACGCTAAATTTTTAAGTCGCCTTGAAAAGTGTGAACGACTCCCTTCAAAAACGTGAGAAATTACCCAAATACTTAAATAAGCACAGAGTAGATTAAGAGATAAGTTAAAAGTCTCAAAAGGGGCAAGAGTAGACTGACTACCTAAAATAAACACTTGGATCACTAATAAATTTGCAGAGAAAATTACACCATATTGTTTACCCAATAGTAGGTAGTACAAAATAGGTAATGCAAACGACCATACATACACACCGTTACGAGGCGACGCCAAAGATGTACCCAAAATAACGATGAATGTGATAAGTGCGCACATTACAACGGATTGCCAAAACTGTAATGGGCGGCGTATAAGTGTAATATAAGTAAATATACAATAAATGGAAAAACAGATTTCGATATAGCCAAGCAATGGAAAGTTATTTACAGTTAAATTAAATCCCGCAAATCCAACCGATAAAACACCAAAACAAAGGCACATTCCTCTTAGAACGTCCTTTCTTAATGATTTAGTGCTATTAAGGGCTGCGATATCCATTCTAATCACTTAATAAAAATAAAAAGTAAGTTTAACGTGAAAATACAATTTAACAAGCTTTGTTGCTCTAAAACCATGTAAACACACCCTTTTATTGGTGATTTAGGGACACGTTTGATGTTTTTGTTTACAAATTAGCTCTAACAATTAACCACCTAACATAGATAAATTAGTGGTGATGCCCGTATTACCTTGATGCAAAAGATGAGTTGGCTTCTTAGTTTTAATATAACGAGATAACAATGCCATTAATTCACAGTTTGAACTGTCGTTCATATATTCTCTTAGCGAAATACCCTCTTCAGAAAACAAACACAAGTGCAGATTTCCTTTTGCTGTAACCCTTAGTCGATTACAGGTACTACAAAAATCATTGCTGTAAGGCATTATTAAACCAATTCTGCCTTGATAATCAGGATGCGCAAACTCTTGAGCAGGACCTGCTGATGCACTACGCGCAACTTGCTGCCAACCTGTTTGTAATAGCTGAGTTTTTAAAACTTGCCCAGAAACATGGTTAGCATCAAAAAAGGCTTTGTTATCGTTTGTTTGCATCAATTCTATAAAGCGGATGGTAACGGGGCGGTGTTTAACCCAATTTAAAAATGTATCAAACTCTTTTGCGTTGTATTGTTTCATCAGCACGCTGTTTATTTTTACTGAATCAATACCCGTTTCAAGCGCAGTATCAATACCTTTCATTACTGAGGTAAATTTGTCATGCCCAGTAATGGTGTTAAACATGCGCGAATCTAAACTATCAATGCTTACATTAATGGCGTTTAAGCCTGCATCTACCCAGTCATGAATATTCTTATGAAGAGAAAAACCATTGGTGGTCATTGCAATTTTTTTTATGCCCGCAACATCTTTTGCCGCGCGAACAACATCTATAAAGTCTTTTCTAAGGGTTGGCTCTCCGCCAGTGATCCTTACTTTTTCAATACCATGGTGTGCAAACGCTTTAAGCGTATTGCTAATTTCATCAATTGTGAGGAAGCCACGGTCGTGACCGCCCTGATAACCATCTGGTAAACAATAAACACACTTAAAATTACATACATCAGTAATAGATAAACGTAGGTAACTAAACTCTCGCCCTGTTGGGTCGATTAGCATAAATAAACCTTAACTAATATCAACACGTAATAACAACCTAATACCAATTTGCACTAATACTTAATCGTTTAATTAAGCAAACTGGTATAAACAACGCTACCTATTGATACATAAATAATAATTACATAAATATATTTAATAACTAAAGGGGCAGCCTAAAGCATACCCCTTTAATTATTTTTGTTTTACGCTTCTAAGCCTTTTTTAAGTTCGCTTGGCTTCATTGGTAGGTCACGTAAACGCACGCCTACAGCATTAAACACTGCATTACCAATAGCAGGAGCAACCCCTATCACGCCAGGCTCTCCTAAACCAACTGGAAACTCATCGCTTTGTAAAAACTCGATGTCCATATCTGGCACATCTTGCATTCTTAGCGGTAAATAAGTATTAAAGTTAGTCGCAGATACTTGCCCATCTTTATACGTATTTGATTCATGCAATGCAAGGCTGCTACCCCATAGTAACGACCCTTCAATTTGTGCCAGTGCGCCATCTGGGTGAACTATTAAGCCCGCATCTACAACAACATAAAGCTTTTTAAGCGTTATTTTACCACTATCACGGTTAACGTGAACATGCGCTGCGGTTGCAAGCCATGCTGGCATAGTACGTTCTTGCCCTGAGCTAACAGAAAAACCAATGCCTTCGTCTTTCGCCAATTTTACAGAAGCTACTTTGTCAGACACCGTTTTAAGCACATTACGTAAGCGCAGTGCTCCGCCAACGCTCTCAGGTGCTTTACCCGCTTGCTTGCCTTTACCATCTAACATTTCAATTCTAAATTGAACAGGATCTTTGCCTTGCTTATGGGCAATTTCATCAATAAACGACTCAAGACTCCATGCAATCCAACCTGGCCCTACTGAACGTAACCAACCCGGATTAAAGGTGCTTTGTGCAACTTCGTTATTAATAGCGCGTGCACGATGACTGCTCATGCTATACCAATGATCAGCGCCCGATGCCGAAAATGCATCAAATTTACCTTTGCCATCAACACCCGGTGATAAAAACCCTGGTGCCATAGCTTTAGTAGGCCAACCAGCGGCAAATGCATGTTCCATTCCTGTGAAGGTACCATTTTTATCAAACGACGCCGTCATTTTTGCAGCAGATGCAGAGCGAGACTGATCGAATAAACTATCGTCTGCTCGTGTAAATACCAGTTTTACTGGTTTACCTACTGCTTTTGCAGTTAGAGCCGCAGGTACAGTCCAATCACCAAATAATCGACGACCAAAACCACCACCTAAATAATAAGGACGAATAATTACTTTGTTTTGTTCTATATCGAGTGCTTTAGCAAGCGCTGGTAACGTAAGTGACTGCCACTGGTTACCTGTATGAATAATCCAATTTCCGTCTTTAAACTCTGCAACCGCATTTAATGGCTCTAGCTGATAATGACTCGCTGTCGCTGTGGTATACATTGATTCTAACAACTCACTAGCGTCTGCTTGAGTTTTCTTTATATCGCCTTCATCAACAAACAAAGTACCCGAGTCACGTTGCTCGCATAATCGCTTACCTTCTTTTTGAATATCAGCTTCAGATATATTTGCCGACTCACCCTTTTTGTAACTCACCTTTAAAGCATCTACTGCTTTAATGGCACTTGGGTAACTATCAGCTAATACAACAACCCAGCCTTGCACTGTGTTACTAGGGTCATTTAAAATTTCATAGCCTTTGTAACCTTTAATTGCTTTTGCTGCACTATCATCAACGTTTGTTACTGTACTGCCATAACGAGTTGGTGGAATAACTGGACGCGCGTACAGCATGCCTTCAACTTCTACATCTATCCCATATACTGCTGTACCATTTGTTTTGGCTGGTATATCAAGCGCTTTAAAGTCTTGTTTAAGCCCTGTTAAATGACGTTTATTAGCCGGTTTTAGTGGAAGGTTTGCAACTTCATCACTGGTAAATGTACGATTAAACTCGCCTTTTTTAACTATGTCTGCGTAACTAACCGATTTTTCGCCTGAAATAATATAGCCCTTTTCAGCACGACATTTGTCTGCAGGCACGCCGAGCATTTTAGCTCCAGCTTCTATTAATGCAATTCGACCCGCAGCGCCGGCTTGAGATAATGGCTTAAAGCTTTGAAATACAGACCACGAACCACCCGTTACCATAAAGCCCCATTTTTCATGAGTATCTACGTAGGTAATTGATACTTTATCCCAATCACATTCAAGTTCATCAGCCACAATACGCGCAAGAGCAGTACCGATATGTTGACCCATTTCAGCTTTTGCAATACTTACTTCTACAGCGCCGTCGGTGCTCATAGTCCACCAAATAGTGGGTAAAAAAGCCTGTTGCGCAATTGATTCTTTTGCACTGAGCGAACCCGAAAATAACGCAGGGGCAAACGCCATGACTAAGCCTGCGCTAGCAGTGCCAATCATAAACGAGCGACGATTTAAATTAACGGTTTCGCTATTTTTTTGAAATAATTTTTTCATTATCGGCTCCAGTTAAGCGTCTTGTGCATTTGGATCAAATATATTTACTACACTTTGTGACTCATCTGCAGCGCGTTGAATAGCAGTTTTAATACGTTTATAAGCCATACAGCGACAGTAGTTACCATTCATATGGCTTACTATTTCTTCATCTGAAGGACTTGGATTAGCTGCCAGTAATGTAGCAGCTTGCATTATTTGCCCCGACTGACAGTAACCGCACTGTGGTACTTGCTCTTCAACCCATGCTTTTTGAAGTGGGTGTTCGTTATTAAGCCCTTCAATTGTGGTAATGTTTTTTCCTGCAATAGCGCCAATTGGTAAAACACAGGAGCGAGTTGCTTGCCCATCTAAATGCACTGTACACGCACCACACATTGCAATACCGCAACCAAACTTCGTACCTTTTAATCCAATTTCATCGCGAATAACCCATAATAATGGTGTATCTTCACTTGCGTGTGATTCAACCACCTTGCCATTAATTGTAAACGTCACCATAGCTTGCCCCTTGATTAAGCTTTATAACCTGCGTTTAAATTGTTTAATTTAAACGCAGGTTATAACAGTTAAGATTGTTGTAACTACTAATCCATAACACATATAGTTACCGCATCAGCTACATTAACAGCTAAGTACCATAACCACTGCACTAAAGCGTTAGCGCAGCTAAAAATTATTTTGCCCTACGACTACTTTTTCACTCATTTTTAGCTATAAAATTACTTAGCTGCTTTTGAGTATCTATATCTACACTCGCACTACTTAAACTAATTGTATTAACGACCTCACTGCTGGAACGCAGTAATTGCTGCGCACCTCTATCTGAAGTTAAGCTTGCAAGCTGAGATAAATCAACCGCTGGGAATATAGCGGGTACACCTAAACGCTCGCCATAGTTTGCGCACCAGCGCGATGGATTACGTTTAAAACCAGTAACTAGCTCACTTAAGTGCGCTACTTTTAGCTCAACCTGATCCGCAAGCATAAATAAAATCCCATCAAAGGACTTATTTTTAAACACAGTTTGAGAAGCTGTCGCGATTGAATTACCCAAACCTTGGCTCCATTGCTTGTTCTCAATCAGCTCTATGCTTTGATAACCTGCCAGTGCCTGCGCTACTTCTTTATGCCATGCCCCGGTAACTACATACACGGGCGTGTCATCAAGTGCTTGAAGTGTATTTACAGCATGCTCAATCATTGTTTTGCCAAAGCCAATATCAGCTGTTAATTTACAGCCGTTAAAGCGAGATGATTGACCTGCGGCTAAAACAACTTTTGCAATTAGCACGGCTCTTGCCCCCAATGACTTAGTGATTGGGCATCTTTATCACACAGCACTGCATGTATTTCGCTGATCAGCGATAGTGCAATACTCTCTGGCGAGTCGCCGCCTAAATTTAAACCGACAGGCCCAAAAACAGGAGACTTAATTTGTGAAACACGCGTATTTGCGTGCTCTAAAACTTGTTCACGTCTGTGCTTAGGACCCAATAATCCTATATATTTAAACGGAACATCTTTAAATTGAGCCAACGTACTGGCGTCAAGTTCAACGCTGTGAGCCATTAAAATAGCCGCATCGACTTTATTAGTTATGCAATATTCTTTTAACTCACTCGGTGTGATGCGCAAAATAGCATCTGCATTTTTAAAATATTGTCTTTTTGCATTAGCCGCGCGTGTATCCCATACCGTTACACTCCAACCAAGTTGTTTGGCAAATGTATAAACCGGAACTGCATCTGCTCCACCACCTACTATTAATAGGTGGGGCGGTGGATAAATAGAGGTTTGCAAGCACGTAGCGCCTTGTAATTCTACCAACTGCGCTTTGCGGTTCATTGATAAGCCATGCAACTCATCATTTTGCGAAAATACACCACTACCGGCTGGCAAAATGGGGCTTACTTGTTGAAGATATCGCCCTGGTTTATTCTCATTAAGTGCTTTAGATACAAGCTCTAACTGTAAATAGTCATTAGCTTTGTGAATGGGCTGCAGTAAAATATATACTATGCCCCCACAACCAATGCCAAGTTGAAATGTTAAATCGTCTTCATCGGTGGCATCATAACTAATGGTTTTACTGCTTAAACTACTCATTACTTGTTTAGCATGGCGTTGTATGTCAGCTTCTAAACAGCCACCCGAAAGCATCCCCAAGCGCTCGCCTAGGCTCGAAATAAGCATCATAGCCCCTAGCTTTCTGTAACTAGAGCCTTCAATTTTGTACAAAGTAGCTAAAACCCATTCTTGGTTATCCCTATCGGGATACCAAGTGTTTAAGATACTTTTCAAATCTGTAACCATATATTGCCCTTTAAAAAGCATTTTTGCGTTTAAAAACAAATCAGCCTAAACAGCTAATTTAAAACTTAATAATTCACGCACAATTTAATTTTCTATTATATCGTTTAAGGTCTCAATTAACTCATCAAATTGATCATTAACGCTTTGGCGTTGTTTATCATTTAAGGTTGAGTTTAATTCGTAGAGTAAATTTATATATAAATCTAAGTTTGCTTCATTGGTTTTCAATAGTGCGTCGCTCATATATAGTTCGCGCTCTTTAATAACTGTACTCAACTGATTTATAAATTCTTTTTTTGTAATTTCAGCATTTGTAAATACCTGTTTGGCCGCATTCAAACGGGTTTGCTTGTACTCTAACCACAACGCTTCTGAGTCTTGATGTTGCTCATTAGTTGATTTAATCAGCGCTTTTTGTTGTTTATTAAGTTTGCCTATCCACTGCTCGTAGTATTCAAATTGCTCTTCCAAACGCTCATCTTTTCGCTCAAGCGGGCTTTGTTCGTTTAACTCTTCACGTTCGTCGTTAATTTTTATTTGAATATTGTTTAAAAGCTCTTCTCTTTGCTCACTTGATAAGGTTGCCCCAAGCTCAGCTAAAGGCATGTGCGCGTATTCAAGTAGGTTTTGCCAATGCTTTTTAGCAAAAACCACCTGCTCTTTTAACTGATCGTTGCTTAGTGTGGTGTTAAAAAGTGCCTTAATATTTTGAATGTCTTGTTTGTAGGCAGGCAGCTGCGTACTTCTGTGCCAGGCTTGGGTCGTGTTAATAATCTGTTTGAGCTGCTTATTTTGTGTTTTATTTAAATCAATATAATCATCTACCCAAAATGACGAAAGCCAGCTCAAGTTGTTATAAGTGAATGAGGCTGAACAGCTACACAAAAATACCATGCTGATAGCAAAGCATGCATTTATCACTTTTTTAGCTTTAAGATTATTAAGCATCACTTTCCTTATTTTAAATTTTATAATCATGAAAATCTTATTTGATAATAATTATCATTTAAGTATTGACTTGCGCAGTAATCTAACTAATAATCATTATCAGAAACAAAGTGTACCGACCTCAGTGCCTATGGAAGGATATTCAGCAAGGATGCTGACACATTAAAAGAAGAACGTGCCGCTTCGTGGTATTACTTACTCGACCCAAGTAATAACACCAAATATCACATTTACCTGCTACATTGCTCATATTAGTGACGGTTAATATGACTCAAAAAAGCCCTAACGGGCTTTTTTTATATCTTTAAATTTTCTATAAAATCTGTATCTTACACTTCTTAAACTCATTTACTTACCTTGAAAGTCCACCGCGGTGTTATTTACATTTTATACGCACGATCTTATAAGGTACCGCCTTGCGTTTACACTAAAGCTGGCGTAAAACATAACAGTAGACACCCTTTTTTGCATCTATTTATAGAAACCGATTTAGTCTTTACATAAATGTATTGGGTATTAAACGTTTATAATGTGCAAATAGTGCAAAAATTTAATAAATTAGCATTTAACTATGGCCTGTTGACCTTTTAGGATTAAATCTGTTCTATCTAGGCGCTATTTAATCGCCGCGCGAAGTTTGTAACTTAGTAAGCTCATTAAAAAACCGAGCAACAAAGAGCAAACCGCCTCAAGGGCGAGCCTAAATAGCAGTGGATGTTTAATCTAAAAAATGTACTGGCCCTAAAATCTATCGAAACTATTACTAATTGGAGACATTAATATGTCACAGTTTAATTTAAAAGCACTCATTCTTGCTGGCGTTTTACTTGCCAGCCCTTTCGCTCATGCAACATTAGAAGATGGCATAAGAGCAGCTAACGAAGGTGAATTTGCAGTCGCCCTAAAAGAATTCCAATACCTAGCAGATAAAGGTTTTGCGCCAGGAATTTACGAACTAGCCAAATTATACGAAGGTGGATACGGTGTAACACGCGATTACCGCAAAGCAGCTGCACTTTATCAACAAGGCGTTAAAAAAAACCATGCTGATTCGATGTTTGCTCTAGCTGTTTTATACGATGAAGGTAAAGGCGTTAAACTTGATCATCAAATGGCAGTTACCTTATTTGAAAAAGCAGCTAAGAAGAATTTACCTGCAGCTCAATTTAATTTGGGCGTAATGTACGCTAATGGCGTGGGTGTTACACGAGACTATGAAGCGGCACGTAACTGGTACGAAAAAGCAGCTGCAAACAATTACTCTTTAGCGCAATTTAATTTAGCCCTCATGTATTTTGAAGGACTAGGTATGCCAAAAGATCTTGAAAAGTCATATATTTGGAATACTATCGCTGAGTACAACGGTAATATGCAAGCGAGTCATAGCCGTAAACTTGATGAGCGTAAAATGCTGCCTAAAGAAATTGAAGCAGCTAAAGAAAAAGCCGATGCCATTTATGCAAAAATACAAGTGGGTACCTATGCTGGCGAAGGTCGCTTATTTTAAAGTCTTATTTTAGAGTTTAAGACCGTAGCTTTAAACTAACCTAAAAAAGGCTGAATTACATAATGTAATTCAGCCTTTTTAATATATCTTGATTAGCAAGTTAACACCTATTCAACTTTACCAAATCAGCACCCTATTATTTTATGTAAAGCCACTTTAGAAGCTTAATAATAAGTTTGCTTTGTTTTAGTAGCATAACAATGCGAGGATTAAACGAGCCCGATACTAACGTATTTTTAGCATGGCTAAACGTTAAAAAACCTTCTATACCATGATAATGCCCCATTCCTGAATGGCCTACACCACCAAAAGGAGCATCGTCAGCAGTTACTTGCACTAAGGTATCGTTTATTGCCACAGTGCCACTGATTGTTTGCTTCATAATGTATTCTTGAGCGTGCTTATCTTGGCCTAAAATATAAAGCGCTAATGGGTGGTGATGAGCTTTAATATAGTCAATTGCGCTGTCGAGCTTTTCATAACTCATTATTGGCAGTATTGGACCAAATAACTCATCTTGCATAAGCTGCATTTCGTCAGTTACTTGAGTCACTAAATGCAGCCCCATACGATGCTTTTCTTCGTCTTGCTGATTGTGTTCAAGTGGCTTAATAATGTTTGCACCCAGTTCTTGGGCTTGCTCTAAGTAGGTTGCCAAACGTTTATAATGCGCATCGCTAATGATAGAAGTTAAGTTTTTACCTTCAACACCGTCTTTAAAATGCTTTTTATACAACTCGCATAATTGCTGAATAAGCTGATGCTCAAGCTCTTTGGGTACAAATACGTAGTCGGGAGCAACGCATATTTGCCCTGCGTTAGCCATTTTTCCAAACAGTAAAGCTTGCGCCGCTTTTTTAATATCGGCATTTTGCGTAATAATAACTGGCGATTTACCACCGAGTTCGAGCGTTACTGGTGTTAAATTACGACTCGCTGAAGCCATTACTAATTTACCAACGGCCGTTGAACCCGTAAATAATAAATGAGCAAATGGCAGTGATGAAAACTGCGCGGCTACGTCGCTACCGCCTTGTATTATTTTGCAATGCGCTTGCATGTCGTCTTTAAATATTTTTTCGATAACGGCGTTTGTGTGAGGTGTAAACTCGCTTAATTTGAGCATCACTCTATTACCAGCAGCTATGGCGGTAAGCACAGGTACTAACGCTAACTGAATAGGGTAATTCCACGGTGCAATAATACCAACCACACCTTTGGGCTGATAATTAACACTTACTTTTGAAGGCCACAAGCTTAAACCCACAGAGCGATTACTTGGCTTTGCCCATTTTGGTAGCTTTTTGATTATGTGCGCGAGTGTTTGAACCGTAGGCAATATATCGCCAAGTAGAGTATCGAAAGCGGTTCTGTAACCAAAGTCTTTTGAAGCAGCATCCACTAGCTCTTGCTCAAGTTCAACAATACGTACACGGAGTTTTTTTAATAAAACGAGACGTTTATCAATTGGCAAGTAAGGCGTTTCGAGAAAGCTTTTTCGCAATTCATCAAACTGGGGAATTAAAGGCATTGCCTGTGATGTCTCAGTGCTCAAAATAGGTTACTCAATTTTTAAAGTTATTAACGACTATAACCTTGTTCTGTTTTTCGAGCAATAACACTAATTATCTAAAAAAGAGCTTCTTGAGTACTACAAATAAGTATAAAGAGTAGTTTTGTTTAAAACTGTAAATATAAACAAAGCTACTCTGGAATAGGTTGGTTGAAACTAATTTAGTTCAGCTTTAAAAGCCAAATACTTGGGCTGCAATCGTCATTGTAACCAGCGTAATTAATACAATAGCCACAATGTTTAGCACAAAACCCGCTCTTATCATGTCGCGCATTTGAATTTGCCCTGAGCCAAACACAATAGCATTTGGTGGTGTCGCTACCGGCATCATAAACGCACAACTACACGCTATAGCTGCAGGAATAACCCAAACCAATGGTGAACCTGTTATAGACTCTGCAACGGGCCCTAACAAAGGAAGAAAGCCAGCTGCAGTTGCTGTATTGCTTGTGATCTCAGTTAAAAACGTAATTAATGCCACAACAACAAGTACACTCATAACAAGTGGAATAGTGCTGGCGCCTTCAATTAGGTGAGCAATAAATTCAGCAAGCCCTGATGACTTAATTTGAGATGCAAGTGTAAGCCCGCCACCAAATAATAATAAAACGCCCCACGGCACTTTAGCTGCGCTTTCCCAATCAAGGATACGCTCATCTTTGCCTTTATTCGCTGGCATTACAAACAACAGCAATGCCGCTGCAATTGCAATAGTAGTATCTGAAATATTAAGACCTGTTATATCACCTAATAAAGGTCTAAATATCCAACACAGTGCTGCTAAAACAAACACAAATAACACGCCTTTTTCGGCGCGCTGCATTATACCTAGGCTTTTTAACTGCGTTGAAAACACCGCTTTTGTATCAATTTTTTGATCGTTTTTAATATTAGCATCTACTTTATACGCAAATTTAGTAAGCCAAACCCAGCTAATAATTAGCATGCCTAAAGACAGTGGTACGCCTACAATCATCCATTGCGCAAAGCCAATTTCTATTTGGTAACTATCTGACAAGTAAGCAGCCATTAAAGCATTAGGCGGAGTACCGATTAAGGTAGCAATACCACCAATACTTGCACCATAAGCGATTGATAACAGTAAAGCCTTACCAAAACCTTCATTACTCGGGTCTGATTGCTTAACTAAATTAGTAATTGAAAGCGCAATAGGCAGCATCATTACAGCTGTTGCGGTATTTGACATCCACATCGACAAAAATGCGGTTACCAGCATCATTGCTAAAATTTGCAAGCTTGGCTTTTTACCCGCATATAACATGGTGCTTAGCGCAATACGTTTATGTAACCCCCAACGCTCCATAGCAATAGAAATTAAAAAACCACCTAAAAATAAAAATATTAGCGGGTGCGCATACGGGGCAGCCACGCTTTTAATTGCTGCTATATCAGCAAGTGGTGATATTACCAGAGGGAGCAAAGCAGTTGCTGGAATTGGTACTACTTCGCTCACCCACCACGACGCCATCCAAAATGCTAAACCTGCGGTTTTAAATGCCGCTACAGACATACCCGTTGGTGGATCGAGTAAACATGTTAATAGCATTACTACAGGGCCTAGTATCAAAAAAAGCCATTGGAAATGTCTTTTCTTATCTGGTTTTTGCGTGAGTATATTATCTGTCATGGCAGGCCTCTAAAATTTGTATTTAAGACCAAGCGCAACACTGCTGTCGTCTTGTTCTTCTAAATTAAGGTCGGTGTATAAAAGGTAAGCAGTTGTTTGCTTATCAAATACATAGTCAAGGCCCGTAGTCCATTGCGTTGCCTCAGAAGTTTGACGAAGTAAAGAGTCATCTTTAGCAAACTGTAATTTAGGTACCCATTTATCAAGCGTATAGCTTGCACTTAACACATAACCGTTACCTGATTTTATACCATCTGTTGATTCAGAATGCTGATACAGTGCACCAAGCTGTAATTGTTCAAATTTATAGGCTGCTGCTATTCGGCTCGCATTAATATTATTAAGAGAATCAACATGGCTTAATGATAAGTAATATGAGGTGTTTTTTAAGCTTCGATCACCATAAATAAAGGTTGCTGCAAATCCATCTTCGTTATCTTTGTTGTCGTCTTTTGGAGCGTAAGTAAACGAAAACTGCGTATTATGCCAATACTTAGAAGTGTATGTTAGCGTATCACCAAGTCTATCTTGTCCTGCAATAACTTGAGCTATGTCACCTTGGGTTTCATTAAAGTTATCAACTTTGCCTTCAGAGTATTTAAAGCGAGTATCATTTCTTCCCACTACAAGCTCGCCAAATTGACCTTTTAAACCAAGGTATGTATTCCTTGCACTAAATGGCTCTTCGGTGTCATCTTGCTCAAAGCCTTTTACTTGCACTTCGTATTTAAAAACAACGTTTAAATATTCATTTAATTTGTGTTGCCCTTGAATACCTATACGCGAAAATGGCGCTTCAATCTGCGTGCCTTCTTCTGCGTAACGCATAATACCCGTATCTGTATTAGCAATTTGCACTTCGGCTTTACCATAAACATCATATTCAGTAGCGCAAGCCGTGTACGAGTAAAAAGCAAAGCTACTTATTGAGGTGAGTAAAATAGTAGAGTGTGTAAACTTTATCATTATGTGTCCTAATTATTAGAATCTACTTGTTGTCAGACCTAATAAGGCAACTTTACTGCCAATGGTAAAATACTTTTATATTTCAGATGGTTAATGGGTGTTGCGTATAAAAAAGAGAATAAATGTGCGGTTTCCCACACACCATAAAAACGAAGTTGTCACATAAACCACACAATTTAGTCAATAAACATATCACGGTTTAAATTGTATTTACTCATTTTATCGTAAAGGGTTTTACGAGCGATTTGCAGTGTATCCATCGTATTTTTAATACTGCCATGGTTACGCTCTAGGGCTTCTTCTATTAACGACTGCTCATAAAAAGCAACTTTTTCAGATAAGCTTAAATCGGGAGAAAGCTCACCTTTAGCCTGCGTTTTACTAACACTAAAAGCAAGTTCTACTCCTAATAAAACCGCGCGCTCAGCTTGGTTTCTAAGCTCCCTTACATTACCAGGCCAGTCGTACGCTAAGAGTCGCTGTTGTATTTCGCTATTAAGAGGTGCTGGCGGCTTGTGATAGCGTGTTGCTGCAATAGAGCTAAAATGCTTAAACAGTAATACTATATCTGCTTTGCGAGCTCTAAGTGGTGGTATATCTACTTTTACCAAACTTAGTCGATAATATAAATCTGCTCTAAATTCACCTTTTTCAACTAATAAAAGCAAATCTACTTTAGTGGCTGCAACAATTCTTATATCTAATTCAATTGCTTTATTATCACCTACTGGAGTTACTTTTCGCTCCTCTAATACGCGTAATAATTTAACCTGCAACGACATTGGGGTACTTTCTATTTCATCTAAAAAAACAGTACCACCTTGTGCGAATTCAAACTTTCCCTTACGAGTGTGAGTTGCTCCGGTATAGGCACCACTTGCAGCACCAAATAACTCGCTTTCTATCAACTGCTCAGGCACCGCGCCGCAATTTATAGCCACAAAGTTACTTGCTGAGCGAATACTTTGATCGTGTAAGTAACGCGCTACAAGCTCTTTACCCGTGCCAGTTTCACCTTCAATCATTACATCAGCTGGGGTATCAATAACCGTATTGAGTAAATGCATCATATCTTGCATTTTAGGAGTATCACCCAGTATTCGTACACCCGGCGCTGAGGTTTTTTGTACAGCAAGTTTTAGTGCACGATTTTGAATCACTAAGCTACGCTTGTCGCATGCTCTTGCTATGCAATCAAGCAATGTTTCGTTTACTGGTTTTTCAAATAAGTCATACGCGCCTAATTGCATAGCTTTAACAGCAATAGTTACATCGGCGTACCCTGTTAAAAATATAACCGGCAGTTCACTATCAAATGCCGTGACTTGCTCAAGCAAAGTAAGCCCATCCATTGCAGGCATATTTATGTCACTCAGTACAACGCCCATAAAACGTCGATTAAGCTTTGTTAGAGCCGTACTTGCATCATTAAAGCACTCAACTGTATAGCCTTCGAGAGTAAGTAATTGCTTTAATGAATCTCTGATCATCGCTTCATTATCAACTACAATGATGTGCTTACACGGTGAGTTTTCAATCATCTGTTTTATCCTGCGTGCTTGATAGACTGATTATAAACTCAGCCCCGCCTTGCAGTCGATTGTGCGCACTTAAAGAGCCATTAAACGAGTCAATGATTTGTTTTGAAATAGATAGTCCAAGGCCTAAGCCGTTACTTTCTTTAGTACTATAAAAAGGTTCGAAAATATTACCAAAAGCATGTTGCTCTATTCCAGGCCCTGTATCTAAAATTGAGAGTTTTACTCGATTATCAAAGCACTCAACATTAAAACTTAATTTACGTATTATTGCGCCATTCATAGCTTGGCTCGCGTTAGTTATTAAGTTAACCAACACTTGCTCAAATTTAAGTGAATCAACCCACACTATTAACCCACTATCTAAATTAGGCTGCTCTACGTGTACGTTATCTTGTTTTAGTTGTGAGCTGGCAATCATCAAGGCGTTATTTAATAAACCAGCTAACGGATAAGGTCTTAATTGAGTTTGTGATGGTTTGCTAAAATGTTTTAGCTGCCCCACTATTTTGTGTACGCGACCTACAAGCCCCTCAATCACAGTTATGCTTTCGCCAAGTGCGGTGTAATTTTGCTTAGCGAGTAAACGTTTGGCGCTTGCTAGGTAAGTATTCATAGCGCTAAGGGGCTGGTTTATTTCGTGATTAATACCTGCGCTTAACTGCCCAATTGTTGCAAGTTTTGCTGATTGAACTAATGCAACTTGCGTTTTCTCAAGCTCTTGTGTGCGCTCAATCACTTTTTGCTCAAGACTATGCCTAGAGTAAACGAGCTTTTTATAACCCGCAAAACGAGCAAGTAAACTATAACCAACAATCATAACTAAAGCATAAATACTAAATGCCCAAAACAAGCGTATTAATTGAGCTGAATTTACTTTTGTAATATCAACAAGTACGTTCATATGTGCACTAAAGTAACGCAATGGTTTTGTCGCACTCACATAAAGGTTTTTATTAATTCTGAAATGCGAAATACCCTGGCTCTTATATTGAAATTGCTTAATATATACAGGTTGATGATCTAAATAAGCACGGCGTAACTTTATATTACGTCGCTTTGTTATATCAAACTCACTGAAGCTATTTAAACGCCATGTTTGCATATCAGACATCGCAATTACATTATCACTAAGCTCTAAATAAAAATGGCTACCTTTAGATGTATTTAAAAGCTCTCTGTCGTTTTCAAATTTGCTTACATTCACTTTTAATACAACAACACCAACCGCTTTGTTGTCGTGATAAACAGCCTGCGAAAAATAAATACCACGCTCTTTTGAACGCATACCTAGTGCAAAGTAGGCCACTTTTTCACCTGCAAATGCACGCTTAAAGTAAGGTCTAAAGGCAAAGTTACTGCCTAAAAATGTGTAGTCGGCTTGCCAGTTACTACTTGCCGTTACTGCGCCTTGGGCATTCAGTACAAATATATCTGATGCACCACTGGCTTGTTGTATATCAGCTAAGTAGTTATTTATAGCGTTGTAATGGGCTTGGTCGCCGTTTGCAAATTCAATCATTAACTGATTATAAGTAAGTAGCTGGGGAATAGCCGAAAAACGAGCGAGTTCAGTATCAATGTAATTATTTAATTGAGTGACCTGACGCTGCGCTTGAGCTGTTGCTTTTTCAATATCGTGAGCGCGGCCTACCCAAAATGTAACAACCAAAATTAATACTAATAATATACATACTGTAATTATTTTTTTAGAAAACGTAAACATGGCCTACCCGAGAAATAGCCTAAAAATTTAAGGTCGCTAGTGTAACGACTTATATGAGGCAGGGATATAAACTTTTTGTTAACAAATGAATTTAATTATACTTGTTAATTAAATCTAGTCCTAAAACAAAAAACACCGCAAACAGGTGTGCTTGCAGTGTTTAAGGTTTAGAACAAAATTAATACGTTATTAATTTGTAGCTAAAGCTGATCTGTTTTTTAGGTATTTGTATAAACCAATTAATGAAGCAGCTATCCAAAATATTTCTATCACAAAGCTCGCTAAATTAAAGTTATAGCAAAGGCTAATTAACAACAAAATCGCCCCTGTTAAATTCATCATATTATACGTTAGGCTAGATGGAGACGTTTTTCCTAGCTGCAGTAAGAAAAATGAACCAACTACTAAAAAAGTACCTGTCATACCTATGATGTCAAATAAGAGTGCTATCACGAAACTATCCTTTATCCATTTTTAAATAACCCAATAAACTGGCCCGATCCATGGGGAGGGTATTTTTTCATTCATTGAAACAGCAAACCGAGCGATTCTATCAATATGGTAAATTCTAACAAGGCCATATGTCCGTATGAAGAAATTTTACTGTATCTGAATTATTTAAACGTTACTTTGCCACCAATTATTTTATAGGCAGGTGCACCACGAATAATCGCTTCTCGGGCAAAAGGCCGACTGCAGTTAGGACAAATACAGGGCTCTTGTGTAAAGTCTTGACTAATACGCTCTTTAAAACACTTAACTAATGCTCCTTTGCCTCCTTTTCGATATTTAAATAAGGAAGCTTTACAAGCAGAGCAAAAAATATCGACCGTTTTAGTTGGGCCTTTTTTATTAGGTTTTGCCATTAAGTCCTTCAGTACTATATAAAAAATTATTCTTTATGATACCAGTTTATAGCAATTCGTTTAATTAAGTGATCTATTTGAGGGTAGAAAAACGTGTTGATAGCTAGGCGAAAATTCGCTATTTAACTGTTCTAAATGAGAATTTTTTAACACAGGGAGCGACACATTTAGCCTCGCAAAATGATTAGGTATTATTGCTCATTTGTATTAGGTGGGTAAAGGTGACCACTGGGTTTTAAAATTTTTACGCGGTATGGATACTAAAGTGAGCTCATAATAATTTAATGATGATGAAAAATATAACCTAATCTTTGAAAAAGAAGCGGTTTAATTGAGATGATAGTACATTCATATTAAAAGGTTTGATTATAAACCCCGATACTTTAGCTGCAATAACTTGCTTAACTTTATCTGTACTATCCTCACAGGTAACCATCAACACAGGAATATAGGCAAGGGCTCTGTCTTTTCGAATGTTTGTGAGTAAATCAACGCCATCCATTTTTGGCATATGAAGATCTGTAATAACCAAATCGAAATGTTGCTCACGTAATAAAGCCAAAGCTTGTAATCCATCTGTAGCTTCAACGATATTGCAATACTCCAACTTTCTTAGCATATTAATTAAAACATGACGCATGAGTGGCATATCATCAACTACTAATATTTTCATTAATACCGCTACCAAATCATGTAAATACGATTATATAAACCTACTCTACTCTCAGGTAAGAATCAAACCGGGCATTAATGGCAACTCAACCCTTACGGCCAAATACCTAAAATAAGCCCCATTAACGAAAACTGTAAAATACAGTAACTCCCATTAATTAAAAATAGCTTTAAAGGGCGTTGCTCAAATATATAACTTAATCCTAGTGAACTACTGATCCAAAAAAAGCCGATTACAAAGCCTGTTCCTATACACTCAACTAAGCTTGCGTCTTTACCTAAAAATAGAGACAACATTAAAGCCGCTATAAATACTAAAAAGAAGCTGCCGCCAAATATCAACTTAGGATTGGCTGATTGTAAATCAAGGTCAGTTAAGCCAATACTTTCTAGCCAAGCGTTTTTAAAGAGTGCTTTTGAGTACCATATGCCGCCAAGCATAAAAGAAGACAGTGCAGCCACCAGTATTGCAAAATAATCTACATCTAAAAGGTTCATACAAACAGCCGTATACAAAATGTGTAATACCGTTTGGTATTAAATATTAACGGTATAAAGATACTCTCAATGTAGTTACAAATAAGGTATTGAGCAAATTGCTTAACTTGAGTTAATTGCCTTTATGGAGAGTAATTTTAAAAATAAAGGCTATAAATCGCCAAATTTAGCGCTAGTTAACGCCGCTAAATTAGTTGGGGAGAGTGCGATTTCTAAACCTCGCTTTCCGGCGCTCACATAAATAGTATCAAAAAGTGAAGCACTACTATGAATAAACGTAGCTAAGCGTTTTTTTTGTCCAAGTGGACTTACTCCCCCTAAAATATAACCAGTGCTAGCTTGAACTTTTTGCGGGGCAGCCATTGCTACTTTTTTGGCACCACATAATTTTGCCAACTGTTTTAAGTTAACTTGTTGCGACACAGGAGTAACAGCAACAATTAGCTGCCTTTCGTGTGTTTCAAGAACGAGAGTTTTATATACTTGGGCGCTATCTAAATTTAACTTTTCAACAGCTTCAAGCCCATATTGACTATTACCTGCATCGTGTTCGTAACTGAGTACTTCAAAGGGGATTTTTTGTTTTTTAAGTAATTCGATTGCTGGGGTCATACTATTTAATCGTGTTTTTTTTAACAGTAACAAAAATAAAATTTAAAGCAAAAAAAACGACGCTAAAAAGCGCCGTTTCATTATTAATAATAATTTAAATTTACTTAGTTAAATCATCAAAAAACTTTTTAACACCGTCAAAAAAGCCTTGCTCTTTAGGACGATTTTTCGAGCTATCTGTACCCATACTTTCATCTAACTCTTGCAGTAGTTCACGTTGACGCTCGTTAAGATTAACTGGCGTTTCGATTACTACCTTACAAATTAGATCGCCTTGGGCACCACTTCGAACAGACTTAACGCCTTTGCCACGCATACGGAACATTTTGCCCGTTTGCGTTTCAGAAGGTATTTTAAGTTTTGCACGACCATCAAGTGTTGGCACCTGAATTTCGCCACCAAGACCTGCTGTTGTAAAGCTAATTGGTACTTCACAGTATAAATTATTTGCTTCACGTACAAATATTTCATGTTCGCGAACAGATACTTGCACGTACAAGTCGCCAGATGGCGCGCCGTGCATTCCGGCTTCACCTTCCCCAGTTAAGCGGATACGGTCTCCTGTATCAACGCCAGCTGGAATTTTAACTGAAAGCGTTTTAGTTTTTTCTACGCGGCCTTGACCATGACATTTGTTACAAGGGTCTGAAATAATCTGACCTTGTCCCTGACACGTTGGACACGTTTGCTGAACAGCAAAGAAACCTTGGCGCATTTGTACTTGGCCAGCACCATGACACGTAGTACATGTTTTAGGCTTAGAACCTGCTTTAGCACCACTGCCATCACATGGCTCACAACCCACCCATGTTGGTACTTTAATTTCAACTTCTTTACCACGAACCGCTTCTTCTAAGCTCAAGTCCATGTTGTAACGTAAGTCAGAACCACGTTGTTGACGAGATTGACGTCGACCACCGCCGCCACCAAAAATATCGCCAAATACGTCACCAAATACATCACCAAAATCGCCATGTCCGCCACCAAAGCCGCCATGACCACCGCCACCGCCCTGTTCAAATGCCGCGTGACCATGTTGGTCATACATTTGGCGTTTTTGAGGATCAGTTAAAATCTCGTAAGCTTCTTTAACTTCTTTAAATTTAGTTTCAAGCTCTTTATCGCCTGCGGTACGATCTGGATGATATTTCATCGCTAAGCGTTTATACGCTTTTTTTATGTCTCGCTCACTCGCATCTTTGCTTACGCCGAGGGCTTCGTAATAATCGCGTTTTGACATATCTATCACACTACTCTTTTCTGTTTGCAGCGTGAGCTGCTGGATAAACCGATAAATCGCATCGATTTATCATTGAATTTTCAAACCTTAAATACATGCAAAAGGCGCGACAAGCTATTGCTCGCGCGCCTCAATTGTTCATCCTAACCTAAACACTCGATTGAGTTAAGTGTTTTTGGCTAGCGAGAAGCGTTAGCAACAATTACTTGTCGTCTTTCACTTCTTCGAACTCTGCATCAACAACGTCGTCGTCTTGCTTAGCTGATTGCTGTTGCTCGCCTGCATCTGCTGAACCTTGCTGTGCTTTCGCTTGTGCAATTTCCATTAGTTTTTGAGACTTTTCAGCAAGAGCTTGAGTTTTAGCTTCAATCTCTTCTTTGTTGTCGCTCTTAATAGCAGCTTCTAAATCTACAACAGCCGCTTCAATCGCTTCTTTGTCTTCGCTTGGTAATGCATCGCCAGCTTCTTCAATTTGCTTACGAGTACCGTGTACTAGAGCATCAGCTTGGTTACGAGCAGCTACAAGTTCTTCAAACTTTTTATCGTCTTCAGCATGTGCTTCTGCATCACGAACCATTTTTTCAACTTCTTCATCGCTTAGGCCTGAAGATGCTTGAATTGTGATTTTTTGCTCTTTACCTGTATCTTTATCTTTTGCAGATACATGTAAGATACCATCGGCATCAACATCGAATGTTACTTCGATTTGCGGTGTACCACGTTGTGCTGGGCGAATACCTTCTAGGTTAAATTGACCTAGAGATTTATTGTCGCTTGAACGTTTACGCTCACCTTGTAACACGTGAATTGTTACAGCAGATTGGTTATCTTCAGCTGTTGAGAATGTTTGCGATTTCTTAGTAGGAATCGTCGTGTTTTTCTCAATCAATGCTGTCATTACTGAGCCCATTGTCTCAATACCTAGAGATAATGGAGAAACGTCTAGTAATAGTACATCTTTAACGTCACCAGCAAGTACACCACCTTGAATCGCTGCGCCTACTGCAACTGCTTCATCAGGGTTTACGTCTTTACGTGGTTCTTTACCGAAGAAATCAGCAACTGTTTTTTGTACTAAAGGCATACGTGTTTGGCCACCAACAAGAATAATATCGTTGATGTCGCTTACTGATAAATCAGCATCAGCAAGTGCACGTTTAAGTGGCTCTAGAGATTTAGTTACTAAATCTTCAACTAGTGATTCAAGCTTAGCACGTGTTAGTTTCACGTTCATGTGCTTAGGACCAGATGCATCAGCAGTTACATACGGAAGGTTTACTTCAGTTGATTGTGCAGATGACAGTTCAATTTTTGCTTTTTCAGCAGCTTCTTTAACACGTTGCATTGCAAGAGGATCAGTTTTTAAGTCTAAACCTTGATCTTTCTTGAATTCAGCTACTAAGTAGTTGATTACACGGTTATCGAAATCTTCACCACCTAAGTGAGTATCACCGTTTGTAGCAAGTACTTCAAAAGTGTGCTCGCCTTCAACTTCATCAATTTCAATGATTGATAAATCGAAAGTACCGCCACCTAAGTCATATACTGCAACGATGTTTTCGCCACGGTTTTTATCCATACCGTAAGCAAGTGCCGCAGCAGTTGGCTCATTGATAATACGTTTAACTTCAAGACCCGCAATACGGCCAGCATCTTTCGTTGCTTGACGTTGTGAATCGTTAAAGTATGCAGGTACTGTGATTACAGCTTCAGTTACTTCTTCACCTAAGAAGTCCTCTGCCGTTTTCTTCATTTTTTTCAGTACTTCAGCAGAAATTTGTGGTGCAGCGCGTTTTTCGCCACCCGCTTCTACCCATGCATCGCCGTTATCAGCTTTGATGATTTTAAACGGCATAATGCCGATATCGCGTTGTACTTCTTCGTCTTCAAAACGACGACCAATTAAACGCTTGATTGCAAATAATGTGTTTGTCGGGTTAGTAACCGCTTGACGCTTAGCAGATTGACCTACTAATGTTTCGCCGTCTTGCGTGTAAGCAATAATAGACGGGGTTGTGCGATCGCCTTCCGCGTTTTCAATAACACGTGCTTTGCCACCATCAAGTACTGCAACACAAGAGTTTGTAGTACCTAAATCGATTCCAATAATTTTACCCATGAAACTTCTCCAACTTCAATATTCGTTAATACGTTCGATGACATAGTAAATAGGGATGCGCCAAACTTATTTCAACTGTAAAAATGAAAAAAAATCCATTTTTTGTGATTTATTTACAAAATAACCCTAATAATTGTAAGGAATGGTGATTTTTGCACCGCCAGAGACGTTTTTAATTACTGGTCTGACTAGTTTGGTTGTGTTATAAATTTATTAAATCGCACTATAAAAGGTCATCTTCATGCATTTTGAACAATTACTTCTCCAAGCTGCAAAAATTGGAAGTTCAGACAATACCGAACAATTAACTAGCACAATGCAATTTCCAGAAAACTGGTGCCAAGGCAGAACTGCTTTTGGTGGGCTCTCAGCCGCACTGTTGTATCAAGCTATCAGAGGAAAAGTATCCAATGATCGTCGCCTACTCTCACTCAGTACAAATTTTGTAGGGCCATTACTAGCTGATACTCCTTTTTCGTTATCGGTAGAAATATTACGACAAGGTAAAAGCAGCACACAGGTACTCGCCAAAGCCATTCAAAATGAACAAGTGTGTGTAATTGTACAAGCGTGTTTTGCTAAAAGTAGAGAGTCGGGTGTAAATGTGCCTGTTTCAAAGTCTTTAGGGTTAAAACCGGTAGACGAGCGCCATACTCTACCTTTTATTAAAGGCCAGATGCCTGAATTTTTTCAACATGTTGATTTATGCCCTCAACAAGGTGCCATGCCATTTAGCAGCGCAGAAACGTCTCACTTAGGGGGATGGATGCGCTTTAAACATACGCCCGAACAAATAACTGAAGCGCATGTAATTGCATTAACAGATGCATGGCCACCTACGTTATTACAAATGTTTAAACAACCCGCTCCAGCTAGTAGCATGTCATGGTATTTAGAGTTTGTACAAGAGCCAAACTTATCACCTGGCGAATGGCTTGGCTTTGAAGCAATCACTCATCATTCAAAAGATGGCTATGGTTTAGAAGATGGCTGTATATGGTCACAATCCGGTGAGCTAATAGCGCTTACACGTCAAACAGTGGCGTTATTTGATTGATGAATGGGTTTGGCCTTCATCAACAATTCTTTTATAAGTACCGTTTTGCTTGATGAGCGCCAAACCTATATCAAACTCAGTAGCTAAAGAGAGGTTATTAAAATAAGCAGGTCGCTCTGCTTTTGGAAATAAAGTGTAAATTTGCACAGCTTCGGGTGATTTATGTTGATTGTAGTAATAGTAAAAAATACGCTTATCTAACACAATTACATCCACCCAACCTTTTAACAGCTTATCTACCTGCGCCTTTTGATTAATAACCTCTTGATATGAGCTAAAGTGTTTAACATTACTTTTAAATATAGAAGGCAGATATGCAGTTGCATTTTGAAAAGCAAGGACGTTTTTATTAAACATGCCTTCTATTTCATCAATATTATATTTATTTCGCTTGAGTGTGATGGCTACATTTTCATAACTAAGTACCGGTTTACTTGGGTAAATACATGGACTACTTCCTCCTGCATAATTTAAAAGTATATCTACTCCTTTATTATGCAATTGATGCTCAGCGCGTTTATTCGACATATATTGCACATTAATATTGGCAAATCCATTAGCCTTTAACGCGGCTTTGATTAAACCTAGGTGTATACCCGAGTCTGTTTTTTCAAAAACATAGGGCGGAATTGATGCGCTCGCGGCGATAATTACTTCTCGCTCTTTATTAATAGCCACAGCATTTTGCGAACAAATAAAGAGCCACATTAGTATGCAGTACAAATAATATTTCACACGCTTCCTTTACATAACGAGCAGCTTGATGGCAGAACGCGTTGTATTAATGTATTAAATATAGCAAAATTGAAGAAATATTCTTCTTGCTTGGTATTAAATTGCAAACTGTCTGCCCCTGTTGTGATCTGATCATAGATATACCTCGCATAATCGCAAAACAAATGGCGATATGCCCACATTGCCACCATAAACTTTGCGAAGCCGATGTTAATCACGACAGTCGCATAGTAGCACTAAGCTTTAGCGCACTATTAATGTTGCTCAGCAGTATGTTTTACCCTTTTATTTCATTTAGTAGTAGCGGTATAACTCAAACTATTACACTGCCCGACGCGGCTCGAATTTTGTTTAATTATGATAGTGAGCTACTTGGCTTATTTATTGATTTGAGCATTATTGCCCTGCCCATGGGTTTGCTTGTTATTTTAATTCCTTTGCATCTTGGGCTTTTAAAAGCATTACCAGAGAGCATTGCAAGGCGACTACTAAAGTTCACTTTGGCGTTAGAGCCTTGGATTATGTCGGAAATATTTTTAATTGGCGTACTTGTTAGTATGGTTAAAATCATGTCGCTGGCTGATATTAGCTTCGGCACGAGTTTTTGGGCTTATGTGGGGTTTGTTATTTTATACATAGCTGCACTTGTTCACTTAAATCGCCCACGCTTATGGGCTCAAATAAAGCCTGTAAAAGTACTCGAAGGCGCAGAGCATGCTAAACGTGCAATAGATGAAAATATTAAAGCCTGCCATGTGTGCCATCAACTATGTACCGGTAATATTTGCCAGCGTTGCCATACAAAAACACACGTCAGAAACCCTTATAGCGTACAAAAAGCAGCAGCTTGGCTAATTACTTCTGTTGTTTGTTATATTCCAGCAAATGTTTTACCTATTATGCACACCACTAGCCTTGGGGATGAATCCCCTTCGACTTTAATTGGTGGTGTTATTACTCTTTGGAAAAGTGGCTCCTACCCTATTGCCGCTATTATATTTTTAGCCAGCGTTGTGGTGCCACTTGCTAAAGCTTTTGTATTGAGCTTTTTATGCTTTATGGTTACAAGGCCTGCCAATAAACATACAAAAAGTTACACCCGAATTTATCAACTGACTGAGTTTATTGGTAAATGGTCGATGATAGATGTATTCGTGGTTGCTATTTTAGTGGCCTTAGTTCAACTGGGTAATTTAATGTCAGTAACGCCAGGATTAGGCATTGTATTTTTTACAGTTATGGTAATATGCCAAATGATGGCTGCCCATGCCTTTGACCCACGCTTATTGTGGGATTCCCCTAAAAACAAAAAATCAGAGAACAAAGCATGACCGAAACCGCCGAAATAACAAAAGAACCGAAAATTTCCGCTATCTGGATCATTCCGGCAATTGCGCTTTTAGTGGGCATGTGGATGTTATACCAATACCAAGCTAATAAAGGCCCTACTATTTTTATCGAAATGCCACAAGCAGAAGGTATTATTGCAGGTAAGACTGAAATAAAAGTGCGCAGTGTAAAAATAGGTCAAATTGATCATGTTAGGCTATCCGACACGCAAGACAGCGTAATTGCTCGCGCGCAAATAGATAAAAATTACAACGAGCTACTGACTAACGATGCCAAAATTTGGGTCGTGAAACCACGCATTGATGAAACAGGTATTAGCGGGATGAGTACGTTATTGTCTGGTGTATATTTAGAGTTTTCACCCGGTGAAAGTAAAGAACTAAAAGAGCGTTTTAAGTTACAAGATGAACCCGCCCTCATTGGTAAAGATGTGAAAGGTGGTCGTTTTAAATTAATGAGTTACAACGCTGAAGTACTTGATGTAAGCACCGGTATATTCTTCAAAAATTATAAAATAGGGCAAATAGAAACCGCCACTTTTGATTGGGAAAACCAAGCAATGAAGTACGGCGTATTTATTAAAGCCCCTTATCAAAATCTGATCACCATGAACTCAATATTTTGGGTGAACGCAGGAATTGAAATTGACCTATCTGCCGATGGTATCAATATTAATACGGGCTCTTTGAGTAAACTATTAAAAGGCGGTATTTCGGTTGGTTTACCTGAACAACAGGCCCCGGGTGAAATAGCACAAGATGGGCATAGCTTTTCATTAAGCCAAAGCTATAAAGAGGCGTTAGAAGAGCGCTTTTATGATTTTGATTACTACCTAATTGAATTTGAACAGTCAGTTCGAGGACTACGCACAGGTGCACCTGTCGAATACAGAGGTATGCGTGTAGGTACTGTTGTTGAAACCCCTGCCAATGTAATTATTGACGGTAAACCTGCCCACTTTAGAAACCATAATACGGCGGTTCCAGTGCTTATAAAAGTAGAATACGGACGCTTGTATCATGACAGTGCTTCAGCAAAAGAGTATTGGCAAGGCAGTTTAAAGGGCTGGATTGAAAGTGGGATGCGCGCCTCGTTAAAGCCTGGTAATTTATTAACGGGTGCTGTGTATGTAGATTTTGATATATACCCCGACGCGCCAGAAGCGCACCTAGGTAAACTTGTGCAGTATGATGTTTTTCCGAGTATTTCAAGCGGTATAACTGTATTAGCAGATCAAGTTTCTGACGTACTTAATAAGGTAAATAACTTAAAAGTTGAAGATAGCTTGGCACAAATGCAAGCTACATTTACCGATTACCGAGCGCTTGCTAATGAAATGCGAGAGCTGCTAAGCCAAAAAGATACACAAAACTTACCTGGCGACTTTAACCGTAATTTCGAAAAGATGACAAAAAGCATGGAGCAGTTTGAAGTCACTATGCGCCAATTTGATAAAACCATGGCCAGTTACCAAGCCGGTTCTGAACTTCATCATCAAATACAGCAAACATTAAAAGAGTTTAAACGTTTAAGTGAGGGCCTACAGCCTCTAACTCGCGGATTAAACGAGCAACCTAATATGCTAATTTTTGATAAATCATTACCAGCAGATCCAAAACCAAGGAAGCAATAATGAAATCGTTATTTTTAACTGCAAGTTTATTATTACTATTGGCAGGTTGTAGTTCATCAATACAAACTGCGACACAGTATTACCAGTTTGAGCAGCCTATAGGTGCATCGTCTCGAAACGTTGCAGATACAGATGCGCAACTAAGAATACAAACTGTTGTACTTAGAGGCGCTTTAAATAATTTGGGCATTGCTATGAAAATAGATAGCAACCAAATTCATGCTGCAAATTACAACCTGTGGGGCGAATCGCCGGATGTAATGCTTACTGCAACAGCCCAGCAAACACTTTTTAATGCTATGCCCAACTGGATGGTAATAAAAGGCTTACCGGTCATTACTGAACTTGATCAACAAACGTTTTATGAGCTTGAATACGAAATTCACCACTTTAATGGCGATATGCAAGGTAACGCTGATATTTCTGGGCTTTGGCGTTTATATTACACACACCCTGAAACAGGCCGACGCCTTATAAGTATTAATAATTTTTCGCAATTGGTCCCTATTGATGATGATGGCTATGATGGCCTGGTTTCGACACTTGAAGCAACATGGCTAAATATAAACCTAAATGTTGCAAAACAAATAGAACAAGCAAGACTTTAATCGTTAAGTGACAATATAATCACGGCGGTTGTATCATCATTGATAACCGCCTTGCCCTTTATTTTAAAGCCCAATTTTAACAACACATTCTGCGATGCCCTATTATCTGGTGATGTTATTGCACACAGTTTTGTAATTCCAAATTCATGCTTATATTGCAAAAGTGCGCTGGCCGCTTCAAAAACATAACCCTTTTTTTCAAAACCGCTTACAAGTGCAAAACCTAAATCAGGTTGCAGTAACGCGGCGCGTTTATAAAACCCAACAACGCCAACTACTACAGCATTATGCAAAGTAATAATGTAAGGCCCAAAGCCTTGGCGTACATGAGAAGCAATAAATGACTAGGGCCTGTTGACCTTTCAGGATTAAAATTTGTTCAATCTAGGGGCGATTTAATCGCGGCGTGAGGTTTATAACCTAGTGGGCTAAGTAAAAACCGAGCAACAAAGAGTTAATTGCCCCTAGGTAGAACCCTTCGGGCAGCGCATGTTTGGCATTTATGCAGTGTTAACGCCTATTTATGGGGAATAACCACACTACATAGGCTCTGCCTTGCCTAAATACCAAACATACTGCTGCAAATTTAACCTCGAAAGATAAACAGGCCCTATAATGTACGACTTGGCATCATCAAGGGTATAGATTGCTTTATCACCAATATGCTCTATGAAACTCGCCTGATTAACTAGCTTAAGTAAAATAGCTGCATCAAGCTCATTTGCATGGCGCAACAACAATCGATTTGTTTTAAATACAGCGTTCAATGTAAGCTCCTCTAAAAAACTTTGTTTTGCATGTAACTTTTTGTTGACTGAAATTAAAAAGCAGATTATTTTTGCGCCGATGTTTTTACAGGCACAACAATAGCGGTTTGCACTCCTTGCACCGTCTGGCGCCAAAGCCAACGCGTTTCACTTAAGCCGCTATTTAACATAACTGTTTATGTGTCTCTCCCTCGCGTACAAAAGCAGTGACTTGGAAGATGATTTTACAACAAACTTATCATCTTCTTTGTTTTTGTATAAGCAGTTTAAAAATTAATACTATTGTAATTTTTATACATGCTTTTAATTTTGTGAATACTTAAATGCTTGAACCTTCTGCGTTAAGTTTACTGCCACCTTTGGTGGTAGTTGTATTGGCTGTTGTATTACGCCGCCCTATTTTATCTTTACTTATTGGTGCTTTAGTTGGTTTAGTTATCGCCGATCCTGCACAGGTACTTACTAACTTTGCGAGTACATCGCTAAAAGTGATGACAGACGAAACCATCGGCTGGCTAATACTTGTATGTGGTGGCTTCGGTGCTTTAATCGCGCTATTAGTGCGCACAGGTGGCGCATCGGCTTTTGGCAAGTTAGCCCTTAAATACACTAAAGGTAAACGCTCATCTTTGTTTATGACCTTTTGTTTGGGTGTAGTTATTTTTATTGATGACTACTTAAATGCGCTTACCGTGGGTGAAACCATGAAACGCATTACCGATAAATTTAAAGTGAGCCGTGAGATGCTTGCCTATGTTGTAGACTCTACTGCTGCACCAATTTGTGTACTTGTCCCTTTATCTACCTGGGCGGTTTTTTTTGGTGGCTTACTTGTAGATAACGGTATTGCAGAAGAAGGCAAAGGGATTGCAGTTTATATCCAAGCCATACCGTACATGTTTTATGCGTGGTTTGCAGTGCTTGTTGTTTTACTTGTTGTGCTGGGTATTATTCCTGCGATTGGTCCAATGAAAAAAGCAGAGCAAATGGCACAAATTGAGCAAGCTCAAGTCGACCCTGCTCAATACAATGACGTTCAAACAGCGGATGAATATGCGGTAAAAGCCGTAGAAGAGAACTTTGAAGATGCTGATCCTAAAGGTAAATTACGTAACTTTTTGGTGCCGATTATTTTACTGGTTGCATTTACTGTTTACTTTGAAATAGACGTATACAAAGGCTTATTAGCAACAATGGCGGTCACTCTCCCGTTTTATGCTCTACAAAAATTAATGAGTGTAAGTGAAATGATTGAACGCATGCTTGATGGCTTTAAAAGTATGATCCCCGCGATTGGTACTGTTATAGCTGCGTTTATATTTAAAGATGTATGCGACTTAATTGGTTTGCCTCAGTTTGTTATTGGCAGCTTAAGTCCTTATATGACCGCTGCATACTTACCAGCCGTGGTATTTATTTCAATGGCTATTTTAGCGTTTGCAACGGGGTCTAGCTGGGGTATTTTTGCTGTATCAATTCCCATTGTTATGCCACTGGCTAATGCGGTTGATGCAAACATACCACTGGTCATTGGGGCGCTATTATCGGCTTCTTCTTTTGGTAGCCAAGCGTGTTTTTACTCAGATTCAACCGTACTCGCAGCGCAAGGTTCTGGTTGTAATTTAATGAGCCATGCTGTTACACAATTGCCATACACGCTAATTGCTGCGGCATTAGCTGTTATAGGCTTTTTAATAATGGCTTAAATACTATACCAATCCGCAATAATACTTAATCATTTTGCGGGGCTAAACGAGTCGCTAACTGCGTTAAAAAATTTTCATTTAGAACAACTAAATAGCGAATTTTTTGCCTAGCTATCAACACGTTTTTCCATCCTCAAAATAGATCACTTAATTAAGCGAATTGGTATTATTAGTAAATATAGTGAGATAAATAATAAACCCCAATGTAGTGATACATTGGGGTTTATTTTAGCTACATAAACAAAGCTTATTTTTGTAGTTTAATACCATTGTAATAGGCATCAAGCGTTGTGATTTTAGTTTGATTTGGTAAATCGGCAAAGTCACTTTCTATAAACTTAGTCCCGCGTAATTGCACATTTAAACGTGCAGCATTAGAGTTAAGCATTGTTTGCTTGTAGTAGTCCTTTATATCTGCAAGCGTTACTTTTTCAACTTCATCAATCAGCTTTTGCTTAGAATCAAAGGTAAAGTTTTCACGGTACCAATCGTTTATAAGTGGGCTCATTTCGTCACTTAAGTTTTTAGGCTGCTCTTTAAGTGATACAAGGGTAGAGTTTTTAAGCTGCTCAAAAGTCTCTTCGCTCATGTTATCAAGTTCAACTGCGTATTCTTTTTTAAACTTATCAAAACGAGCTTGTATTTCTTTTGGTCCTTTAACCGGTGTTTGGATATACAAACCAATTGCTGAGTAATCTTCAATTGGGCGAGCTAACGCACCTACTGCGTATGCAAGTTGCTCCTCAGTACGCATTTTATCAAACGCAACTGTTCTAAAGTGGCTTTGTAATACAGCTGCTTCTGCTTTTTGTTTGTAACCCGCAACAGGATGAACGGTCATATCAACCACCGCTACATCGGCTACATCAATATCTTTTTGCAGTACCAGCGTTTCGCCCGGTTGTGGCAACCACGCTTTGCTTCGTGCAAATTCACTGCGCTTATGATTACTTGGTAATGTTGCACTTAACTCTTGTGCAATCGCGTCTATATCTTGCTGATCGTAGTTACCGTAACTAAATACACGTAAATCGTTTTGTGCAAACGTAGCTGTTTTTAATTGTGCTAAGTCGGCAACACTCAGTGAGTCAGCGGCTTTAATAAGCGCATCTGTATCAAAGCCACCTGTACGCGTTAGTTTTGAATACTCGCCAAATGCTTGTGCATACGGAAACTGCTTTTGTTGGTTTAGTAAATTACGTTTAAAACGATCTACCGCTTGGCTAAATGCTTGTGCTGTTTCATCAGCTTTTAACCCGGTTAAAGCTTGTTTAAGCAATACATCTTGCTTATCTGTAAAACCACTCATAGATAAAACAAGGCCATTACTCGGTGCTAGGCTTACGCTCATACCGGCGATTGCTGCTTCGGTACTTAACTGACTTTGTTGAATATTATATAAATCAGCCCAAACAGAATAAAGGACTTCTGCCTTAATATCGTTCAAACCGGGTTGAGTATTTATATAAACTTCAACAAGCCCTTTTGGCTGCTCTGCAAATTTTTGACTTGCTTGGCGCCATACTTTTACACCATTTTTATCGTAAGCAAGTTCTGGGTGTTTTTGCTCTTTAAATGCTTGCGTTTTTATTGCAAAGTTTTCAGGCAATAAATTGTTTACTGTTGGTAGTGCTAACTTAAATTCGCTTGGTTTTTTCCAGCTGGCAATTTCATCATCGCTAATGTCACTGATGCGGTATTTACCGTCGTAAAAGTGTAGTTTTGAGTCTGTCTCTTCTTGCTGCGATACATACCAAATACGAAGGGTATCGGCATTTAACTGCTCAAGTACATTGTTTACAGCGTCAGCGTCAAACTTTGCATAATAATAAGGTGCATTAATAGCGTGATTTAACGGATAATCTTGCATGCTTTGCGTAAGCGAGCTTACATAATTAAATTCATCACCTTTTTCTAAAAACTTAAATTGGTTATTAAGGGAAGTACGAATTTCGTTGAAGTACTTACTATCAACGCCTTCTTTTTTAATTAAATCGATGTACTGCATAATAGTCGCCACTATTTCGTCACGATTTTTCATGCCTTCATCTGTAAGCTCTACATTTACATTTAACGAGCCGTAATTGCCATATTGATTTGGTGCAGCTGAAGCAGAAAGCTGAGACACCCATCCTTTATCACGAAGAAGTTGCGCTGGGCTGCCCGGCATTTCATTACTTAGTAAATACGCTACAAATCGGTTTGGTTTAAGTGCAAATTCGCTATTATTATTAGCAATGGTGAAATCAAGTTGCAGCTGTTTTACATCTTCATTTGGTGCATAAAACACGCGTTTTCCGCCAGCGTTATCAAAATCAAGTTTTGCAGTCACTGTTGGTTTTTCGATATTTTTATTTTTTATGTCAGCAAAGTATTTTTGCGCTTTTTGCTCCATTTCAGCAATAGGTAAATTAGAAATAAGCGCAACTTTCATAATATTTGAAGAGTAGTATTTATTATAAAAATCAACCGTTTCTTTATGAAGTGAACTGTTTTCTTTATCGCCAAGGGTTTCTAGGTTACCAATTAAAAAGCGATTAGCTGGGTGATCGCCCATCATTTTACGCGCGAGTTTAAATTGTCCAAAAAAGTCCATTTCGCGGCGCATTGACCACTCTGCGTTTACTGCATTTTTTTCTTTGTCTGTGTATTCTGGGTATAACTTAGGCGCTTTGAAAAAGTCAGCAAAACGGTCTAGCCCTTCATCAAACGCGTCGTTATTAATTTTAAACATGTAATTAGTAATATCGAGCCACGTATAAGCATTGTGCGCGCCACCATTTTTGGTCATAAAATCAGAATACCCTTTTGTGTCTGGGTAGCGATCTGTGCCTAAAAACAGCATGTGCTCTAGATAATGCGCCATACCTTGTTGCGACATTGGGTCATGCAGTAAACCAACACCAACGCTTAGTGCCGCTGCAGATTTTTCAGCACCTGGATCTGACACTAAAATTACTTCAATGTCGTTTGCCAGCTTAAGTGTTTTATATTCGCGGTTATCGTTAGGGCTTACGACTAACGTATCTGATGGTAAAGAGGCCTGAGGCGCCACTGAAACCGAAGCCGTATTTGAACAACCACTTAAAACTGCAAGTGCGATTGCACTAAAACCAATAATCTTTTTCATTTTTGTTTTCCATTAAAAAGTATTGCGCAAAATAGCGTGCGCCAATTCAAAGCAATATAGTTAAGCTAAACTAACATTTTCAATTAATAACTTTCTACAAAATAACGCTATTTTGTGTAACACATTGTGAAAAATGTCTTCATAATCGGATATTAGTTGGGAGTCTGCCAACCTTGCGAGACTAAAAATCATTCAATATCAAAAAATACGCAAATTCTAAATAATAAGGAAAAACAATGGAAAAAATCATCATACTTGCCATGTTTGCACAAGTTACGCTTTCACTGGTTGTCATGCTCATTATGGGTAAAAGGCGCTTTGCCGCAGCTAAAAATAAACAACTAGATTTAAGTGATTTTAAAACAATGCAGTTAGATAAGGCTGGCGACACTATTAGGGTGGCAGATAGAAACTTTTCGAATCAGTTTGAAATACCAGTGCTTTTTTACGCGGGGTGTTTACTTGCACTGCAACTAAATAGCGCCAGTACACTTGTGGCAATACTGGCCTGTTTATTTGTAGCAACACGTATTGTGCATAGCGTTATTCATTTAGGTGAAAACAACGTACGCGCACGTTTTAAAGTGTTTTTACTGGGTTGTGTTTGTGTGTTTTCAATTTGGCTAGCAATGGTTTGGCGAGTACTATTTTAAATAGCAAAGTTTAATAATAGTAATGTGGACGGCTGGTTTAGGCCATCCACATTAACGTTAATTTTAATTATTTAGCACGTTTTAAACGAGGTACCGCAAGTAAAAAAGCACCTAAAAGCCAAATTAACCCGCCGCCAGAACTGCTGCTAGAATCTGTTGATGTGTCAGAATCAATTAACGTATTTTCAGTAACAGTAAGGCCTGCTGCTGAATTAGGATCATCATCCATTACCGCCACATTTTGAATAGTCACTAAGTTAGCACTACTAATTGTTACATCAGTACTTGCACATTGCTCAGCAGTAATATCAACCACGGGTGTTTCACCACAGTGTACTAACGCTGCAATTTTATCTAACGTTGATTGGCTTGCTGCAGTAATTTGTCCAAACACTGTAAAGCCACCGTTTTGGGTATCAAGTGCTGCACTATTGTCTGTAATATTAAAAAACCACTGACTTGTTGCGCTATTAGCATCACCCGATAATTTAGCCATTGCAATGGTGCCCTTAACATTAGAAAAAACGGGCTCATTTTCTACAGCAGGTTTTGTAGTAATCGCATCTAGCGAATCAGAAAATGTAAATCCACCACCTTGAATAACAAAGTTACTAACAGAGCGGTGAATTACTGTTTCGTTATATGAATCGTCTTGAACGTAACTTAAAAAATTTGCGACTGTTTTGGGGGTTTGTTGATCAAATAGGTTAATCTCTATGACACCTTGGCTCGTGTTCATTTCAACTATAGTAGCGGTGCTTGTAAAACTTGCTGCAGCAAGTGCTGAGCCAAGTAAAAGTATTTTCATGTTTTATTCCTGTTGTTATATTTTTTAAATAATTAGTTAATGCGTTAACACATTAATGCCATCGGCGACTAAAATCGATTCTAAAGTGTGAGTTGATACAATTAAGACCGTATTGATAACAAATTAATTACATATGCCATTATTTATATTCTTTTTTGCTATATAAATCTGACTATTTAAAATTAAATCATCTTAAAAGTGTGGTCACTTATTTGTTACCTTAAAAAAACACAAACAACAGGATCTAACAATGCCACACACTAAACAAACAATTTGCGACTTTGGTTTACACAAAGGTGAACCATACACAAAACTACCGGCGAGCTTTTTAACGTGGATGGTAGGTATAAACCATACTAAGCGGGAATATGCGGATGCAGAGTTAAAGCGTCGCGAAAGTGCCGCCACAAATCGATTAACTGTACCTTCTAAATAAAATGTCAATAAGTACGTTTTTTTAGCATAAAACTAGTTTAAACTACCCGCTTGATAAATTAAGTAGACCTTAATCCATAGGTATTTTATGCGTATAATTATTTTATTTTCGATTATTTTTAGTGTACTTGGATGTACATCTCCTGCTCCTGAATCAACCTCTAACAGTACTCCTACTGAATATTTAACTGTTCTTCATACTAATGATAATCACGGCCGTTTTTGGCAAAACGAAAAAGGCGAATACGGTATGGCCGCTCGCAAAACGTTAATTGACTCTTTACGTAATGACGCCCAAAAGCAAGGTCATGCCGTTTTACTTCTCTCTGGTGGTGACATTAATACCGGTATTCCTGAGTCAGATTTACAAAAAGCAGAACCTGACTTTAAAGGTATGTCGCTGATTGGTTATGATGCAATGGCATTAGGCAATCACGAATTCGATAATCCTATTGATATTTTGAAGCAACAGCAAAAATGGGTGAACTTTCCTTTTCTATCAGCCAATATATTTGAAAAAGAATCAGGCGAACATGCGTTTGATAGCTATAAAATATTCAAAAAAAATGGCTTAACTATTGCTGTTATTGGATTAACAACAACAGACACAGCTAAAATTGGTAATCCTCAGTATATTGGCCACTTAGAGTTTAAAGACCCTGTTGACGTTACTGCAGAACTAGCTAAAGAAATAAAAGCTAAGTACAACCCTGACATTACTATTGCGCTGACTCATATGGGTCATTATGTTGATGCTAGCTTTGGCATTAATGCACCAGGTGACGTAACACTTGCTCGCTCACTTCCTGCAAACACACTTGATATGATCATTGGCGGTCACTCACAAGAACCTGTGTGTATGAGTGATACAAATGTAAATGACGATAACTTTAAACCTGGCCTTGCCTGTAAGCCAGACCAGCAAAACGGTACTTACATTATGCAAGCCCATGAATGGGGTAAGTATGTTGGTAAAGCTGAGTTTAAGCTTGAAAACGGAAAATTAACGTTACTAGACTACAAACTCATGCCTGTTAATTTGTATGTAGATAAAGTTCAAGCTGATGGCTCTACTAAAGCAGTATTAGCAAACGAGTACATTAAACCAGACCCTAAACTTGAATCTTATTTAGCGGTATACCAAGCTAAAGGCGCTAAACAAATTGAAGGTACCATTGGTGAAGTAGATGCTCGCTTAGAAGGTGACAGAAACAAAGTTCGTTACCAACAAACAAACCTTGCACGTGTAATTATTCAAGCTCAAATGGATGTAGTAAATGCAGACTTTGGATTAATAAGTGGCGGTGGTATTCGCAGCTCAATAGAGGCTGGTAAAGTAAGCTATAAAGATATTTTAAAAGTACATCCTTTTAAAAACCGCATTACTTATATGGATTGGCAAGGCAGTGATTTATGGGATTACTTAAATACAGTAACGAGCTTCCCACCGGATGCTGGTGCTTATTTGCAATACCATAAAATATCGTTTGAGCGTAAAAATAATCAGTTGGTTAATGTTTTGATCAATGGCGAACCGCTTAATAAAAATAAAACATACAGAATGAGTCTAAATAGCTATAACGCATCAGGCGGTGATGGTTATCCTGCACTTACAAATAAAAAAGGCTTTGTAAGTACAGACGAAACAGATGCTAAAGCACTTCAAGACTTTATTTCAAAAAATAACCCTCTCAAAGCGGCTGAATTTACCCCTAAATAACCTCTAAGAATAAGAGGAAAGTAATCTAGTTACTTTCCTCTTATTTCAATATTACCTTTTTTAATATTTGCCAGCCCATAACTATGCAAACGAGAACGAGAGCCTTCTCCATAGGCTTTAGGTGGGTAATATAACTCTTTTTCTTCAGGACACTCGCTAAGTACTTCATCTAATGCCGCACGTATCTCACTCAAGGTTTTTTCTAGGCTATTATTAAAATTAGGCCTTTTTCTAACCGTATGACCAAGCTCTACCAACCTATAAAAATACTTGTTAGCGAGCTCTAGAAGCTCCTCTGGTACATCTTTATTATGACTAAGCGCTACATCATCGTTATTTGTACAATACTCTACAAGTGCTAAATAAAAGCATAATGGCTTATTGGCTAAACCCACTTTTTGCTCTGCACTACAACTACTTGATAGTGTTTTATCGTTAAGGTCAACTATAAGCATCAGCGGCGTAGGCTCTGTAATTGACTGATGCTGCGCATTATTAAACTGCTTATTACTTTGTTTAATAAACGCAAATTTTACCCAAAAACTAATCAACACACTTAATACTAAAAATATAAAATAGTAAATAAAATGGCTTAATGTAAAGTGGGTTTGCTGAACGTTAAATACAACTAATACAGGTCCGTTATTAGTGCTCAAACTACGTGTTATTTGGTGTAAGTTTACAGGTACTAGCATTTCGCCTTTTGGTGCAATAGCAACAACTTTAAGATCGTTCGAATTAATGTAGCTATTTAAGGTTTTAATGTAGCTATTAACCGCATCTTTATTCCCCGAATGCTTTAGCAGCTCATTTGATAAATCAAGTAATGGTAAGTCGAGTGCTATTTGCCTTTCTATCTGCGTTATTTTTTGTTTAGTTACTTGCTGGCTTTTTTGAATTACAGAAATATAAAACACAGAAGATAAAGTTAAAAATAAGCATAGTAAAACAAGTAGTTGTTTATATTTACTCATCACTAACTTCCTCTTTTAAGTTTACTGAGCTAGTACCGCAACTCCAAAACGATTGTGCATTTTGATAATAATGCAAACTTTGATCTTTAGACATATCAAGCAAATTTGCCTGTACTGCACATAATAAATCAGTATTATTTTGCTGCATTTTTAAATACCATCTTGTTCCAGTAATATTATTACTCAAAGGCGTAATATAGTTTTTTGAAAAACGTTTTTCGTCACTCTCTTTCCAAAACGAAGCAATAATATCTACTTTTCCGTCGGCGAGTAAATCGCGTAATTCGTTATGAGAACTAGCATAAGTGATTTTCAAATTAGCTAAATTTATATCCAGTTCTTTAAACATTTGCTTTGGTAAAATATGCCCTGATCGGCTGGTAGGATAATCAAGCAAACCTATGCGTTTATCTAAAAAATATTGTTTAGTAATTCGAGGTTTTTCTTTAGAAGATATAAAAAAAGCCGTGTAGTCAGAAAAACCAACTACGGGTTGGTAGTTATAGGTCGACTCCGCTTTAAATGCAGCCATAATATTACTTTTAGCCAAAATTAGGTCAGCAATTCCTTTACCAACAAACTCAAAGCTATCTGCCGTTCTATATCCCCAATACCCTTTTACCGAGCCATATTGCTTAGCTACTACGTTATCAGAGCATAACTTTTGTGTTAATAACTTGGCTATTTTTTTTGATTGTGTAAAAACAATTAATTGGTCTTTATTACTTGTAGCAGTTGTTTGACACTCTGTTGAGGTTTCGATCATAACCGGAAAATGTAAATCATCATTGTATACACTAACTTGACCGCAAACCCACGTAACGACCAACAATAGAAACAAAAATGTAACAATTAACATTTTGTGCAACACAATATTTTTATAATTCAAAGCAATGCCACCCAAAAATAGACGATATAGTGTATTTGAACAATTTCGCTTACCTATTACAACAAGTAATTTTACCTGTTAAATATAAGAGACTGATTTTAAAGGTAATTGAATAAGAAATTATGAATTTTAATAAGTCCTTCCTATCAACATTAAAAATGAGGACAATTGACCGCATTAGCTTATAGCAACCCCATGAAATATTCATTTAGGAAGTTTTAATGCATAACAATATAAAGTACTCGATATCTTCTGCGCTTTTGATTAGTGCGATATTCACAAGCACTAACTCACACGCTTGGGGTCAAAATGGCCACCGTATTGTAGGGCAGATTGCACAATCTCATATAAGCGAAACTACTAAAGCAGCAATTAAACCTTATTTAGATGGTGAGTCACTTGCGCAAATATCAACCTGGCCTGATGAAATGCGCTCTGCTCCTGGCGACTTTTGGCAAAAGAAATCATCTCGTTGGCATTACATTAACGCAGCCCCAGGAAAATCTTTCAGCTTCAATCACGATCATACTAAAAACAAAGAATCTGTAAGTAATATCCTCGAGGGCATTCACTATTCAATGCAAACACTCACTGATAAAAATAGCACCTTAGATGCTAAGCAGTTCAGTTTGCGTTTTTTAGTGCATTTAGTAGGCGACAGTCATCAACCCTTTCATGCCGGTCGAGGTGAAGACAGAGGTGGTAACCGTATTAAGGTTTCATTTTTTAACGAAGAAACAAATCTTCACAGCCTTTGGGATACAAAGTTAGTTGAGAACGAGAACTTGTCGTTTACTGAATACGCTCAATTTATTGATACAAATAACAGCGAATTAATTGCTGAGTATTTACAAAGCTCACCTAAAACTTGGGTTGAAGAATCACACAATTTAGCAACAAAAATTTATAAGTACACCAACGACGAAGTTGGGTACAGCTACATTTATAACAACACTCCAATTGTAAAAACACGCCTACAACAAGCGGGTATTCGACTAGCTGGACTATTAAACGCCTTATTTGACCCTTCTGCAAAAGAGTTAGAAACAGCTTTAGCTTTTGAAAAGAAGCAAACTAACTAGATGTATTTCATATTAATGTAATACTAGAAAAGTAAAATCAAAGAAATATGCTTAAAAAGCAATACATAATTTAAATACTGCAAAACTTAATAAGGCCCATTAGCTTGGTTCTTATAAGTATATTTAAAACTATAAATTTGACATTAATAACACGGGAAATCAACATTATGACTAAGCTTCGCCTTTCGAAATTAACTGGAGCGGTAATTTTAGCTCTAGGTGTTTCTACAAGCGCAATGGCTGCTGATACTTCATCTGCAATGCGAGGTAAAATTACGACGCCTTCAGGTGGCAGTGCTGCAAACGTTAAAATTAAAGTAGTTCACCAACCAACGGGAACTATTAGCGAGCTAACTACAAACGAAAGTGGTACGTTTATCGCTAATGGCTTACGTGTAGGTGGTCCTTACATGGTTATCATCGATTCTGATAAATTTAACGATACAACTGTTGAAAATATCTATCTAAATCTGGGTGAAACTTACCGTTTAAGCTCGCAGCTTGCTCCGCTAAATATCGAAAAGATTGAAGTGTCTGGTTATAAAATTGTTCAACAATCAGGTGGCTCTAGCAGTACATTTGGCTCTGACACTATTGAAAATATGCCAAGCTTTAACCGCGACATTAAAGATATTGCGCGTTTAAATCCACTCGCCAGCATTAATGGTAGTGGTGAGCTAACGTTTGCAGGTAGTAACCCGCGTACCAACGGCTTAACTGTTGACGGTATTGGCCAAAATGATGACTTTGGTTTAAGTTACGGTGGCTACCCTACTTCGCAACCACCTGTAGCACTTGATGCAATTGAGCAAATTTCTGTTGATGTATCTCCGTTCTCAGCCTCTAAAGGTAACTTTGGTGGCGGTACCATTAATGCAGTAACAAAATCAGGTACTAATGAGTTTAAATTTTCTGGCTTTTATGAAATATCTACGCCAGATATTGCAGGTGATGTAGATAGTATTTCTCAAGTATATGCTGATGGTAGCCCGGTTTTAGATGAAGATGGACACCGTACATACGTTATTGATCAGGTAGAACCAATTCAAACTGAGAAACGTTATGGCTTTAATGTTGGCGGCCCATTAATCGACGATACTTTGTTTTACTTTGTTAACTACAACAAATGGACAAGTGAACTTGATTTAGATTACGGTTTTGAAGGCTCTGGTGCAACGAATGAATATGATGTAACAGAAGAAAGCTACAACCAATTTATTAATATTTTAAATAATGAATACGGCTTAACCGATTCTCTCGGTGGTGACCCTAAAGATACAAACGAATCATTGCTTGTTAAATTAAGTTGGAATATTAATGATGATCATCGTTTAGATTTCACTTACCAATGGCAAGACGATAAAGACGAAACAAATGTCGGCACAGGCGGTAGTACAGTAAGCTTAGCGTCAAGCCGTTATACTTACGCTACTAAATTCAATAATTTTGCGACAAAATTATATTCAGACTGGAATGAAAACTTCTCAACTGAAATTGGTATCGCTTACAAAGATGTATCATCAAGAAGCTTGACTAACTCTGATATTGGCTTTGTGAAAGTTGAAGAATACTTCCGTGGTCCAGCTTATGAGTTTGGTACAGATGAATTCCGCCATGCAAATAGCTCATCGACTGAAAACTTAACGCTTACTTTCGATGCCACTTACTTAATGGATGAGCACGAAATTAACTTTGGTATGCAGTATGAATCGCTAAATTTATATAACTTATTTGCATCTAACTCATTAGGTTCTTGGGAGTTTGATGACTTCGAAGGTTTTGCAAACCGTGAAGTGGGTAACTTTAGAGGTACATACGACTTTTCTTACAGTAACGCGTACACAAATAACCCAAATGACACTGCATACGATGCGACACGTAACCAGTTAGCACTTTATATCGAAGATACTTTTTATGTTGGTGATGATTTAGAAGTAACAGCAGGCGTTCGTTATGAGCGTTTATCATCAGACGATAAACCAACTTTAAACGAAAACTTTTTAAATACTTACGGCTTTAGCAATCAAGAGAATCTTGATGGTTTAGATATAATTTTACCGCGTATTGGCTTTAAATATTATGCAACTGAAGCATTAACCATTAATGGTGGTATAGGTCGATTCCAAGGTGGTATTCCAAACGTTTGGTACAATAACTCTTTCCAAAATGACGGTATTACATTTGTTGAAGCACCTCAAAGCGCTATTAATGATTATTACGCCAATAACCAAGCCGATATTACGCAAGTACCTGACGCTATTAAAAACACGTTAGTCCAAGGTGCCGGTAGCACAAACTATGTTGACCCTGATTTTGAGCTTCCATCGAGCATAAGAGCTCAAGTTGGTTTTGAATACGAGTTTGACTCAGAACTACTTGGCGAAGGCTTCAAATGGCAAGCAGAAATTGCTTACCATAAAAAAGAAAACGAAGCTGTATGGCATAACACTGCTTTAAACCCAATTGGTGTTGCTGCTGATGGTGAGCGTGTAATTAACGAAAGTATTTATACTGGCGACCTTGCTGATAACTTTGATATTGCAATGACTAATTCATCTGACGATGGACGTTCAATCATTATCTCTACCGGCATTGCAAAAGAATTTGAAAATGGCCTGTATGTTTCTGCAAGTTATGCACACCAAGACGTAACTGAGGCCTCATCGGGTTCATCTTCTCGTGCTCAAAGTAACTACCAATACAACATTACACGTAACCGCAATGAAGACTTTGCAGATCGTGGTTCATACGAAGTAGAGCACAGCTTTAAAATAAACCTAGCGTATAACACTGAATTTTTCAGTGGCTATGCAACTAAGTTTAACGTGTATTTTGAGCGCCGCTCTGGCCGTCCATTTAGCTACACTATGGGCATGTATCAAGATAGTGACTTAGGTGACACACGCGACTTTTACTCAAGCTCAGCTTACCTAGCTTACATTCCAACTGGCGCTGATGATCCAAATGTAAATTGGGATGAGTCTGGCTTATCTTGGAATGAATTAGAAACGCTTCTAAATCGTGCTGGTATCTCAGAACGTGGTGAAATTTTAGGCCGTAACTCAGGTACTCAACCTTGGGTTACTACGATGGATGTAAGTATCAAACAAGAAATCCCAGGTTTTGCTGAAGGTCACAGCGGTGAGGTTTACTTCATGGTTGATAACTTCGCAAACTTACTAAACAGTGATTGGGGTGTTGAAAAACGCTTAGGTTTCTCTGACCAAGCTGTTTATGATTTTGGTGGGTTAGATGATGAAGGTCGTTATATAATTGATGGCAAATTTAATGGTGCTGACGTTCGTAACTACAGTCAATACCAAACTAGCTCATCAGCTTGGCAGGCTAAAGTTGGTATTAGCTACAAGTTTTAAGTCTTAATAGGTAAGTAATAACACATTAAGTTATTTGTTAACAAAACCCATTGCAAAATTGTAATGGGTTTTTTTTTCACACCCCAATTTCACATGTTTGTCATAAAGCCCACGTAATATATACCCCGATATAGAGTTATTGCTCAAAAAAAACACTCAAATAGACAAAAATAGTACTATTCATTAAAAATATATTGCAGTTGTATTTTATTTGTAACGAATAAATAAGGTACACTAGTAACGGATTTTGAATAAATGAACTTCAACTGTTTATTTTGAAAAATTTTAAAATAAAAATATAAAAATTTAATTAATAACTACACGGGAAAATTAAATGAAAACTCAATTACGCAAAACAGCTCTTTCACTTGCTATTGCAGCATGTGTTGGTGTAAGTGGCGCTGCAGTGGCTAACGAAACGTCATCATCTGTAAAAGGTCAAATTACAGGGCCAAATGGTAGTCCTGCGGCCGGCACTAAAATTACAGTTATACACGTCCCATCAGGTTCAACAAAAACGACAACAGTGAATGAAGCAGGTAGCTTTTCAACTAAAGGGTTACGTGTTGGTGGTCCATACAAAATAATTGTAGACTCAGATAAATTTCAAGATACTGAGCTTGAAAATATTTATTTAACACTAGGTCAAACCTATCCAGTTACTGTTGCTTTGAGTTCAGAACAAATGGAGCAAATTGTTGTAACAGGTGCACCTATTAGTTCTCAATCTGGTGGTACAGGCCCTGCGTCAACATTTTCATTAAGTGATTTAGAAAACAAACCAGCCATCAATCGCGATTTAAAAGATATAATCCGAGCAGACCCTCGTATTTACATTGACGAAACAAATGCTGGCGCGATTAATTGTGGTGGTGGTAACCCTCGATTTAACAGCCTAACCCTTGATGGCGTTCGCATGAACGATAACTTTGGTTTAAATTCAAGTGGTTACCCTACAGAAAGAATCCCTTTTTCTTTTGATTCTATCGCTCAAGTTGCAGTAGAGCTTGCTCCATTTGATGTTCAGTACGGTGGCTTTACATCATGTAACATCAATGCAGTAACTAAATCTGGTACAAATGAACTTACTGGTGGTTTCTTCTATGATTACACTAATGACTCTATGTCTGGAGATTCAATTAAAGGTAATAAGCAGGATCTAGGCGATTACTCAGAAAAACGTTATGGCTTTAATGTAGGTCTTCCTCTTATAGAAGATAAGTTATTCCTATTTACATCATACGAAAAATTAGAAGGCGCAGAGATTTTTGAGTACTCACCTTTTGTAAATGGTCGTATAGATCAAGCGACTATTGATCGAGTAACACAAATAGCGATTGATAACTATGCATACGATCCAGGTTCTTTAATCCCAAGTATGCCTGTTGAAGATGAAAAAATCTTAGTGAAGTTAGATTGGAATATTAATGATTCCCATCGAGCAAGCTTTATATACAATTACAATGATGGCTTTGCAATTTCACAATCAGACACTGGTTCAGAGAGTTTAGCTCTGTCTAACCATTTCTATGAACGTGGTGCAAAGTTAGAGTCTTATGTAACTTCATTCTACTCTGATTGGACTGATAATTTTTCTACTGAAATCCGTGTAGGATACTCAAAGCTTGATAATCGTCAAAACTCTATTGATGCAGCATCAGGCTTTGGTGAATTTCAAATCAACACAGGTGATGTAACTGTTTACCTTGGCCCGGATGATTCACGTCAATCAAACAAACTTAATTACGATAACTTATCGCTTAAACTTGCCGGTACTTATTACCTAGAAGAACATGAACTTTCGTTTGGTTACGAACGTGAAGAATTAGATGTTTTCAACTTATTTGTTCAGCATAGCCAAGGTGAATACCGTTTCAGTTCGATCGATGATTTTGAAAATGGTGTCGCACGCGTTTACTATGGTAATGCTGCAAGCCAAAATCCAGATGATGCTGCTGGTGAGTTTAAATACGCTTTAAATACATTATATGCTCAAGATAAGTTTGATTTAGTTGACTACGATGTAACATTTACTGTTGGTCTTCGTTATGACTGGTATACAAGTGATGATACTCCAACATTCAACCAAAATTTTGAAGACCGCTATGGTTATTCAAATAGTCAAAATCTCGATGGAGTTGATTTATTGCAACCTCGTTTAGGCGTTAACTGGATTTACAATGACCAGTTAGAGCTGCGTGGTGGTATTGGCCTGTACTCAGGTGGAAATCCAAATGTATGGATTTCTAACAGCTATTCTAATGATGGCGTGCGCAACGTACAAGTAAATCAAAGAAACATGCAAATTCTTGGAGCTGATGCTGTACCATTCAATGGTAGTGGTTTACCTGGTTATGATATTCCTCAAAGTTTATATGACACAGTTGGACTAGGTGGTGCAGATGCTGATGTAAATGTTACTGACCCTGATTTTGAAATTCCATCAGAGTGGAAGTTTTCATTAGGTGGTACCTATATCACTGAAGATAACTATGTATTTAACGTAGATTATTTATACACTGATAAGAGAAACTCAGCGATTGTTCAAAATTTAGCATATGAACAAACTGGAACGGCACCTGATGGACGCCCTATTTATAATGGTGGTTCAGACTTCCTGTTAACAAACGTTGATGGTGACGATGCATACTCTCATATATTATCATTTGGTATGAGTAAATCGTTTGATAATGGAATTGATCTATCTCTTTCATATGCTTATACAGAGTCTAAAGACGTACATCCAATGACTAGCTCTGTGGCATTCTCTAATTACCATGGGATTGCTGTTTCTGACTCAGAAAACCCAGGTGTTGCTACATCAAATTATGAGATTCCACATCGCTTCACGATGTCATTAGCTTATAGCTATGAGCTATTTGACGGTTATGACACTAAATTTAACTTATTTGGCCAAGCATCGAAAACATCGCCGTATTCTTACTCATTCGAAAATGAAAATAATTTCACTTTTGGATATAATGATAATGCTCGTCAGTTACTGTACATTCCAAACGTTGATGATAGCCTAGTAACTTACGGACCAGATTTTGACCTAGATGGATTTAATGAATGGATCGGTAATGAAGGCCTTAGCCGTGGTGAGATACTTGACCGAAATAGCATTGATGGCGCATGGTGGGTTACTTTTGACTTAAAAGTAGAACAAGAGTTTGCTGGTTTTAAAGATGGCCACAAGGGCGCAGCTTACTTCACTATTGCTAACATTGGAAACATGCTCAATGATGATTGGGGCGTTCTTGAAAGTGGTTCTTCACTTCAAAGTGCTGTGACAGCAGATATTGTTGATGGGAAATATGTCTACAATAACTTTAATAAACCTGCTGGAGATAGCATAGAAGTTAATCCTTCACTTTGGGAACTTCGTGTAGGTATTAAATACGATTTCTAATTTAGAACTGTAACCTAAAACATCTTTTAAAAGCCCACTTTGGTGGGCTTTTTTATGCCTTTAATTTATTATTTAACTTTTCGAAAATACTCACTAACACTTCGCACTCTTCTTTAGTCAAAGTGCTCAGTAATTCTTTTTCCCAATTAAGTGCATCGGGTGCTATTTGCTCATATAAGCTTTGACCTGCTTTGCTCAGTACAAGTAAGGCCGCGCGTTTATCTTGTGCATTTAACTCACTTCTCACTAAGCCTCTATCTATCAGTACTTTTACCGCGCGCGACACTGTCGATTTATCCATATTTGCTTGTGTGCATAAATCCTTTGCGTTGCTTTGCCCATACTGCGCTAAATTAGCAAGTATTCGCCACTGGGGAATATTCAAACCGTATTTAGTTTGATAAACCTTGGCAAAGTCGTTACTCACACGTGTTGCTACATTCGTTAATTGATAAGGTAAAAACGTTGCTAAATCAATTTTCATTTTTAGTTATCCCAGCTTTATAAGGCTTACTTTAGTGTTCATTAATATTTACACGGATGCGTAGTTGCACATTTGATATTAGTCTCACTTGAGAGTATCTTAACTGAAATAAAAATAATATTAAACCAACCCCCTCTCACAGGAGTCAGTAATGGCGACACAATTAAGTTATATGACCGGTTTTGGTAATGAATTTGAAACACAAGCGCTACCCGGTGCACTGCCAATAGGACAGTTTAGCCCACAAAAAGTTAAATACGATTTATACACAGAGCAATTTAGTTCGACTGCATTTACGGCTCCTCGCGCTTCAAATCGTCGCACTTGGTTTTACCGCCTTCGTCCGTCTGTAGTGCAAGGTGATTACCAAGCAATTGATAACGGCCTAATAAGAACAGCCCCAATCACTGAAGCCGTAACACCACCAACAATGCTACGTTGGAATCCTATTGATATGCCTTCACAGCCTACTGATTTTATTGATGGGTTAGTAACGATGGCTGCTAATGGCAGTGCTAATGGGCAATCTGGTATTGGCATTCATGTATATGTCGCTAATCAGTCAATGCAAGGGCGTTACTTTTGCAATGCCGATGGCGAAATGTTGTTTGTCCCTCAGCATGGTGAGTTATTAATTCACACCGAGTGCGGTAAGTTAAGCATTAAACCAGGTGAAATTGCTGTAATTCCCAGAGGAATTAAGTTCTCAGTTGACTTAATTGATAATACAGCCCGTGGTTATATTTGTGAAAATTATGGCCATGCGTTAGAGCTTGCAGAGCGAGGACCTGTTGGTGCAAACGGTTATGCCAACGACAGAGACTTTCAATACCCTGTAGCGGCCTTTGAAGATAAAGAGGGTGACTTTGAGCTTGTTTCTAAATTTAACGGTAATTTATTTAGCTGTGAAATTAAGCACTCTCCTTTTGATGTGGTTGCATGGACGGGTAATAGTGCGCCCTATAAATACGACTTATCGCGTTTCAATGTAATGAATACAGTGAGCTTTGATCACCCCGATCCTTCTATATTCACTGTACTAACCTCTCCTTCTGGTACAGAGGGTATGGCAAATGTCGATTTTGTGATATTTCCACCGCGTTGGATGGTAGCCGAAAATACGTTTCGCCCGCCGTATTATCACCGCAATATTATGAGTGAATTTATGGGCTTAATTGAAGGTGTGTATGATGCAAAAGAGCATGGTTTTGTACCTGGTGGCGCAAGTTTACACAATTGTATGTCGCCACATGGACCTGAAGCCGACGTATTTGAAAAAGCCTCAAACACTGAGCTTACACCACAAAAATATGAAAACACATTGGCCTTTATGTTTGAGTCGCGCTATATAATTTCACCGACAAAATATGCACTAGAAGGTAAAGAACGCCAACCAAATTACACCGATTGCTGGCGTACTATAAAAAAACAATTTACAGGTGCAGAGGATTAGTTATGAAATTATACAGCTACTTTCGCTCATCAGCGGCTTATAGAGTGCGTATAGCGCTTAACTTAAAAGCAATCGGTCATAAACTTGCTATTGTTAACCTTTTAAAATCGGAGCAGCTTGGGGAGGAATACTTAGCAACTAATCCCCAAGGGTTACTACCTGCACTTGAAACCGATGATGGTGTTTTAGCGCAATCGCTTGCAATACTGGAATGGCTTGATGAAACTTATCCGCAATCGCCATTAATTACAGGGACTGCGTGGCAAAAAGCACAAATAAGAAATTTAAGCTTTGCCATTGCCTGCGATATTCATCCTGTTAATAATTTACGCGTGCTGAAGTATTTATCAAACGAATTAGGTGTTGATAACGAGGCTAAAAATAAATGGTATCGACATTGGATAGAAGTGGGTTTTGAAAAAATAGAACTGATGCTAAACGAAAATAATGACTACTGCTTTGGTAACCAACCAACACTTGCTGACATTTGTTTAGTGCCGCAAGTATTTAATGCAATTCGTTTTAACGTAGATATGAGCGCTTATCCAAAAATTGCAGCCATTTACGAGCATTGTAATAAATTAGCTGCATTTAATGACGCTGCACCGCAAAATCAACCCGATGCAAATTAAGCTAATTTAGATTAACTTTGTAGCGCGCTATGAATAACCGTAACGTGCTCAATTAAATCTAAGCCCAGATCGGTTAAATATCCGCCATCTGGGCTATCTATAATCCCTTTTTCAAATAAACGTTGCGCTGCGCTAAGTAAGCTTGGCTCTGCGTCTGAATGTAATTTAATACCCTGCATTTTACTGTCGCGAGGAAACTTTGCTAATAGTGTGAATTCTTCGATCATTGTTTGATTAAATTGCATTGTGTGCACCTTTTTATTGTTCTGTGAATAACTAAGTTTATACTTAAAATCACTTTGTGTACTTTACACTAGCACGTTTTTTAGCTTAATGTATTATTTTTAACCCTCCCTATTTAAAGGCCTCTAATGCGTAACTTTTTAATTCTATGCTTTTGTTTTAGCAGCTTATCGTATTCAATACTTAGTGAAGCAACAACGCTAAAAACCCATTCAATTATTGATGCAAACCAGTTTGTAAATGAAGAAGCTAACTGTTGGTACGACAACAAACGCTATAGCGAAGGGGCATTAATACAAGTTCACTCTTTTACACTTTTGTGTGGTGCTAAAACACCCCAACACAGTAACAGCCAACTCATTTGGCTTAAAATAGATAAGCAAGGTAATGCTATTTACCCAACAGCTCCTAAAACAATCACTGTGAATTAGCGCTAAAAGCTGATTTAAGCTACAATGCATGCAGTTTAAATAAGTAGTATGGCTATGAATAATCAACCTAAAAACCCTTTACATGGGGTAACATTAGAACAAATACTTGTTGAGTTAGAACAACGACTTGGCTGGAGAACACTTGGCGAGCAAGTAAAAATTAAATGTTTTACTGATCAACCCAGCATTAAATCGAGTTTAAAGTTTTTGCGTAAAACGCCTTGGGCTCGCGATAAAGTGGAAGCACTTTATATTCACACTATAAATAATAAGCCTATTCGTAGACCAAAAAGTGCACCAAGAGAAACATCTTCTCAAGCGCCTGATACAACAGGGTTTGTTTGGCCATCAATTAAAAAGTGATGTAAAAAAAGGAGCTAATTTAGCTCCTTTTTTGATTATAACTAACGCGATTTATTGCTCTTTGCAAATCACATTTAATGAAGCCGGCTCAATAGTAATAACTAGTTTTTGAGCGGTTTTAACTTCACCATCTAGTACGTACTTAAGCTCTCCTTCGCCTGTAACCTCTACTCTTTTGGCATTTGTATGATGAGAGTTTATAGCTAAATGTGTTTGCGTTAAGCTACTAAACATCAGCTCTGCAATACTTAGTACTGTGGTTGAATCTTCATTATTTGGTGTTAACCAATTTATATCGAGTAGCCCGTCACTATGATCAGGTTGCCCGCCACCTTGAGCCAATAACGTTGTAAAAGGCGCAGCATTGGCCACAATAAAACTATTAGTACATATTTCTTTTGGCTCATTATCATCGAGTTTTACTTTAAGTAACTGCGATTTTTGCTCGCCAAACGCTTCAAAAAAACCATTTAAATAGGCAAGTTGTCCCGACTTATTTTTCGACTCTCTATCTGCTTTTTCTATCATTGATTGCTCAAAACCAATACCCGCGAGCAGTAGTACTAATTCATTATTACAATAAGCAGTATCTATTATGCTTGTTTGACCATCTATAATTAAGTCACAAGCCTGTTCAACAGGAATAAATTTAGAAGTAATACCCATCAATACATGCGCAAGGGCGTTTGCAGTCCCCATAGGGATGATGCCTAGTTTACATTGTGTATTTACAAGTACGCTTGCAACTTCGGCCACCGTACCATCTCCCCCGCATGCGATAATAATATCCGGATTTTGCGCAATTTCCTGTTTAGCCAGCTCAATACCGTTAACTTCTTTTGTAGTAGTGAGTACTTTCAGATCGTAATAATCCGATAGCCGCGCAACAATTAAGTGCTCTTTTTCTTCCCATAATCGTGTACCAGATACAGGGTTTGCAATTAAAACGGCTTTGTTTTTAATCAGTAATTCGCCTTTTTTATGTCGCTTAGCTAAATGGCGAAGTTGATGCTTATTTAAATTTGCGGTTTCGCGGGTTTCTTTTATTTGTGCAAGTACTTCATGCACATCTGCATTTTTGTTTTGGCTCAGTAAATAAGCCGCCATGACAAAAACAGAGCGCCCACGCCCTAAAGCACAATGAACGACTACGCGATGGTCTTCTTTAATATGGTGATGAATCCAATTAATAGCCTGATTTAACTGAGAATGGGTAGGAATACTATGATCGAGCACCGGAATGTTTAAATAATTAATATTCTCTTGTGTTGAACTCCACTCGAGTCCGTCGAATTCACACGTAACATCTAAAATCGCCGTAATCCCGTTATCTTTTAATGTGTCTATATCTGAGGGAAATAATCGGCAAGCTAAAAATAGGTTTTCGTTTATTTGTTGAATGGGCGGCACTTTATCGCGCTTACGTGACCAGGCATTATAAATTTGCACACCGAATAAAAATGGCACAAACGCCCACCGTATATAAAATGGGATCACCCCATTTTCACGCTTTCTAAATATTTTTGCTGTATTAAAAATATACGCGGTACTCACTAATAAAAGTGACAGCGCAGTCCAATAAAAAACAATAGCAAAATAGACAGAGTTCACTTCCCAACCAATAAAAATAAGCAGTAGTGCTAATAGTAAATAACTAATTGCAGCCCACATAGTCTCTCCTTTGTGAAAATAATGCCGATTTATAATCTTAATTTAAACGGCTTTAAGTAGTCTTTTGCAAATATCACGCCATATAAATGCCATTTAAAATTCAAACGCGAACAATAGGCCATTGATATATATAGTAATTAATAAACTAAAATCTACTACAGACCGCTCTTTGTGCATTTTTTACAAACATGTGAATAAATTATACTTACACGTCTAAATTTCAAACATTGACCGATTATTGCTTGTACTTACGTATAAAGCAGCTAATCTAAAAGGCAATTAAATTTTTTTGCATCCAAATCACACCCTCAACCGTTTACTCAATGATAATAAGAAAAACAGGACCCCTATGGATAACGATGATTTACTCCCTCTTTTGTGCGCAACAGCACAAGGAGACAAAAATGCTTTCTCAAGTTTATATCAACAAACTAGCGGCAAACTTTTTGCTATTAGCTTAAATATGCTCACTAACAGGGCTTATGCAGAAGAGGCACTACAAGACGCTTTTATAAAAATTTGGCATAACGCATCTGAATATAACGCCTCTAAAGGCACCGTTATTAGTTGGATGATAAGTATAGTAAGGTATAGAAGCCTCGACTCACTGCGCTATCACAAAGTACGAAAAGAGCAGTCGTTAGGCGATGACGAATATGAAAATGAAAATGAAAGTGTTGACGTTAATTACGATGAAGAAACGAAACTGGTCAATTGTATCGAACAGCTTGAGCCGCAACAAAAACAAGCTATTCACTTAGCTTATTATAAGGGGCTGAGTCATAGCGAGTTAGTGGATCATATAGAAACGCCTTTAGGTACAGTTAAAAGCTGGATCAGGCGTGGGCTTATGCAGCTACAAAGGTGTTTAACATTATGAATTATAATAAACCCGAACTATTAGACGCGCTTGCTGGGCAGTACGTGATTGGCACACTTAGAGGGCTTGCCCGTAAGCGTTTTCAGCGTCTGTTACTTAACTCAAATCAAGCACGTGAAGCAACAATTATGTGGGAGCAAAACCTAAATAACTTGGCCAGTGCTATTACACCACAAACGCCACGTGACGATGTATGGATAAATATACTACAGCGTATTGAAAACCAAAAACAACCCACCAAAACGGTGATACATACTAAGCCTTCTATTTGGCGTACATGGTCTTTTGTTGCAACAGCCGCGTGTATTGTTTTAGCCTTTTTGATTATTCAACCTTCTAATAATGTTGTTCAAACGCAACAAATTGCCTTGGTCCAAAATCAAGATAAGCAATCATTATGGTTTATTGATGTTAACGATCAAGGGCTTTCTATCAAAGCCAGTAGCCAATTGGTTGCTCAAACAAATAAAGATTATGAGCTTTGGATGATTTTAAAAGGGCAAGATGCGCCTATTTCATTGGGTTTACTTCCCAAGCAAGGAAGTAAAATATTATTAAAAGATAACCGCTTCAACGCAAGTGATATTGCATTGCTAGCAGTAAGCTTAGAACCTATTGGTGGTTCACCAAATGGATCACCAACCGAGGTGTTATACACTACAGAACTTATACTCCTGTAGCTCTACTTTTATAGCCTTTTATTAGCTGCTTACATTAAGCAGCTAACCTTTCCTTAAAGTTTTTAACAAAAAATAAAAACATTTTAACTTTTTTGCATCCATACTGAACTCTCACCCGTTATTAACTACGACTTCAATCAAAACTAAAGGACAAAGTCATGAAAGCTTTAACTCCATCAATACTCGCAGTAGTAGTATGCAGTACGTTTATAAGTGCACCAAGTGAAGCGTCTAGCCACAGAGAAGCGCCAAATATAAGCCGTTTCCCGACTTTAGATTCTACCGATTTTTATGTATTTAATAGTTACGAGCAAGGTCGTGATGATTACGTCACATTAATTGCTAATTACATCCCGCTGCAAGATGCATACGGCGGTCCTAATTACTTTGCAATGGACCCAGATGCTACTTACAGCATTCATATAGATAACGACGGCGATGCTGTTGAAGATATTACATTTGCGTTTAACTTTAAAAGCATGCTTCCTAATGATAACCAAGGTGTGCAATTAACTGTTGGACCTGAAGGTAATCAACGCACCGTGTCTGTACCGCTTAAAAATGTAGGCGGTGTATCTGCCGGAGATAACAGCGCTGCAAATTTTAGCGAATCATACACAGTAAGCATGATAAGCGGCGCGCAGCGTACTGGCGAAACAACGCTATTAAATAACACTGCATCAAACTCCAGCACATTTTCTAAACCGCTTGATTATGTGGGTAATAAAACATTTGGTTCAATGAGCGATTATCAAACTTATGCTGACCAATTTGTGTATCAGGTTTCAATTCCTAACTGTGAGAGCATGGCACAAGTTTTTGTAGGACAGCGTAAAGACCCGTTTGTAGTTAACCTAGGTAAAACATTTGATTTAGTAAACTATGTACCTGTAGAAGGTGATAGCGCCCCTGGTGCTGGTGACGGCGGTGGTTTTCCAGGTGGTATAACGCAATCAGTTGATAATGACGACCTTGCAGATAAAAACGTAACATCAATCGCTATCGAAATACCTAAAAGCTGTATTGTCGGTGAAGGTAACGGCGTAATAGGTTCGTGGACAACAGCAAGCTTACCTCAAGCACGTGTATTAAACCCCAATGCTAAATTTGCTAATAATGCGGTAAACGGTGGTGCATTAACTCAGGTTTCACGCCTAGGTAGCCCGCTTGTAAATGAGCTTGTAATTGGCATTAAAGACAAAGACACATTTTCTACTGCGCACCCTAAAGACGATGCACAATTTTTAGATTATGTATCTCACCCAGCACTACCTGAGTTATTAAACATTTTGTTTAAAGATGCTGTTAATACGACCCTTGGCGCAAACTTAGAAACACTGGCACCCACTAACTTCCCGCGTACTGATTTAATCACTGCATTTTTAACGGGTTTTGCAGGCGTTAATCAACAAGCAACTGTAACACCTTCAGAAATGCTGCGTTTAAATACAGGCATTGCAGCAACAGCGCAAGCTGATCAATCTGCATTTGGTGTAGCGGGTAATGATTTAGCCGGCTTCCCAAATGGTCGTCGCCCGGGTGATGATGTGGTAGATATTGCACTTCGTGTTGTGATGGGTCGTTTATGTCATCCGATTCCTGTAAATGGTGAAGACACTGATTTAGGACTTTGTGCACCAGAGGATGCTAATACAGGCACAGTGCCATTTACAGACGGCGCACCTATTGATGCAACAATGATGGACTCAACATTCCCATACCTTGCAACACCACTTGCTGGCTCTAAATAAGGAGTAAAATAATGCGTAATTTAAAAACTACCCATATTTGTGTTCTCCTCAGTGCATTAACATTGGGAGCATGTAGTAGCGATGATGATAAAAAACAACCTACACCGGTTGTAAACACCGCACCTACAGCAAGCGATGCAATGCTAACAACACAAACTGAAGTAAGCATTACCGATATGCTTAACGCAAGCGATAATGATGGCGACTCACTTACTTACTCGTTAACAAGCGAGCCAATGCTCGGTACTGTTAATGTTGACAGTGATGGTAACTTTACTTATACACCTAATAAAGAAGCAACAGGTTCAGATAGCTTTATGTTTGGTGTAAGTGATGGCGTTAATTCGCAAGTTACTGCAACAGTAAGTATTACGATTGAGGCGCTGCAAGTTGACTTTGCTCAATTTGCAACCGATGCATTTAACCAAGCGCCAAATGCAGAGCCGTTAACTGTTAATGGTCGGGTGTTTACAAACACTGATACCGATGTTGATGGATTAATTTCTACAAGCGGTAACTAACCAAGTCATTAAGCTGACAGGCCATGGATGGCTTTTTTTCAAAGGATATTTATAATGCATTTATCAGTACTTAAACCCCTCACTATTATTGCTATTTGCTTAACCTCTTTCGCGGTGAGTGCGGCTCCTTATACTCCAGAAGATGACGCAGTTATTGCTAACAGTAATTCAACGCTTAGTGCTTCTCTGTCTGTTGAGGAAATAAATACATTAGTCACTAACAGCCAATATGTAGGCCAAACAGAGCGTTTACAGGGGCTACTTAAGACCCGTTTAGCCCAGCTATATAAACAAACACCCTCATCTCAAATTGGTTACTTATATGCTCGTGTTTTACAAAAAGAGCACCTTTTTGACGAAGCAATTAACGTTGCCAACAACGTTTTGATTACCGAGCCAAAGCACAGTAATAGCCATTTGTTACTGGCCAATATATTGATGACCCAAGGTGAATTTACAAAGGCAAAACAACACTGTGTTGCCTTGATTGGTCAAGTAAGTACCATTACTGCTAGCACTTGTGTACTAGACGTACAAAGCCAGCATGAAAGCGTTTTAGACAGCTACCAAACATTAGTTAAAATTATAAACAATAACCAAACTAGTTTAGCTACAAACCATGTTTTAAGTGAAATGAGCTACCGTCTAAGTAACTACAAGCAAGCTTTGTCTCACTTACAAAGCGTAGATTTAGTTCAAGCTCCTGTGAGCCTCATTGTGTTATGGGCCGATATTCAAATTGCGCTAAATCAACCTCAACAAGTATTAAATACATTAAGCGTACTGCTTCCAGATAAAAGTAATTTAGAAGATGCTATTTTACTAAGGCTTTCAATCGCAGAAAAAAAACTAAATAAACGCGATAAAAAATGGCAAAATACAATGGCGCAAAGAGTTACGCTACGAGAGCTTCGTAAAGATTCTTTTCATGCAAGTGACTTAGCTAAATATTACCTTGATGTACAACCAAATCGCGAAAAAGCACTTTACTGGGCTCATATTAATTGGCAACAGGCTAAAATGAGCACCGATGAGCAATTACTTATTAAAGCAAAAGCGATGCAACGAGATACACTATGAAAACGCCTTATCTATTTATACTCACTTTAATGCTGTGTATTTTCTCAACTTACAGCTTTTCCCATCAACTAAGTACAAGTTATATAACCCTAAATAGCAAGAACGATAACGACACCAACAAAAGCCAATACACGGGTACCTGGCAAGTTAATATCGCCGACTTAGAGCACACAGTGCCTCTGGATTTAGATAAAAACGGTCAAATTTCGTGGGCAGAAATAAAAGCAAAACGCAGCTCAATTAATAACTTCATTACAGAAAGTTTAAATATCACGCAAAACGCGCAAGCATGCCCATTAAAAAGTGAAGGTATCTATCAGCTAGATAACCATTTTAACCAGCCTTATTTGGTTATTCCGCTGCTGTTTAGCTGCAATGATAGTGAAACAATCTCTCTTTCGTATTCTGCTTTTTTTAAAACCGATGCTAATCATAAATCTATCGTAAATATAAACGGTGTATCTCGTGTATTTAATATCAACGAGGCTCAGCAAACATTTAGCTTTGAAAAATCCAGTTATTTAAGCACGTTCAATCAATACGTTTATCAAGGTGTTTTACATATTTGGATAGGTATTGATCATATTTTATTTTTAATCGCCCTATTACTTACCTGTGTTTTAAAACGTAGTAACAAAACATGGCAAGGTATTAGCTCTAAAAAACACATTATTAAACACACAGCATGGATAGTAACCGCGTTTACGCTTGCGCATTCTATTACGCTTACCGCCACCGCTATGAACCTTGTATCACCAAATAGTCGCTGGGTAGAGCTTGGAATTGCTATATCGGTTTTATTTGCAGCATTAAATAATGTGTGGCCGTTGGTACTTCGTTTAGGTTGGCTTACTTTTGCTTTTGGTTTACTACATGGGATGGGGTTTGCGAGCGTACTTGGCGAGCTTGGCCTGTCGAGCGACTATCAACTGCTCAGTATTTTGGCGTTTAATTTAGGCGTCGAAATCGGTCAACTTAGTATACTACTGATAGCCTTACCAATACTCATCTATGTACGACACTACACTTGGTATAAAAAATGGTTAATGCCAATGGGCTCCGTTGCTATCGCAATTGTTGCACTTCAGTGGTCAATCGAGCGTTTTTAAATAGTATAAATAAAAAAGCTAGCCAAAATATTGGCTAGCTTACTTTTTAGTTATCTATTTTGAGCGTTACTGCGCTTTATCAAATGGCATCAGTAATGTTTTCATCGCAGGGCGAAGCGCTATGAGTACCGTTTCTTCGGTTAGCTCAGGGTAAAGTAACTTTCTAAGTAATAACCCTGCCATCATCGAAAAAATAACATTAATTCGGCTTTCAAGTTCACGCTCATCAATGTCCTTGAGCGCACTTCGCTCGCTTGTTAAAAGCTGCCTCATGCGCCCTCTTGCTTGAATATCGGTTTCACGCAAAAGAGTAGCAACTTTAATATTACGACCCGCTTCTGCCATCATATCTAAATCAATAACACACGAGCCTGTATCCATGTGTCTTTGCACGCCAATATTTAAGCCATCTAAAAGAGCCGCCAAAACATCACCAGGGTGATCTTCAAACTTTTGAAAGATAGAGAACATTTCTTCCATGTCTTTTTCAATAATGCTTTCTATAATCGCTTCTTTGCTTTCAAAGTAATTATAAATATGCCCTGCACTCATCCCTGCCGTTTTAGATATTTCTGCCATACCTGCACCGTGGTAACCTTTACGGCGAAAACACTCTGCAGCAGCTGTTAAAATTTGCTCACGCCTAGCAAGTGCTATCGCGGGATCTGTTTGCCTTTTTGCTTTAGGCTTCATGTTCAACTCCACTACCAAGTCATAAACTCAGTAAAGCAAGAGCTATAAATAGTCTCGCCATATAAATATGTAATGCGGCTTTAAAAGCCGCAAATATTATTTCTCTTCCTGAGTTGTTTCACTGGCTACATTCCATCCGCCACCAAGCGCTTTGTACAAGTTAATTTGACTCGCAAGATACGCTTGCTGACCCGCAATTAACTGCTGCTGCGCGCCGTACCACGTACGCTGAGCATCAAGTACTTGCAAGTAGCTATCTGCGCCTTTTTCGTAACGCATTTTTGATAAATCAAACGTGATTTGTCGACTACTTATAAGCATATCAAGGGCACTTAATTGCTCTTGGTAACCTTCTCTATCAGCAAGTGCATCGGCAACTTCGCGAAACGCATTTTGAATTTTTTGCTGATACGTTGCCACTGCAATTTCTTGATCTGCTTTTGCTACATCAAGATTTGCTTGGTTACGTCCCATATTAAAAATAGGTAAGCTAATTGTCGGCACAAAACTCCATGTCCCAGAGCCTGAATCAAACAAGCCACTTAAGTCACTTGAAGCAGACCCCGCGTTGGCTGTTAAGCTTATGCTTGGATAAAACGCCGCTCGAGCAATACCAATATTGGCATTAGCAGCAAGCATTAAATGCTCAGCGGCTTTAATATCAGGGCGCTGTGATAGCAGATCAGACGGTAAACCAACGGGTACTTCTGGCATGCTGATCAAATTAGTTAGGTCTTTGTTAGGCAGCAAATCGGCTGAAACAGATTTCCCTACTAATAAATCTAGGGCACTTTTATCACGCTTTAACAAACGCTTATATGTTGCTATATCTACTTTTGCTGTAGCTACTGTGCTTTTAAGCTGCTCAAGGGTAATTGAAGACGTAGCCCCCAAATCAAAGCTTTTTTGCGTAAGCGATAATGACTCTTGCTGAGAGGTGAGCGTTTCTTTTGCCAGCTCTAGCAGTTGTAAGTCCGTCGCGTAACTAAGCCACGCATTTGCAAGCTCAGAAATTAAAGACACCTGCGTGCTGTATTGGCTAAGCTCTGTAGAGTATAAGTTTTGCAGTGCTTGCGCTGATTGATTGCGTACTTTGCCCCAAATATCTAACTCGTAAGAGGTAATACCCACTGTTGCACTGTATTGCGAGCTAATAGCTGCATCGCCAGTACCTGATAAGTCAGCCGGTAAACGCTGGCGCGTACCAGATGCATTTAAATCAAGGGATGGATACAAAGCAGAGTCTTCAATTTGATATAAACCACGCACACGCTGCACATTAAGCACTGCAATTTGCATGTCTTTGTTATGCTCAAGGCTTTGACTAATTAACGTTTGTAGTTTTTCGTCATTAAAAAACTGCTGCCAATTTAATTGCTGCGCAGCGGTTTTCCCAGTATCTGATGCATAAGCATCAGATACTGGTAGAGCAAGGTCTTTTTGCTCAGGCGCTAATTGGCAACCACTTAGCACCAATAAAGCAATTGCACTTAGGCTGAATGTTTTAATGCTCATTCTGCGCTCTCCTTCGTTGTCTCGTTAGCTTTGCCAGGAAATACACGGCGCACTAACACAAAGAATAACGGTACAAAAACAACAACTAATATTGATGATGCAAGTGTGCCGCCAATAATCGAAATACCTAACGCATTTTGCGCACCAGAACCCGCGCTTGAGGCAATAGCAAGCGGTATAACACCACAAATAAAGGCCATCGAAGTCATAAGTATTGGACGCAAACGTAGGCGAACAGCTGCAATAGCCGCATCAACTAAGCCAAGCCCTTCTTCCATTTTATGAATCGCAAACTCTACAATCAGTATCGCATTTTTAGATGCCAAACCAATGGTTGTCAACAAGCCTACCTGCAAGTAAATATCGTTAGATAAGCCACCGCCAAGCGCTGCCATAATCGCACCAAATATACCCAGTGGCACAATCATCATTACCGCAAACGGTACCGACCAACTTTCATAAAGCGCGGCTAAACATAAAAATACAAACAACAGCGATAAGCCATATAGTAGAGGTGCTTGACCGCTACTAGAGCGCTCTTGGAATGAAATACCGGTCCACTCAGACGAAATACCATTTGGTAATTGTTTAACTAAGCGCTCCATTTCATCCATTGCTTGGCCTGTACTGTAACCTGGCGCTGCACTACCTTGAATTTCCATTGCTGAAAAACCATTGTAACGCTCTAAACGTGGCGAACCATACGTCCAGTAGGCACTAGCAAACGCTGAAAACGGCACCATATCGCCATTATCATTGCGCACATACCACTTATTTAGATCCTCAGGCACCATGCGAGATTGTGCATCACCTTGCATATACACTTTTTTCACTCGACCACGGTCAATAAAGTCATTCACATAACTACTACCCCATGCTGTCGAAAGTGTACTGTTAATATCATTTTGCGACACGCCAAGCGCTTCGGCTTTTGCCAAATCTGTATCAAGTTGTAGCTCTGGCATATCTTCTTGTCCATTTGGACGCACGCCCGCTAAAATTGGACTTTGGCTTGCTAAACCTAATAACTGATTTCGTGCAGCTAAAAGTGCCTCATGGCCAAGGCCTACACGGTCTTGTAAGAAAATATTAAAGCCATTAGCAGTTCCCAGCTCAACAATTGCAGGTGGCGGAAAGGCAAAAACAAATGCTTCTTTTATCGTTGAAAAGTAGCCCATCGCTTTACCTGCAACACCTTGAACAGATAACTCGTCACGCTGACGCTCATCCCAATGTTTAAGATTTACAAAGGCAATTGCTGAGTTTTGGCCAGAACCTGCAAAACTAAAACCAGTCACGGTAAAGATACCGTTTACTGCTTCAGATTGATCGTTTAAAAAGTGGTTTTCTACCTTTTTAACAACCTCAAGCGTTTGTTGTGTTGTAGAACCCGCTGGTAATGACACTTGGTTAAACAAAATACCTTGGTCTTCGTCAGGCAAAAATGCCGTTGGCAAGCTTGAGAATACATAAACCATACCGCCCACAATCACGCCATAAATAAGTAAGTAGCGTTTAGAGTGAGTAAGCATGCGCCCTACAAAGCTTTGTGCACCTGAATTTGTTTTATCAAAACCACGGTTAAAGCCTGTAAAAAATCGACCAAATAACGTGTCATTGTTATGTACATGGCTTGGTTTTAAAAGCGTTGCACACAATGCTGGCGTTAAAATAAGAGCCACTAAAACAGATAACCCCATCGCCGATACGAGTGTTATAGAAAACTGACGATAAATTATACCGGTAGAGCCACTAAAGAATGCCATTGGAATAAATACCGCAGAAAGCACCATGGCAATACCTACCAGCGCGCCTTTAATTTCATCCATAGATTTACGTGTAGCTTCAAGTGCCGAGAGTTTTTCCTCGGTCATTAAACGCTCAACATTTTCTACAACAACAATTGCATCATCTACCAATAAGCCTATGGCAAGTACCATCGCAAACATCGTTAGCGTATTTATTGAATAACCAAAGGTGTATAAAATACCAAATGTACCTAGTAAAACTACAGGTACGGCAATAGTTGGAATAAGCGTTGCCCTAAAGTTTTGTAGGAACAAATACATCACTACAAAAACAAGTACAACAGCTTCAATTAATGTATGAATAACTTTTTCGATAGATAACGATACGAACGGCGTTGTATCGTAAGGTATTACCGCATCTAACCCTTCAGGGAAAAACGGTTTTAGCTCTTCAATTGCTTTTTTAACGCCCTCTGCGGTATCAAGTGCGTTAGCGCCACTGGCTAATTTAATACCTAAACCTGATGCAGGTTGCCCATCGTAACGAGCAACAACGCGGTAGCTTTCACCGCCAAGCTCTACTTTAGCTACGTCCTCTAGACGTACAAAAGAGCCATCTGGATTGGTTTTAACTAATATTTGTTTAAATTGCTCTGGCGTTTGTAATCGGCTTTGCGCCGTTACTGTTGCATTAAGTTGCTGACCATCAACGGCAGGCATACCGCCAAGTTGACCGGCAGATACTTGTGCATTTTGCGCACTAATTGATGCACTAATATCAGCAGGTGTAAGCTTATAATTTTGTAACTTTGCAGGGTCTAACCAAATACGCATCGCGTACTGAGAACCAAACAGCTGTACTTCACCTACGCCTTCAACACGCGAGACAATGTCTTGCACGTTTGATGAAACATAATCGCCAATATCAATATTAGTCATGCTGCCATCTTTAGACACAAAAGCATAAACCATTAAAAAGTTACGCGCTGATTTTGCAACTACCACACCTTGCCTTTGTACAGCTTCTGGTAATAGTGGAGTTGCTGTAGCTAGTTTATTTTGCACTTGAACTTGTGCAATATCAGGGTCAGTTTCAGCGCTAAACGAAAGTGTAAGCGTAGCAGAACCACTCGACTCAGACGTAGATGACATATAAAGCAAGCCATCAAGCCCTTTCATTTTTTGCTCAATAACTTGCGTTACCGTATCTTCAAGTGTTCGTGCAGATGCACCAGGGTACGTTGCAGTAATACTCACTGCAGGTGGTGCAATTGAAGGATACTGCGAAATAGGTAAACTCCTAATCGCCAAAATACCTGCAAGCATCACTACAATAGCGAGTACCCAAGCAAATATCGGTCTATCGATAAAAAATCGTGACATTAAAACTCTCCGTTATTGAGCTTGATCGGCTTTAGCAGACGATTGAATTTCAGATGGGTTCACAGGTGCACCAGGGCGGATTTTTTGTAAACCTTCAACTATTAACTTATCGCCATCACTTAGGCCATCAGTAACAAGCCAATCAGAACCAATAGTTCTATCTACTTTTAATACGCGGTTTTCTACTGTGTTGTCTTTACTGACAACCATTGCTGTTGGTTCGCCTTTTGAATTACGGCTAACGCCACGTTGCGGTACTAAAATCGCATCCGCTTTAACGCCTTCAACAATAGATGCACGTGCATACATGCCTGGTAATAATAGCTTTTCAGGGTTAGGGAACTTAGCGCGCAAAGTTACAGAGCCGGTACTTGGGTCAACAGTCACTTCTGAGAACTGCAACGTTCCTTTGTGAGAATACGCCGAGCCATCTTCCATTATTAATTCAACATCTGTTTGGCTGTTTGCATCAATACCTAAACGGCCAGATGCAATCGCTTTTTTAAGTTGCGTCAACTCATTGCTCGATTGTGTTAAATCAATATAAATTGGGTCTAATTGAGTCACTGTAGCAAGTGCTGTACTTTGATTTGCACTTACTAGTGCACCCACTGTTACGCTTGATTTACTAATTTGGCCACTAATAGGGGAAGACACATGGCTGTAATCAAGGTTAATTTGTGCTGATTTTAACTGCGCTTTAGCCGTTAATAATTCAGCATTTGCTTGTTTGTACGCAGCATCCGCTTCGTCAAAATCTTGTTGGCTCACTGCTTTGATTTTTAAGAGTTCGCCGTAACGTGATGCTTTTGATTTAGAGCTGGCGATGCTTGCCTCTGCGCGTGCAACGCTCGCTTCACTTGCTGCAAGGTCTGCTTCAAATGTAGCTGGGTCTATTTGATACAGTGCTTGGCCTTGCTTAACCTCTTTACCTTCGACAAATAAACGAGATTGCACAATACCACTTACTTGTGGGCGAATTTCAGCAATTTGAAATGCACTGATACGCCCAGGAAGTTCTTTTTTGAGAGTAAGCGCTTGGCTTTTTAATGTCAGTACACCCACTGGCACAGCTTGAGGAGCTGAAGCTTGTGACTGCTCAGCAGCCTGATCACAACCAGTTAAAGCAACAGAACCGACGAGGGCTGATAATACAAATAAAGCGATGCGGGAACGCTGCATGTTAAATACCTTTTAGTTTAGAGTGAACGATCATTCTAAATTAAAATGCGCTGATAATGAATCTTAATAAGGAGAAATTTACACAAACTTACACTATTGAATACAATATACGCCTTAGGTAGCATTTAATGTTAATTTGATGAAAATAGAATCAAAGCTGTTTGAAAATAGAATCAAAGCTGTTTGAAAATAAAGCAATTAAACAGATTGAAATAACCACTCATTTTAAGCACAGAACTTTTAAATAGGCACAAAAAAGCCAAGCAAAAACAGCTTGGCTATTTATATAAACGACTATCTTACTTTTTTAAAGGGGGTTGTCGTTCTGTGGATTAATAACTCTTGAAACTAACAACTGCTCTACCCTAATGCCCTCTACATCAACAACTTCAAACTTAAAGCCTGAAAAAGTTAAATGCTCTGCACGTTTAGGGATTCGCTTCATACTGTAAATTAAAAATCCAGCGACAGTTTCATAGTGCATCTGATCAGGAAATTCTTCTATATCAAGTACCTTTGCTAAATCGGTAATTGGAGTTAACCCATCTACAAGCCATGAATTTTTATCGCGCTCTATAATTAATTCATCACCTTGATGAGTAATTAAATCCCCCATAAACCCTTTCATTAAGTCTTTAACCGTTACAATACCTACCGAAAGCGCGTATTCGTTTACGACAACAGCAAATGGCTTTGCTGCGCTTTTAAACGCATTTAAGGCTTCTGATAGGCTTAATGTTTCCGGTAAGTAAAAAACATCTTTATCAATCAGCTCATCGTTTATATTGGCGGCTTCGCCTTTTAGTACTTGTCGTAAAATATCTTTAGATTCAACAGAGCCATGCAATTTATCTAAATTTCCTGACACTACTAAAAAGTGATTATGAGGGTGGTCAATAATTTTGGTCGCAATATCATGGCTAGATTCGTTTAAATCAAAATAGACAATTTGGTCGCGTGGCGTCATTACGCTTGATAAAAACCGCGCTTCTAGGTCAAACACATTACCAATGAGTTCATACTCTTGCTTTTGCAAACTACCATATGCAGCACCCGCTTCCATCATGGCAACAATGTCCTCAGTTGTAACGTTGTCTTCTCGCTCAGCAGGCACTTTAAATAAGCGCAGCACAAAGTTCGTTACCCCATTAAAAAACATCACTAGCGGAGTTAAGGCAAAGGTTACCCAGCGCATTATTGTAACGACTCTAACAGCGACAGCTTCTGGCATGATCATCGCTAAACGTTTTGGCATTAAATCGGCGAACAAGATAAACAGAGATGTAATAGTAAAAAATGAGAATAAAAAGCTAATTTTTTCTAAGTGTGCACCTTGATAAAAAAGCACTAAAACACTTTCAACATAAGGCGATAAAGCCTGCTCGCCCACAATACCACCCAAAATCGCAATCGCGTTGAGTGCAATTTGGATCATGGCAAAAAAAGCCCCTGGATTTTCTTGTAGCTTTAATACCGCTGCTGCTTTTATATTTCCTTCATCTGCCATTACCCGCAGTTTTATTTTACGCGACGCTGCAATTGCTATTTCTGACATAGCAAACAACGCACTGATCAAGATCAATAAGCTAATCCCGATTAAATCACCCATTTAACGCTCCAATAAGTTAGCGCTTTTTTAAACAAAAAGCAGCTGGATTATAATCGGTTTTTTAAACGCAGCAATTTATATTTACGAAATATATTTAAGCTATTAATTTTCAATTATTTAAGAGGTAAAACAGTGAGTTTAAAGTGCTTAAATTTTATTAAAGGCAACTTTTAATTGAGAAACTAAAGCCGGATCCATATTTATATTACAGGCAAAAAATAACGGAGACTGAGCTGTGTTTAAATCAAGTAATGGTTCTAGTAACTCAAGCTTAGGCTCTGTTTTAACTCGATAGTTAAATTGCTTTTTGTTGAGGATAACAAAATCAAGTATATGGTGACGAGTGCTTATGAGTTTATCTATTTTATCTAGGCTATCGATGAGTAATAAATGCTTACTTTCACTAAAACCCCTTTCAAGCAAATAATGATGACTAAAGTTATCACGCAGTACTGCTATTTTGTATTTTTTAGCATCATTGAGAGTGTTTAACTTTATACCTCTGGATTTTAGACCATAAATGGCAGAGTCAAAGCTTTCCAGTTCACCTACCCAGTTAAACTTACTTTCTCTATTAGGTAATCGAACAATCGAAAATATACAGGTGTTTTTATCGCGTAGCGCTGCATTGTAGGATATGGCCCAACTATGCGCCAACATAGTGTAGTTTATACCTGTACCTTCTAGCGCTTTATGAACTTTATCGACAGAGCGGCCAACGAGTTTGTTATCTTCATTAATATACTGAAAGTCCGGAAATACTTCCGTTACTATTGTAATTTCAGCTGCATCAACTTTAATACAGCTAATGAACAATAAAAAGATCAACAATTTCATCTAGCGAGGCCTCAACTAACTCATTATATGTATTTAATAAATATAGCTGAGGCTTTATGAACTGCTAGTTTTTAGTCATGTGATGCACACTTATACGCTGATAGTGCTAGTATTTATAGCTTCTACAGCTTACTTGTTCATTGCACTAATTAAAAAGGCTGAAATTTTAGCGCCTTCTCTAAGTGTAGTTTCTGAGCTTGATTGACCAACTAAAGAGCTGTCGGTAAATGGCGCTATCTCCATCATATCTGCACCCGTAATCGGGAACTCATCCGCAATGGCTGATAAAATATCAAGCGCATGCTGAGGCGTTAAACCGTGATGCTCTGGCGTACCTGTGGCGGATGCAAATTCAGCATCAAGTGCATCAATATCAAAGCTTACGTATATTTCATCAACGTTATCGGCTTTTAACTGTGCAATAGCGTCGGCAGCAACCGCTGCTGCGCCGCGTTCAATGATTTCATGTGCCCAGTGCTGTTTAACACCAAAAGTATTTTCCCAATGCGCTTTAGGCTTGCCACTTGAGCGTATACCAAATTGTATTAAATGATGCGGCGCCGGTAAAAACTCTAATATATGTGTACACCACGAGCCAAAACATAAATCAATACCTAAGCGCTCCACAAGTAAATCGGTATGCGCGTCAAAGTGAATAATAGCCGTGCGCTTACCTTGCTCACGTTTTGCTTTTAAGTACGCTTTAGTAAGTGGGTAACTGATTGAGTGATCGCCACCAATACCAAATAATCCTTTATCTTTAAACGTTGCGTAAAAACTGTCGCACACATCTTCAGTGATTGATAACGGGCTTACGTAATAGTCGTTATCTTCATCACCATATAAGGCTTTTTGGCAATTAGAAATGGTTGCATCATTTAGGTATTTGTCATGAAGTAAATGTGGGATCACACGTACATCACCCAAATCAAAAGAATGACACTGCGGTTGCTGATCAATTAAAGCTGAGCGCACAAACAACGGCCCCCAGTTTGCGCCGCGTAATATCCCACCGCCACAGTCTGAACTAATACCTAACATAACGGCTTTATGTGGTGAGTTTGGTAATTCGTTTAAAGACTCGCGCCACAAGTTATCAACGTTTTCAGTTTGTCCGTAAAGTTTATTACGCAGTGCGGCTTTGCGCTCTTTTGCAGTATTTACTGTGTATACGCCATCACCCGGTGCGCACAAACAGTGCTCAACTTTGTTTTTAAATGCTTCAAATTGTGTGCTCATAATAAACTCCTTCGGTTTTTATTCTGTACGTAGCTAATTAGTTTTGATTACTTTTGATTAGTTATGCAAAATCACTAAAAATGCCTAAACTTCAAATAAATGCCACTTTGCTAAATAAGTCAGTGCTTAATATAAGTAAACACGTTAGTTTTTACGTGTTCACTACAAGGTTAAGCCATTGAATTTATCTGAGATTAATGAAAATATGTTATCATCCATTTAATCGTAGTTACGCGCTTGAGTGATACTTATTATGTCTGCTTGAACATGTCAACAGCGCAACAAGGCTACGTATATAAGTACTTGAGTGAATATTCATAGTTGGTGAATAAATCAAATTAGCCATTAAAATTATTAAGGCTTTATTGGAAGAGTTAAGATAAAACGGACAATCGTCCTGTACTTGATAAACGTTTCTAGCAATCATGCTAGATTGACAACAAATTATTATAAAAGGCTTAGCTATGGAAAAGGTATTTCACTTAGGACTATGTATTGACGATCTTAAAGGTGCAAAACTTGCGATTGTACCGGGCGATCCAGATCGTGCAGCACGTATTTCACAATTCCTAGACAACCCAACCTGCCTTGCTCAAACTCGCGAGTTTCATGTTTATTTAGGTCAATTAAACGGCCACTCTGTGGTTGTATGTTCTACAGGTATTGGTGGTCCATCTACGTCGATTGCAGTAGAAGAATTAGCACAACTTGGCGTGCGTAAATTTTTACGTATTGGTACAACCGGTGCAATTCAGCCACACATTAACGAAGGCGAAATTTTAATTAGCCAAGCGTCTGTACGTTTAGACGGTGCAAGCCAACATTTTGCACCACTTAGCTACCCTGCTGTATCTGACTTTTATGCAACACAAGCTATGGTACAAGCATGTAAAAACCTAAATATCGATTTTCATATTGGTATTACTGCATCAAGCGATACATTCTACCCAGGGCAAGAGCGTTACGATACGCACTCTGGTTACGTTCCTAAATCACTACAAGGTAGCTGCGAAGAGTGGCAAAAATTGGGCGTGATGAACTACGAAATGGAATCGGCAACATTATTTACTATGTGTGCAGCCCTTGGATTACAAGCAGCATGTGTAGCAGGCGTACTTGTTAATCGTACTCGCCAAGAAATACCAAATGTAGACCACGGTGAAATTGAGCGTAAATCTGTAGCAGTAGTATTAGAAGCAGCTAAAGTATTACTTGATTAATACAGGTTATAGCAGTCAGTGAGTGAGTTAATTCGATAGAATGGCTCGCTTTAATAAAGCACAGCTCCGGCTGTGCTTTATTGTATGCAAGCCACTATTTAAGTGGTGCGCTAATTACTTTAAGTGCTGGTAAATGCGTAAAACTGGCAAGTACAGCTTTTGCCACTTGCGACTGGTTTTCACGACCCGCTGTTTCGAGCAATGTTATTCCCTTCACCGTACTTTCGTTAAAGCTAAGCCCAGCTAAAAAGAACTGACTTAGTGCACTTTGTAGTGGCGATAAACTTGGACTGTAAGCTGCATTTTCGGCGTAACTTCCGTAAAAATCACCATCACTAAATGTACTTATTTTTACGGCGCTAAAGTTTTGGCTGTAAGGCACGTACGCATTAAGTGCAAAACGCGCAAGGGTTTCATCAAGGCCATCAAAGCTAAAATTACCTTGCTGTGGTTTTGGGTTAAACAAGCTAAATTCGTTACCTAAATCGGTAGGTCCAAATGAATGCGGCAGTAATTCAGCAAGTTTAAATTGCTGATCAGGAAGTAAAATATCAAACTCTTTCGCATCAGCGAGTTCGTTCATAAACTGGCGACAATACCCACAAGGCGCATCGCTAATCGCAATTTTAACTATTTTTTTAGCGCCGTTTAACCATGCGTTATTTATAGCCGATTGCTCTGCATGAACCACTAAACTCAATGCTTGATGATCAAACTCTACATTCGCACCAAAGTAAAAGTTTACCTCACCCTTTTTATCAAGCGCTTTAACAATTGCGCCTACATGAAAATCTGACACTGGCGCAACGGCATACTCAGAAGCTAAAGGCACTAAACCTTGTAGTAATACATCATCAGACACATTGAGTTGCGCGCATAACGCTTTAATATTATTAGAATTTAATATGCCACGTTGTGATTTTAATTGACTACGTAATGACGCTGTTTGCGCTACGCTTAATGTGAAGTGCGAATTTGTAAGTGCTGTATCTTGCTGTACAGTAAAAGTTGCTGAAGCCATAATATTTTTTAATTATTCAATGGCTAAGTAGTTTAAAAGGTTAGGGTGTTAAATACCAGCCTATTTAACGCAAAAAAAGGGAGCACATCGCGTGCTCCCTTTTAATACTAATAGGTATACCTAACAAAATAAAGTGTTAGCCGGTATTACGCATACCTGCAGCTATACCTGTCATCGTGATCATTAACGCATTATCAATGTCACCTTCGTTTCGTTTTTCCTCTGAGCGAGCACGGCGTAAAAGCTCAACCTGTAATAGGTTAAGTGGATCGGTGTACGGATTACGTAAACTAATCGACTCCTTAATCCAAGGTTGTTCGGCGAGTAGGCTTTTTTGTGGGCTAAGTGATTGCACCAAGCTAATCGCTTCTTGAAGCTCTTTACGAAGTGTTACACCCAATGGTTTGTACATATCTTCCACCAGCGCATTATCGTAATGCTCACTCAACCAGCAATCGGCTTTACTAAATACCATTTCTAGCATTTCTAGGCGCGATCTAAAGAACGGCCACTGTAAGCTCATTTCGTTGAGTGTTTCTGCGCCGTACTTATTAAGCGCAGCTTTTAAGCCAGTTAACGCACCTAACCATGCAGGAAGCATTAAACGGTTTTGGCTCCACGCAAAAATCCATGGAATAGCACGCAGGCTTTCAACGCCACCATTAGGATTACGTTTTGCAGGACGCGAGCCAAGCGGCAACTTAGACAACTCAAGCTCAGGCGTTGCCATTCTAAAGTAAGGTACAAAGTTTTCATCGTGGCGAACTACATTACGGTAGTGTTCACACGACTCCTCACTTATTAGCTTCATTACTTCGCGCCACTGAGGTTTTGGTTCCGGCGGCGGTAATAAGTTACTTTGTAGTACTGCGCCTGCGTAAATATTTAAGCTTTGCAGTGCTACATCGGGTAAACCAAATTTAAAGCGAATCATCTCGCCTTGCTCGGTTACACGCAAACCACCTTTTAACGAACCTGGCGGTTGTGAATGCAGAGCTTGTGCAGCAGGTGCCCCACCACGCCCTACTGTGCCACCACGTCCGTGGAATAAAATAAGTTCAATACCACGCTCATCAGCAAGCTGCACTAGTTTATCCATTGCTTCGTACTGTGCCCAACCTGCTGCCATCATGCCGGCATCTTTAGCAGAATCAGAGTAACCAATCATTACATTTTGGGTGTTTTTAATGTGCCCGCGATACCAAACATTATCAAGTAATGTAGTAATTACATCACTGCCTGCGTTTAAATCGTCGAGTGTTTCAAACAATGGTGCAACTGGTAAATCAAAGCTACAGCCGCTTTCTTTTAGCAATAATTGTACTGCTAAAATGTCTGATGCTGTTCGCGCCATCGAAATAATATACAAGCCAAATGTTTGTTCGTCTTGCTTAGCAATAACGTCAAAGGTGTCTAGCACTTCTTGAACATCAGGGCTTGGTTGCCAATGTTTTGGAATAAGCGGTCTGCGAGAGTTAAGCTCAGTAAGTAAAAAAGCTTGTTTATCTTGCTCTTGCCATTGGTTGTAGTCGCCTAAACCTAAATAACGAGTCAGCTCAGAAAAAACATCGCTGTGGCGAGACGAATCTTGGCGCACATCGAGTTTAGCTAAACGCAGGCCAAAGCTATTAATACGGTACAGTAAATCAAGCAATAAGCCATCAGCAACTACTTTCATATTACACTTTAATAACGAGCGGTAGCAAACCTCTACAGGGTGCTTAAGCTGATTAATATCAGTAATTAAATCTTGTGAATCGCTACGCTTATTTTTAATTTTAGCGCCCAGGTGAGCCACGGTCTCTGCAACTTGGTTTTTAAGCTTTTTGATCACCGCTCTGTATGGTTCAAAGTCTTGACCTGCCAACTCAATAAGCTCATCACTGGCATCTGACATAGAGAGTTCAGCGCATAACGTTTTTAAATCTTGAATATATAAGTTAAGCGCCATCCAACGACCATGGTCAAGCACCTCTGCTGTAACCTGCGATGTTACAAATGGATTTCCATCACGGTCTCCACCCATCCAAGATGTGAACTCAATCGGGCTGTAATCTTTTGGTAGCTCTAAACTTAATTGCTCTTTAACATTGGCTGAAAATTCACGTAAAAAGCGCGGAACAGCGTGCCAAAGACTGTTTTCGATTACCGCATAACCCCATTTAGCTTCATCAACTGGCGTTGGGCGAGAGCGGCGAATGTCGTCGGTATGCCAAGCCTGGCTAATAAGCTGTTCAATACGATTTAAAATAGCATCTCGCTCTAGCGGTAAGTTATCTTTTCGCTCTAATGACGCTAAGCAATCACTTAGTTCAACATGTTTGTTAATAATAGTACGGCGCGTCACCTCGGTTGGGTGGGCGGTTAATACTAAGTTTATGTGGAGTTTTGAGAGTGTTTCGGCCAAATGATTACTATCTAGCTGGCCTTGTTCTGCTTTTGTAACTAACGTTTTTAATGTTTGAGTGAGAGGGTTTTGTTGACCAAGGCCAACGTCATTAAAACGCGAAACGGTATGAAATTGTTCTGCTACATTAGCAAGGTTTAAAAAATGATTAAATGAACGGGCAACCGGCAAAAGCTCTTCATCACTAAGCGCATGTAAAACATCTATTAGCGCTTGTCTGTCGTCTTCATTACCACTGCGAGATGATTTAGATAAAGCCCGAATTTCTTCTACTTTATCTAAAATAGCTTGGCCTTGAGCATCCTTAATAGTTTGTCCTAGTAATTGCCCAAGTAAATTTACATTACCTCGCAAGGCGGCATATTGTTCACTCATTTCTCATTCTCCTTTGTTTCGTAGGACACTATTAATATCATCATGAAGAGAAATTTAATAGATCCATTTGCAATGTCTTGTCGTAAAAAAGTATATATAAAATAATCACAAAGCGATTACATGATCATTTTTTACGATGGAAACTGCCCTCTTTGCAGCACCGAAATGCAGCAACTAAAACACGCAGACTCTAAAAATCTAATTACGCTTGAAGATCTTAACGCGAGCGACTTTAGTGAACGCTACCCGTATATTGATAAAGACAAAGCAATGAACTACCTGCAAGCCCAAAAGCAATCAGGTGAAATGATTTACGGGCTTGATGTAACGTACGAAGCATGGAAAATAGTGGGTAAACACAGCTGGTTGAAAATTTTTCGCTTGCCAATAATTCGCTTTTTCGCTGACTGCGGATACCTGTTATTTGCTAAGTATAGGCACCCCATCAGTCGCTTTTTAATGCCAAATACTCAGTGCAGTAACGGCCAATGTGGACTAAAAGCAAAAGGTGATAAATGAAAACCATTGTTTTATTCGGCGCAAGCAGTGCCATAGCAAATGCATATATAGAACATTTACAAATAAACACGCCTACTCATCAGATAGTTTGTATTAGTTCAAAAAGTATTGAATCTGACTCAAGTGTTGTCCACCTGCATACTGACTATACAAAACAAAGTTTAGTGCGCGTCACTAATTACCTAAAAGAGCAAAATGCCGATATACAACAAGTTATTATATTCAATGGTACACTGCACAACGAAACCCATATGCCCGAAAAAAAGCTGGAGGATTTAGACGCTGAGTATTTTAGCCAACTTCTCAATTCAAACACCCTAACTCCCCTACTTTGCTTGCAGAGTATTTTGCCGCTCTTAACACATAAAACGCACTGTACTATTACAGCACTCAGTGCGCGTGTGGGCAGCATTAACGACAATAAATTAGGCGGTTGGTATACGTATCGCGCCTCTAAGGCTGCTCTTAACATGCTATTTAAAACCACAGCGATTGAGCTTTCACGCCGAGCTAAAAATACCAAGCTCGTTTTATTTCACCCAGGTACTACTGATACCGCGCTTTCAAAGCCATTTCAAAAAAATGTACCCGCTGGAAAACTCTTTACAGCTGAATTTGTAGCTAAGCAGCTTTTTACACTTACTTTTAGTAACCCTCATTTAGAACTCAATGGTGAGCCTGCCTACTTAGATTGGCAAGGCGAAACCATACCGTGGTAAGGAACTTTAATGCATTTTACTAAAGAGCGCATAAACGCACTGGAAAAACACACTCGTACTCATTTAATTAATTCGCTTTCGGGTTTTAAAAGCGCCAACTTAATTGGCACGCAAGACAAACAAGGCAATACTAATCTCGCCATTGTTAGCTCTGTTATTCATTTAGGTGCTCACCCGCCGCTAGTTGGCATGATAATGCGCCCAAATAGCGTGCCTCGCCATACGTTCGAAAACATAATCGAAACCGGTAGTTACACCATTAACCAGGTTAATAAAGCTATTTATAAGCAAGCTCATCAAACATCAGCCCGCTACGACAAAGGCGAGTCAGAATTTGCAGCGACAGGTTTAACGCCCGAATACTTAAACGACTTTGCAGCGCCTTTTGTTAAAGAAAGCCGCTTAAAGTACTCGGTTAAATTTGTAGAAAACCAACATTTAGCCATCAATGGCACAGAGCTTGTAATAGGTGAAATCACTGATGTGTATTTAGATGAAGTAGCACTTCAAAGTGATGGCTTTTTAGATTTACAGGCTATTGAAACGGTGGCAGTAACCGGGCTTGATAGCTACCACACAAGTAATAAACTCACGCGTTTACCTTACGCTAAAAAATAATATGCCATTTTAAGAGGCTATAAACTAATAGCCTCTTATCGCATAACATTGAATTTTACCTTGGTATTAATCACACTAGCTAAAAATCCAAGGAGAAAAATATGACCACCATCGGTATTGGTACACAATCAAGCGAGCAAGCGCTGGCAAGCCTAAGTAACATGACGCAAACGCTGACCCCTATCGCAGCTGACGAACATTTAGAGCGCATAGCCAAGGCTCAAGCGTATATGCTAGCAAACAACATAGATGCAATTTATTTAAACGCTGGCACCAACCTTACCTACTTTACAGGCATGAAATGGTACGCGAGCGAACGTATGGTTGGCGCGATATTACCCGCCCTTGGTGAAGTACAATACATTGCGCCTTATTTCGAAATTGGTTCACTAAACGGGTTTAAAGTAATAGATGGGCCTATTCATGGGTGGCAAGAGCACGAAAATCCTTATGCACTTTTTGTCGAAGTATTAAAAAAGTTAAACATTAATGAAAACGCAACCATTGGCATTGATGAAAGCGCACAATTTTTTATATTCGACGGCATTAATAAAGCACAAACGGGTTTAACCCTCATAAATGCACAACCTGTAACGGCGCATTGCCGTATGCATAAATCAGTTCATGAACTTAGCTTAATGCAACGCGCGATGGACATGACCTTAGCCGTACATCAAGCCACAGCAAGTATGCTTTATGAGGGAATAACCACCACCGAAGTAGAAGCCTTTATTAAGAAAGCACACCAAAAAGTAGGCGCGCCAGGTAACTATTTTTGTATTGTTTTATTTGGTGTTGCAACGTCTTTCCCGCACGGTGTTAAAGATGCCCAAATACTTAAAAAAGGCGATATGGTACTAATTGATACCGGCTGTAAAGTACACGATTACCTATCAGATATAACCCGTACCTATGTATTTGGCGAACCAACAATGCGCCAACGTATGTTTTGGGATCATGAAAAAGCAGCGCAAATGGCGGCATTTAATGCAGCTAAAATTGGTGCTACGTGCGAAGACGTAGACGCGGGCGCCCGTAACTATTTAGCGGCGCAAGGGCTAGGCCCGCAATACCAAACACCGGGTTGCCCACACCGAACTGGCCACGGCATTGGGCTAGACATTCATGAATGGCCATACTTAGTTGGCGGTGATAAAACCCCACTTGCCCCAGGCATGTGCTTTAGTAACGAACCAATGTTAGTTATACCCGATGAATTTGGCGTACGCTTAGAAGATCATTTTTACATGACCGACAACGGCCCTCATTGGTTTACACAACCAAGTTATAGTATTGACGACCCATTCGGGCTTAACGCTTAAAACTGAATACCTTCAAGAGCAGCTGCTTAGCTGCTCTTTTTAGTTTGGTATTGATAAAGTGCAGTTCATCCCAATATCCCCTGTTATACCAAAGCAATCCTCAAAAGGATAAATATGAAAAACTTTAAAATTGATATCGTTTCAGACGTAATGTGCCCTTGGTGTGTAGTGGGTTATAAAAACCTAGAAACTGCACTAGAGCAACTCAAAGACGAAATGAGCGCAGATATTACGTGGCATCCTTTTGAACTAAACCCAGATATGCCAATTGAAGGTCAAGACTTAAACGAACATTTAATGCAAAAGTACAACCTAACAGAAGAGCAAGGCGACGAAAATCGTAAAAACATGTTCGAAGCAGGTCAGCGTGCTGGGTTTACCTTTAATTTTGATGGCAAACGCATCATGATCAACAGCTTTGATTTACACCGCCTACTTACTTGGGCGCGTGAAGAAGATAAGCAAACCGAATTAAAGCTTGCCATGTTTGAAGCACACTTCACCGATTTAAAATACTTAAATCAAGAAGAAGCACTGCTCGACGTTGTTGAAAAAGTAGGTCTTGATAAAGAAACTGCGCGCGGTATCCTACATTCAGACAAATACGTACAAGACGTACGCCAAGAGCAAGACAACTTTAAACAGATGGGTATTACGTCAGTACCTACGTTTATCATAAACGATAAGTATGCACTTACTGGCGGACAACCAAGCGACTCATTCATTCAGGCACTAAAACAAATTAGTGAAGAAGAGGCTAAGCAAGACGCTTAATACACAAATATAGTTTAAAATTAAGAAAGGCTGCACATTGCAGCCTTTCTTGTTTATTCATCAGTTCAAAAACAATACAAATTTATTATTTACCTTGAATCTCTTTTGGTGTCATTATAGAAACGAGATCTAACAAATCGATAATAATACCTATAAAGGGATTTATAATGAAATATATAATTACAACTTTGACGTCACTGTTTCTTTTAACCGCATGTTCGACAACACATCTACCTGATAGCCCTAACTCTACACTGATAATGCCCAGTCCTGCGGAGTATCCAATTAAAAGTGTCCGTGAAAAAATTGAAGGTAGTGTGACAATGTCTTTTGATGTAGATACATCTGGTAAGCCAGTTAATATTAAAGTGATTAAAGCTGAGCCTGTGAAAATTTTTGATAAAGCAGCGATTCGCTCTCTTTCTAAATGGCGTTACGCACCTAAAGTAGTTAATGGTATTACGGTAGTTGATGAAGACTTAGAAATGACTATAGATTTTAATTTGGCAAAATAATAACTAACTAAAACTAAAAAAAGCTGCACATTGCAGCCTTTTTCTATACAGCGAAGGTTACTTCTTTACTTAAAAATAAACTAAGTACGATAAAGCACTTTAATTACATGCCAGCCAAATTTTGTTTTAACTAGGTGTGGCTCTAAAATTTCGCCTTTAAATGCAACCTTATCGAACTGTGGTAGATATTAAGCAAGACAGGCACCTATTTTTAACAAGCAAAACTATCCTAATTAAAGTGGGTGCCACGTTAATTTTTCATGAACCTACTTAACCTTACAAAGAGTTAGCACAATCAATATATTTATTTGCCACTTTAAACAATTGAGTATGTTCAGAGCTTGTCATCTCTAAGAGTAACTTTAACATTTTTTTGTCCTTAGCACTTGTAGCAACAAATATTGGGCTTTCTATAAATCTCCGTTTTGAAAATAAGGATATGTCGTTACTTAGCAAATACCTGACACCTTCATAGTTTGAACGATAAACAGCCATATCAAGCAAAACATCCCCATATTTATGAAGGATATTACTTTTTTCAAATTCCATTTCATTATTCATCAGTCTCTTCAATACCTTACTCGGGAAATCATACTCTCTCATAAGTTCATGCCCCAATTCTCGTCGGGCAAGTTCACCGACCTCACTCAAGTCAGCCGTTTGAACCATCTCTGCATACTTTGAGCAAGACCAGACATTATTTGCACACAGTAAAAGTATTGGGACAATATATTTTACTAATCGTATGTTACCGAGGGATATAATCAACCTTTACTCCTGTAATTCTGTGGTATTTGAACTGATGCTTTACTGGTATACAGGTGGGCGCAGACAAGCCTAATAAATCACCGGCCAAGTGTCCTATCCATCCAGAAGGATTTGTAACAACTGTGGCTGAAGTTCCTAAGGCAATAAACTAAGATGACACCCATCCTAATTCTTAGTTCGTCAAAGTGTAAATTTAGGATAGGTGATGAAATAGACGCTTGCTAAGACGCGTCAATTATTAAACAGTTTAAATAAACTAAGTACGATAAAGTACTTTAATTACATGCCAGCCAAATTTTGTTTTAACTAGGTGTGGCTCTAAAATTGCGCCTTTAAATGCAATTTTGTCAAACTGTGGAACCATTTGTCCGCGTCTAAATTCACCTAAGTCACCTCCTTTTTTACCCGATGGGCATGACGAATACTTTTTAGCTAAGGTCTGAAACTTTGCACCTTTACCTAATTGCTTAATAATATCTTCTGCAATTTCTTTGTGCTTAACCAAAATGTGAAGTGCATGTGCTGTGTTTGCCATGAAAAAAGCCTTTTATACCGTTAGCTAAAATTAAACGCGGCGATTTTAGCACAACCTCATAAACCTATCATCTACTTATACTGCAGTGTATTAACGCCTAATTTATAAATAATGTTTAGCATCCTCTGGGTTGGGTACTCTGCAATACTGATATTTTCCAAATAACGAATACCTATTTAAAGCAACCCTATCGTATAACCAATTATTAAACCTATTTGGCAAAATACTAAATACGTTTGCTAGTTTGTATGGGTAACCTAGCTGCTTAACAACATTAAAAAAAGCATGGCTTTGTGTAAATGCTTTACCATTTTCAACAAGCACCATTGAAGCGTATTCACTGGTTGAAAAACCAAAGTGTGTTAACAACAGTTCTCCTTTTGGAGATTGCACGCTGCATAATTTAAAAATAGTATTAGTATCGTGAGCAATAATAAAGTTACACCACGCGCTGCAAAGCTTACATTGCGCATCAAATAAAATAATTTTTTGGTTTTGCATTAATATAGCTGCATCATCGCTCATAACACTTTCCTTAAATTAAGTAATAAATTACTGCTGCACTGGCTTTTTTTGTAACTTGCGCTGCAAAGTACGTCTATGCATATTAAGTTGCCGCGCGGTAACCGACACATTGCCATTATTACTGTGTAATACTTGTTGAATATGCTCCCACTCTAAGCGCTCCGGCGACATAACCGCATCATCAATAACATTCGATGCCGATGACACAGGATCGGTGTTAAGCGCTTTTAATAATGTTGCCATATCAACCGGCTTAGTAAGGTAATCGTTTGCGCCTAAACGCATTGCCTCTACTGCGGTTGCTATACTTGCAAACCCGGTTAGTAAAACAATATGAGCTTGGGGGAGCAAACTACGCAGCGGCTTTATGAGTGTAAGTCCGTTATCGTCGCCTAGTTTCATGTCTAATAAAACAAAGTCGGGCAATAATTTACGCGCAGCAAGTAACGCATCACTTTGGTTATGCGCCACCTCGCAGGCAAAGCTTTGTTTAGTTAAGCGCCTTGCCAGTGTGCTGGCTAAATTAATGTCGTCTTCAATTATAAGTAACTTCATGAGGCGTTATTCTCAATGTTTACAATAGCGAGTTTAACTTTGGCGACAGCGCCGCCATCTGCATGGTTAAACAAGGTAAGTGAGCCATTTAAACGCTCAAAAGTAACATTTGATAAAAGCACAGCAAGCCCCATTCCCTGATCGCTTGGCATAAGTTGCCCGCCAAGCTCTACTAATTGCGATGATGAAAAGCCAGGGCCAAAATCGCGAATTAACAAGTAAACGCATTCGCTATGTAAGTTATCTTGCTGCCAACTCAGCTCTAATTGAGTTTTACCTTGTTTTTGATTAGCGAGCGCGGCGTTTTGCAATAAATTTAAAATAGCAGGCAATAACATCGCATCACTCAATAGCGTTGCCGCAATAGGTGGCGTAATCCATTTAATGTGCTGATCAGGGTATTGCAGTAAAAGCGTATCTGTAATTTGCGTTTGCAGTTGCTTTACGGTGGTATGCTCTTGTGAATTTTTAAGACGTAATTGCTCTGAGAGTTTTCTAAAGTCGTTAAGTTGCGTACTACACTGAGTAAGCGGCGCTTGCATGTGCTTAACAATTGGGTTGTTTGGTTGCTCTTCTAATAACTCTTCAAACAGTAACTGTAAGTTTGCAATTGGGGTCGCTAGTTGATGGGTGATTTGTGCAGCAGCCCCATCAAGGGTAACTAGCTGTTCATTACGCAATTGTTTTTCACGCACGTTTGCAATAATTCGCTCTCGCTCTTTAAGTGCCCTGCTCATTGCGCCAATAACAAGTGCAATTACGCTAGCACTTAAAACAAAATTAACCCACATGCCAATAAAATGACCACTCATATTCATTTGATGCATACTGTGATCGGGCATCTTTATAAGTAGCAAACTGTATGCGGCAATGGCTAATACCGCAATATAAGCTAATCCTTTTTCTCGCAGCGTAACAGCAGCTATCATTATCGGAAGCAATAACAGCGAAACAAATGCATTAGTTGCACCGCCGCTTAGCGATAGTAAAACCGTTAAAAATAATACGTCTGCAGTTAGCTGCATCAACATACCCAAAGGTTTAGCACGGCTTACATTTCGATAAGCAAATAGGCTAATAAGCTGAAACACAGCCTCAACGGCAATAACAATAAGTAAAGGCAGTAATGCAATTTGATGTTCTAGTAAAAAATAAACGCTAAGTACCGCAATTAATTGCACGGCAATAGCGCCGCTTCGCAGCATTAATAATCGACTAATGGTGGGGTCGGTACGCATTAACAACAGGTTATTGCCCAATCAAATGTTTAATAAGGTTATTTTAACGGTTATATGATTTTTAATCATCATCCATCGAAATTGAAAACGGCGCACAAGGCGTTCCTTGGTGAAACACCATTTTCCATTGTTCATTACTTTTACGCCAAAGCGACATACGCAATGAATAATTAAACTCAGCGCGAGCAGAGCGCCTAAAAGCAGCTTGGTAACTAAGTTGCACTACATCATCGCTCAGCATTCGGCCCTTAAAATGCTGATTATAAAACTGTGGCACAACCTCGGTAGGTAAGCGGGTAAGTACTTGGTATTTATTAAATGTAGTGCCATTGGCAGCAATTTCGATAAATTCATCATCGAGTAAAGCATCTAATGCGCGCTCAGATTGGCGAACTTCTGGGTCTAGTAACTGGCGCTCAGCGTCAATCAAATGATTAAACAACGACACTTTTATTTTGCTGCTCATAACCTTCCCTATTGTTTATAAACTTGCCCAGCTTTCATAACAAATTGCACGTTTTTAAGTACGTCGATATTTTTAAGCGGTGAGCCATTCACACTGATAATATCTGCTTGTTTACCAACACTCAAGTCGCCAATGAGTGCGCTTTGCCCCAGCAGTTTAGCTGCATGTATGGTTGCTGATTTAATAGCTTGGGCTTCGCTCATACCATTGTTTACCATTAAACTAAATTCGTTAGCATTAAGCCCATGACGCGATACCCCAGAGTCTGTTCCAAAAGCTATATTAACCTTGTTTTTCAGTGCAAGTTTAAACGAAGCCTGCATTTTTGGAGTTACTTCACGCACTTTGTCGGCTATTGCCGGTGGCATATTTGGATTTGTAAGCACCTCTTCACTTACCGTTGCACCCGCTAAAAGCGTCGGTACTAAATAAGCTCCCGTTTTTTTAAATAACTTTATTGCCTCTTTATCTAAATAAGAGCCATGCTCAATAGAATCCACACCGGCTTTTAAGGCCGCTTTTATACCTTGTATACCGTGTGCATGCGCTGTAACTTTACGCCCTAAGTGGTGAGCCGTATCAACAATTGCAATCAGCTCTGCATCTGTAAGTTGTTGGTTAACCCCAGCAGCGGTATTACTTAGTACTCCACCCGTGGCAGTAACTTTAATTACATCAGCGCCACTTTTAATTACCTCGCGTACCGCACGGCTACAATCATCCGCGCCATTACATATACCAATCCCGCCTGTAACCGCATCTGTAATATCTTTTCGATATCCGTGCATATCTGCGTGTCCGCCGGTAGGCGATATTGTATTACCCGCTGCAAAAATACGAGGACCGTTAATATCATTTCGCTCAATAGCGCGCTTTAGCGGAAATATTACTTTGTGATCGCTACCTAAATCACGCACTGATGTAAAACCCGCATCGAGCGTACGTTGTAAATATTTAATTGAGCGCAAAGCATAATCGGCATCATATTCTGTAGCCCAGCGGTGAGGGTTTGCTTTTGAATCTCGCTCAAACGTAACGTGAACATGCATATCGATAAGACCAGGCATTACAAATTGATTTTTAAGATTGATAATATCGGCATCAGGTAGGTTAAGTTCTGCTTTTGTGAGGTAGCCGTTTTTAATGGCTGTTATTGTATTATCTGTTATGACTAACGTTTGCTCTGTTTTTACTTTTTGATCTTCGGATGCAAGTAAACTGCCAGCATAAATAATTTTATGCTGCTGAGCAAAAGCCCCATTTGTTATTAATGCCAGCGTTATTGAAGTGAATGTTGTTATTAGTGTTGTTTTCATACTTGCCCCTTTTTTATACTAGCATTACCTTAAATAACCTGTAATTGCGAATATTTACGATACAAAACATGCTATAAACTAGTCTTGAAAGCCGTTTTTTGGTATAACTCCCCCATTAGTAACACATGTCAGACCACCTTAAGAGAACATACTATGCCTTACGCACATATCACTGGTTGGGGTAAATGCATTCCACCAGCAAGCATTAGCAACGATGAAATTAGTGAAATAGTTGATACCACCGACGAGTGGATAACCACGCGTACTGGCATTAAATCTCGCCGAGTGAGTCATGTAAGTACCGCTGAGCTGGCAACCGTTGCAGCTAAGCATGCTATTGCGTGCGCAGGCATTGATCCTAAAGATATTGATTTAGTGATATTAGCAACCTGTACACCTTCTACTGTTGTGGCAAATACCGCCTCACAAGTGCAAAAAAATATTGGTGCAACAGGCGCTGCCGCAATGGATACAAACGCGGCATGTTCGGGCTTTTTATATGCGTTGCAAGCTGCTACAGCACAAATTCAAGCGGGTATGATTAAAAAAGCAGTCGTTATTGCCGCTGAACGTATGACCTGGTACGTAAACTGGGCACGTCGCGACAGCGCTGTTTTATTTGGCGATGGCGCAGGTGCAGTAATACTTGAAGCTGCCGACACCCCAGCTGGTTTACTTGGTACCAAAACCGGTTGTGACAGCGAAGACCGCGATATTTTACACATCACCAACTTTGGTAGCGATTTAAATAAGTATGAGCCAATTGGTCCTTCTGATTTATTATTTGAAGGTCGTGAAATTTTTAAACGTGCTGTAAAAGGTATGAGTGAAGCCTGCGACGACGTACTGCAACAGGCCAACTTAAGCCTTGACGACATTAATGTACTCGTTCCACACCAAGCTAACTTACGTATTATTCAGGCTATTCAGCATCGCTTAAAAGTACCTGACGAAAAAGTAATGGTTAACATTGGTGAGTATGGTAATACCTCTGCTGCGACTATTGCTATAGCGTTATGTGAAGCGGTTGAGCAAGGGTTAATTAAACCGCATTCAAACATTATGTCTGCAGCATTTGGTGCAGGCCTTACGTGGGCTGCAAGTTACATAAAATGGGGCGAACGTGTAACGCCTATTAGTGTAAGCGATGCTGCTTTACCACCGTGTGATAAAACTGGTTTAGAGCTTGTAGCACCGGCCGTTAAAGCATGTAAAGAAGCCGAGCCTAGCTAACACAACATGTAATAAGCCACATTTAAAATGCACTTATTTAAGTGCGTTTTTGCTTTTTAAGGAATTAAATTTGAAACTTTTAGGTATTCATCACGCTGCTATAATTTGTAGTGACTATGCACGTTCTAAACACTTTTATAGCAATGTACTTAAACTTAACGTTATTAATGAGCACTTTAGAGCTGATCGTAATTCATATAAATTAGATTTAGCCATGCCCGATGGTAGCCAAATAGAGCTATTTTCGTTTGATGGTTCGCCCGAAAGACCCAGCTATCCCGAAGCACAAGGCTTAAGACATTTAGCTTTTAAGGTAGCGGATGTACAGATTGCAAAAACGTATTTAGAGTCGTGCGACGTAAAAGTTGAGGATATTAGAGTGGATGAAATAACCGGCAAAAAGTTTACCTTTTTTGCCGATCCAGATAACTTGCCACTTGAGCTTTATGAGGTTTAAAGCTCATAAAGCTCAAGTTTTTACTATTGAATCAAAAACTTACTTATTAAAACGATTTTGTAGGTAATTAAACACCGCACGAATACCTAATGCTTCACCACCCGTTGGACGACCTGGTAATGCACGTAAGTTCCATGCCATTACATCAAAGTGTACCCACGGTGTTGTTGGTTCAACAAATTCTTTTAAGTAAAGCGCTGCGGTAATAGCACCACCAAACGGTGTGCTTGCGCAATTTGCCATATCGGCTACATCACTTTTTAGTAAGCTTTTGTATTGCTCAAACAACGGAAGTTGCCAAACAGGGTCATGTACACTTAAACCGGCGTCAATAATGCCATTTGCTACATCGCGCTCTGTTGAGAAAAAGCCCGGAAGCTCCGTGCCCAGTGCAACACGGCATGCACCCGTGAGAGTAGCAAAATCAATAATTAGCTCAGGATTATCGTTTTGCGCTTCGCTTAATGCATCACATAATACTAAGCGACCTTCAGCGTCGGTATTATCAATTTCGACCATAATACCTTTGCGCGTTTTAATAACATCGCCTGGGCGAAATGCATTGCGCGATACTGCATTTTCAACCGCTGGTACAAGTACACGTAATCTAATTGGTAAGTTAGCTGCCATAATAAGCTGCGCTAGTGCAATTACGTGCGCCGCGCCGCCCATATCTTTTTTCATGTTACGCATGCCAGAGCTTGGTTTTAAATCAAGTCCGCCTGAGTCAAAACATACGCCCTTACCGACTAGCGTAATTAATGGAGCATCTGTCGCGCCCCATTTTAAATCAAGTAAACGCGGTTTATTTTCGCTTGCACGACCCACCATATGAATAGTCGGGTAGTTTTGCTCTAGTAACTCATCGCCAACCCACTGTGAAAATTCGCCATTGTAAGTTGCAGCTAAATCTTCCATAACTTGCGATAAATGTTGCGGCATCATATCTACCGCTGGAGTATTAACTAAATCACGTGCAAGTGTAATGGCATCAGCTTGTTGGCTAATGCGCTCATATAACGCTTTATCGCTAATGGCTAATTGCGCCTTTGCCGTTGGCTTTTCTTTATATTCACTAAATTCGTAACCACCAAGTACAAACCCTAAAGCAACCTGCTCTACAAAAGCGCTGTCGCCTTGAATTTGATAAGTACCTGTAGGAAGTGTATTTGCTAAATTACCCGCAGCCCAAAAATCATCGCTGCTTTGCATTAGACAAAATACCTGGCTTAACTCGCCCGTTTTAGCATCAGGAATTAAAGCAACACCTTGCTTTTCAAAACCTGTATTAGTTAACCAATTTTGTATAAATGCAGGCTGCTGTGCTTGCCAGTCAGATAATTCGTTTTTAAGAATAAAAGATAAAGGAATACCAGAAGATGTATGACGTAGTAATGCACTCATTAAAAAGCTCATATAATATAAAAATGGTACTTAAGAGCATATCAATAAGCGCACCTAAAAGGTATCGCTAATTTGAAGGGATTTTAGCTACTTTTTTAAGCTATTTTTAGATTCTTGCTTTTGATTTTCTTGATCTATTTTAGCATCTAGTTCTTTAATAGATTTGTTCATATTAAACGAACTTGGCAGTACATCAACTCCTACCAAACTCCCTAATTTAACAACTAAAGGAATTGTAAGCGGAGCAAAAGGTAATACAGCAAATACACCGAGCCCTAACCCTTTTAAAATATCAACAAATTGCTCATTTGCGCGTTTTAACTCTTCTTTACTTGTGTGGCCTTGAGTGTAACGCCTATAAATAGAGAGCATTTCTTTAGTTTCTTGTTTTTCTTGGGCGAGTGCGATTTTAAGCGCCACCATAGCACGGCGAAAACGCAGCTGTTGGCGTTTTTTACTAATTTTAACTACCCGCCAAGGTGCACGGTGAATAACTTTATATAATCGCATAACTTTTATTTTCACACAGCAGCACAGGTTCACAAAGAATAATTTACTTTCAACACCCTTTAACTTACCCTTTGCACCAAATTAGTATTAAATACATACAACAATGCAGAATATAACAAATCAATTACCGCAAAAACCTGAAAAACCAAAATCGGATGAATGTTGCGGTGGTGGCAGTTGCTGTCCCTGCGTATGGGATGAATACAAAGAAAAATTAGCAGCTTGGCGGTACGCACAAAACATTGAAAACCCCACAAAAAAAGATACAAATAAATAACATTTAAATGCAGTTAGCGCATTAATATTCCCCTCAACAGCCTTACTTGCACTTATTTAGTTCATTTTAGTTTTACTTTGCACCACTGTTGCATTTTTTCTTAAATTGAATCTTTTTGTTATCAAACGGTTAATTAGTAATTGCCCTTCCTGTTTTTTATCTATAGTCTGTAGATAGGACTTCACAAAAAGTAAGCTTAATTGATTAGGCTTTTGAGCTAAAACCTCAAACTTATGTGAAACAAAAAATTAAGTTAAAAACAAATGATGTGAAATTCACATCAAAAATAAGAATTATTCTAACTGGGGAAAATTAGAATGAAATTAAAAAGTAATGCGCTAAACCAAGCAATCAAATTTGCTTTAGCTACAACCACTGCAGGGTTATTTATTTCTGGATCTGCTATTGCGGCAGACGAGCAGGAACAAACTAAAGTAAATAAAAACGTTGAGAAAATTGCCGTAGTAGGTACGCGTTCAGCTCCTCGTTCAATAGGTGACTCACCGGTTCCAATCGACATTATTGGCGGCGAAGAGCTTGAAAAGTCAGGTAACACTGACATGCTTGAACTTTTAAAAGGTGCAGTACCATCGTTTAACGTACACCAAAACCCTATCAGTGATGCAGCTTCTCTTGTTCGTCCAGCTAACTTACGTGGTTTACCGTCAGACAGCACATTGGTTCTTTTAAACGGCAAACGTCGTCACCGTGCTTCTGTAATCGCATTTTTAGGCGGTGGTATTAACGATGGCGCGCAAGGCGCAGATATTTCAGTTATTCCAAGCATTGCGATTAAACAAGTAGAAGTACTTCGCGATGGCGCGGCTGCGCAGTATGGTTCTGATGCAATCGCCGGTGTAATGAATTTCCAACTAAAAGACGCTTCAGAAGGTGGTAAATTAGAAATCCGCCATGGTCAATTTTATGAAGGTGATGGCGATACAACACAAGTGTCGGGTAACGTAGGTTTACCGTTTACCGACAATGGTTTTGCTAATTTAAGCTTTCAATATAAAACAGCTGATGCAACAAGCCGTTCAGTTCAACGTGCCGATGCTGCAGCACTTTCAGCTGCCGGTGTGCCTGATGTATCTTCTCTTGCACAAGTATGGGGTGCACCAGAAGTAGATGACGATATTACTATTTTTGGTAATGTGGGTTTAGAGCTAACAAACGACTCTGAATTTTACATGTTTGGTAACTACTCTGAACGTGATGTACGTGGCGGTTTTTATTACCGTAATCCGCAAACTCGTTCTGGTGTTTACTCAAATGATGGTGGCGAAACATTACTTGTTGCCGACACAACACCTGATATGAGTGCTAACTGTCCAACTATCACAATAACAGACGGCAATGTACTAGATGATCCTGCTTACATAAATGGTGTAGCAAACAACCCAGATTGTTTTGCCTTTAATGAGATGCTTCCAGGTGGCTTTACACCTAACTTTGGCGGCAACATTACTGATACTTCTTTAACTATTGGTACTAAAGGTCGATTCACTGGTGGCTTCTTAAAAGATACTTACTATGACTTAAGCGGTACTGTTGGCTTAAATGAATCACGTTACTTTATTTACGACACGGTTAATGCCTCTTTAGGTGCAGATACACCACGAGACTTCAGCCCGGGTAAATACGAACAGCTAGAGAAAAACTTTAACTTTGATTTATCAAAAGGTATCGACTTTGGTTTAGCTTATGATGTAAACATTGCCGGTGGTTTTGAGTGGCATGAAGAAACATTTACTATCGTCTCTGGTGATGAAGCATCTTACACAGCAGGCCCTTTAACAGAACAAGGCTTTGGTATTGGCTCTAACGGCTTTCCTGGTTTTAAACCATCACAAGCGGGTGAATTTTCTCGCCGTAACTATGCAGCATATGTTGATGTTGAAGCACCGTTTACTGAAGACTTTTTAATGGGCGTAGCACTTCGATTTGAAGACTACGACAGCTTTGGCACTACCACTAACTACAAAGTAATGGCTCAATACCATTTAACTGAAGACTTAAACGTGCGTGGTTCTGTAAGCAGTGGTTTCCGTGCACCAACGGTTGGTCAAGCTAACGTAAGTAATGTACAAACAAGTTTAGATGGCGGTGTATTACAAGATTCAGCGCTTCTTCCACCAACAAACCCAATTGCAGTGCAATTAGGTGGTACAGAGCTTGAGCCGGAAGAATCACAAAGTTATACGCTTGGTGCTGTATACACAATTGGCGAATTATTTTTAACGCTTGATTACTACAACATCCAAGTAGATGACCGTATTAGCCAATCAGATAAAATCAACTTAAGCCAAGCAGACAAAGATACCCTTGCAGCAGCAGGAGTACCTAATGTACAAGGTCTTGCTCAAGTAAGCTTTTTTACAAACGACTTTGACACAACAACACAAGGTATCGATTTAGTTGCAAACTATACAGCCGAATTAATGGGCGGTAGCTCTACATTTAGCCTTGCATATAACTGGAATGATACTGAAGTAACTAAATTTAGTGAAATTACAGGTGCGTTTAAAGTTAAGCGTTTAGAAGAAGATTTACCTAATCATCGTGCAACGTTCACATTGTCTCAACAATGGGAATCAGTTTCTGCATTTGCTCGTGCAAACTACTACGGCGAATACCAAGGTGTTCACGTTGATTATGATGCAACAGCTAAAACAGCAGATGCTGCAGTCACTATTGATGCTGAAGTAACTTACTTCTTAAATGAATCAGTTAGCTTCTCAGTAGGTGCTCAAAACTTATTCGACCAAGATGCTGAAAAACTTGATTTTGCAGATGCAACAGGCATCCCTAATAACAACTGGGGTGGTCAGTTCTACGAAACATCTCCGTTTGGTATTAACGGTGGCTTTTACTACGCTAAAGCAACATATACTTTTTAAACTATTTTCATGAAGAACCAAAGGCGAAATGTTAAAGACATTTCGCCTTTTTAATTTTATAGTTAATAAAAATAATAATGAACAATACCAATTGCATTGAATAAGTGTTCTATTATAGCGCTCAGAAAATAGCGTAATAACAAGGCGAAAACTATGATATATAGTTGCTCTATATGAATAATTTTTAACGCAGTGAGTACGCTATTTAATGCGATAGAATGATTATTTTTTAATAAAATTGGTATAACTATGCTACTTGAAAAAGCCAACCAACTACTGCAACAAAATAAACTCAAAGAAGCCGAGTTCCATTTTAAAGCAATTTTAAATAGTAACCCTGAAAATGGTGAGGCTTTATTTGGCTTAGGCAGAATTGCCTTACGACTAGAACGTTACGACGCTGCTGTATACCTACTCCAAAAAGCCTGTGAGCGCTTGCCTCATATGCTTGAACCATTACATGCCCTTGCTGATGCTTTTAACGGTGTTCATTCGCCAAACGATGCGCTAACGGTGCTTGAATACGCAAAAAAATTAGCAAGTCATAATCCAGAACCTCATTATTACTTAGCACAGCACTATTTAACACATGGCGAGTTAGATAAAGCTCATACAACTTTTGCTCATGCACTCAGCATTGGTGTATACCCTGTAACAGCCTATATTTTATTTGAACTTGTACAATTAGGTCGCTTTGATAAAGAACATAATTATGTAAGTAATTTGCACCACTTATTAACTCAAACGAGTAATTTACGTTTAAAAATGGTGTGTTACTACGCATTAGCAAACAGTTACGATGCACTTGAGGATACCGAGCAAGCATTTAATTATTTTATATTGGCGAATAAATTACAAAAAAAATTAAGTGAATTTAACACTAGAGATTTAATCCCTTTTTACGATGAAATAATAAAATACAACACCGAGGAGTTTATAGCCTCTGCCGATAAAAAATTTACGGGTAATATCACGCCTGTATTTATTATTGGCATGCCTCGTAGTGGCTCTACCCTTGCGGAGCAAATGTTGGCAAGCCATAGTCAGTTTTCGAGCCTAGGAGAGAGCACGAGTATTAGTAATAACGCAGTTGCTTTTATCGAACAAAAAACGGGAGTGACTTACCCGCAATGTTTAGCACATTTAACGCCGGATTTAATCAAAAAAGCCCGCGAGCTGTATATCACAACATTAAAAACAGCATCGCCCATCAGACCTTTTATAATAAATAAACTGCCGAGTAATTATCAGTCGCTCGGACTTATATATATTCTATTTCCAAATGCTAAATTTATAAATTTAAGTCGTGATTTTAATGCCACCGCATTTTCTATCTTCACTAATTACTTTGCTGAAAACGAGCCTTACTTTTGCTCACTACCTGAGTTTAAGCTTTATCATAAGTTGTATAAAAAACTGATGAGCCATTGGCACTCTTTTAAAGAGATGCCAATTTATGATGTCAGTTACGAAGATTTAGTGAGTAACCCAAAAGAGCAGCTAACGCAGTTACTTGGTTTTTTAAACTGTAGTTTTGAAGAGCGCTGCTTAGCGTTTTATAAACAAAAAACACCGGTAACGACCTTGAGTAAACATGCTATTCGCCAACCTATTAATAATGCCGCAATCGCTAAGTGGGAGCGTTACAAAACACCTCTTCTAAAGTTACTTGATGAGAATTAATTAGGGCCTGTTTATCTTTCGAGGTTAAATTTGCAGTAGGCTGTTTGGTATTTAGGCAAGGCAGAGCCTATGTAGTGTGGTTGTTCCCCATAAATAGGCGATAACGCAGCATAAAGACCAAACATCCACTGCCCTTTGGGTTCTCTCTAGGGACGATTAACTCTTTGTTGCCTACTGGATGTAGGTAAGGTGCGTGAGCAGGACGCGCAAGCTTTGCTCGGTTTTTATGGATGTAAGCCAGTAGGGGAACGCAGGAGCAGTTACCGAGCCCACTAGGTTACAAACTTCGCGCCGTGATTAAATCTTCCTTGGATTGAACAAATTTTAATCCTGGAAGGTCAACAGGCCCTTACGGATGTGCTTTAAACCAATTAAGTAAATCTTTAAATTGATCATCACGCGCACTTGGGTGGGTAAGCATATTAATATGATCGTAATCAAAATTATGCCCGTGTTTACGACCGTAAATTTGCATTTGTTGAATGCCTAGCCCCGATTCGTCCATAAATTTTTGAATATCGATTGGTTGCGCTAATGCTTTATCTTTTACCGCAGCAATATGAAGCGTTGGCGGTAAATGCAGGTTGTTTAGCGCTTTTGCATAATCAAAATTATCATCAGAATCTATCCATGGCTTCTTTTTAGCCCATTGCATACTTTGATAATGCGACTTTTGAGTTTCGTTATCGCTGCCCCACTTATAACCTTTAGCATTTAAATAGCCATGTTTTTTAGCAAGTAAAGGCGCCATAAAATACCAAATTAAATTGGCTTGTAATAATTTTTGAGGATGATTATTAAATAAAGAACGCTTAGAGCCAAAATACACACATGCTTTAACGTCGTTAATATATTCTGGAAAACGTGCAAACGCGCTGTTCATCAATACCCCGCCCCAAGAGTGAGCAACCCAGTAGTCTGGCTTTTTGCCTTCAATCAACTCTATTTGCTTAATAAAGGCAGGGATGTCTTCTAGGATAGACTCAGTTTGTCCATATTCGGACTCGCTCGAAATGATTGGCTTGCTATCACCTCGGCCACGTAAATCAGCCACATAACATCTATACCCATGCTCAGCTAAAAAAGGGGCAAGTCCTTTATTAGAGTGCGTGTAAAAAATCTTACCGTTTTCTATTGCTCCATGCATAAAAAATACGATAGGCCCTTGCTGATCTTCATTGCTAATACGGCGTAAATGAAGTGTTTGCTGATCAGCTACATTAATAATTATTGATTGCTGAGAAATTGCCACAGTTATTCCTTTTTATTATTTTCAACTCATCCTACCAGTAATATTAAATATACCAAAGGAAATGTCTGCACTTTACTCATCAGCATTTGTTACAATCACCACATCATATCTGCTGTTAAAATGAAGCCATGAAAGAAAATAAAGCACGTTCAAAATTACACCCTCGTAACCTACATAAAAATGGGTACGACTTCGATTTATTAACAACAGAGCATCCTGCTCTACTGCCCTTTGTTATAACCACACCTGCAGGGACTAAAAGCATTGATTTTAGTGACAACAAGGCTGTTAAAACACTCAATCAAGCTCTTTTAAAAGCACATTATAATATTGATTTTTGGGATATTCCCGAGCACAACTTATGCCCACCTATACCTGGGCGTGTTGACTACATTCACTACTTGGCCGACCTATTAAGTGATGATAATCAACAACAAATACCTTTAGGTAAGCAAATTAAAGTGCTTGATATTGGCACTGGCGCTAACTTAGTTTATCCGCTTACTGGTACAAGTGAATATAAATGGCATTTTACTGGGACTGATATTGATACAGCCTCGGTGAAAATAGCAAAGCAAATAGCCCAGTTTAATGGTTTAAAAATAACCCTAAAACAACAAAAAAACGCATCACATATTTTTGAAGGCGTTATAAATCAAAAAGATCTATACCATTTAACGCTCTGTAACCCTCCGTTTCATGCAAGTGAAGAAGAGGCAAGTAAAGGCAGTGAACGTAAATGGAAAAACTTAGGAAAAACACCCAGTAGCACGCTTAATTTTGGTGGTCATAATAATGAATTGTGGTGCGAAGGCGGTGAAGTACAGTTTATCTTTAATATGATTAAAGAAAGCGAAGACTTTGCAGAGCAAGTACTGTGGTTTACGTCGTTAGTCTCTAAAAAAGATAATATTGCAGCCCTTGAAGAAGTATTAAAAGCTCACCCAATAGCACAGTATAAAATTGTTGATATGGCACAAGGTCAAAAAATTAGCCGCTTTATTGCATGGACCTACTTTGATAAAGACACTCGTGAGCAAATTTGTAGCGAGCTTGATTAATACCAATTTTATTAAAAATAATAAAAAGGATAAGGCAATCATGATAGATTTTCGCTCAGATACAGTTACAAAACCAACAAAAGAAATGCGCGATATTATGTACAACGCACCGGTTGGTGACGATGTATATGGTGATGATGAAAGCGTTAACCAACTAGAAGCCTATGCGTGTAAGCGTTTTAATTTTGAAGCCGCACTTTATTGTAGCTCAGGCACACAAGCCAACTTACTTGCGTTAATGGCGCACTGTGAGCGAGGTGACGAATACATTTGTGGCCAAAATGCTCACAATTATAAGTTTGAAGGTGGTGGCGCAGCTGTTTTAGGGTCTGTGCAACCACAGCCTATTGAAAACGATGCTGATGGCAGTATACCTTTTAGTAAAATAGCGACGGCTATAAAACCAGACGATTGCCATTTTGCAAAAACGCGATTGCTCAGCTTAGAAAATACCATTGGCGGAAAAGTACTCCCGATTGAGTACTTAGCCCAAGCACGTGACTTTGTTAATACGCATAGTTTAGCGCTGCACTTAGACGGCGCACGTGCTTTTAATGCCGCTGTTGAGCTAAAAGTTGATATCACTGAAATTACAAAGCACTTTGACTCAGTTTCTATTTGTTTATCTAAAGGTTTGGGGGCGCCCGTAGGCTCTTTATTATTAGGCTCACCAGCACTTATTAATAAAGCAAGACGATGGAGAAAAGTACTTGGTGGCGGTATGCGCCAAGCCGGAATGCTTGCAGCCGCTGGACAATTTGCACTTGAGCACAATGTAGAGCGCTTAAAAGACGATCATGAAAATGCACGTTATTTGGCTCAACAATTAAGTGAAATCAGTGGCTTTACTGTCGATATGACTAACACCACTAATATGGTTTACGCAACATACAGTAGCAGTATAAATATTAAAGATATTGCTGAAGCGCTTAAACAACAAGGCATATTATTTAGCCCAAGCAAGCAGCTTAGGCTAGTTACGCATTTAGATATAACCCGCGAAGATATTGATACATTTTTAAATGCTTTATCGGCCCATATTTAACGCGGCTTTATAATGTTTGCGGCATACCGAAACATATCGGTCATTGCCGCCAATTTCTACTTGGTTACCATCGGCTATTGCTTCGCCATTTTCATCAGTACGCAGTACATGGTTTGCTTTACGTCCACAGTGGCAAACAGTTTTAAGCTCAACTAACTTATCAGCCCACGCAAGCAAATATTGCGACCCTATAAATAGCTCGCCTCTAAAGTCGTTACGCAGGCCATAACACAATACAGGTATACCGAGTTCATCAACCACATCGGTTAATTGCATTACTTGTTCTTTTGATAAAAATTGGCACTCGTCAACTAACACACAATGGCGTTTTTTATCATTGTTGAGTGATTGAATAAGATCAAAAACATCTTTGCTAGCATCAAATACATGCGCATCTGCTTGCAAGCCAATACGAGACGATACTTTACCCACGCCTTGTCTATCATCAATGGCAGCAGTCAGGATCACAGGTTCCATGCCACGTTCTTTATAATTAAATGCAGATTGTAATAACGTGGTTGATTTACCTGCATTCATTGCAGAGTAGTAAAAGTATAATTGAGCCATTGTGGTGCCATTTTATAAAAAGTGCGCTTATGCTACCTTAATATTAAATTAATACCAATTTACAAACGCGAATTTTATTTTGTCAGGGCCTGTTTATTTAAGTGTTTGTAAGTATTTAATATACACAGGTGCACTTTCAAATTTTGATAACCACTGCCACATTTGCAAGCTTAGAGCATTATTTTCTTCATAGAATTTTTTTGAAAATACAAGGTAACCATGGCTGGTTTCGTAAGGGGGATAAATAGGTTTAACATTATTACCCTCATACGGATAACTCGACACTTTTAAGCCGTCTACTTGGCATAGATCAACGCTCGCCTGCACTACCCCCTTATCTAGCAACTCAAAAGCTTTGCTTTTAGAAAACGTATTATGAATAAAAAATGGTTCTTCTTTTAACGCGCTATTTAGCCCATAACCATTAGGAATAGCTATCGTAAATGCTTTATTTTGAAATACTTCACGAGTCTCCCATTCCTTATGAAATTTATAACGCCCTATAAGGCAGCTGCCAAATTCACTTACTGCGTAGTCATCTTGTAACTTACCTTGCTCATCAACAGGGTAAACAGCAACGTTTTCTCGCCCTTTGCGGTAACTTGCAATAACAGCATTAACTCGATTAAATTCTAAATCGTTTAAGCATCTACGCCATGGCTTTCTAACAAATGATATTGCTACATTGGGCAATGCTAAATCAAGTTGTTGAAGTATTTCGATTGATGCACCAGGTTTATCTGTTGGTATATTTTGGCCATCACCTAAAAACATGGGTGCTATATTTTTGTCTTCGTAACAAAACACGAGACTTTGCGGCTTGCTAAACGCAGTAGCGGTAAACATTAAACTGGCAATAAAAAAGTAAACTAAGCTATTAATACGCATAATAATTATTATTAGTTGATTATTTAAATTATAGGTTGAGTTAAGCAGACTGGCTATATTTTATCAATTAATTTACATTAATCCTTCGTGCTTCAGCAACCACAGTTTCCTATCAAGCCCACCAGCATAGCCCGTTAACTTTGCATTTGCGCCAATAATTCGGTGGCACGGTACAATAATACTAATCGGATTTTTACCATTAGCAGCGCCTACTGCCCTCACTGCTTTTGGGTTATTGAGTTGGTTAGCAATATAACCGTATGTTTGCGATTGTCCAAAAGGCACCGTTAATAGTGCTTGCCATACACTTTGCTGAAATACTGTACCGGTGGTATCAAGTGGTACATCAAACATAGTGCGTTTTTTTGCAAAGTACTCATTTAACTGCGCAGCGCAAATAAGCACCGCCTTGTTAGTAACTTGCTCAAATGGCGTATAAGAGTGCTCAACTGGAGGATAAAAACCAACGTAACTCACACCTTTATCAGTCGCTTGAATAATTATGTCGTCTATAGGGCTCGAAATTGATGTTTGAATGATCATTATAATTGCTGCCAAAGTTGAAACGTTAAGTAAGAGCGAAAAGGAGCGCAATTAGCAGGCTCAAACGGATTTGCCGCTGCTTGTGCTTTTTTAACACCTAAATCACCATCAAGTAATATATCGGGTTGGCTTTGTCCTCGCAGCTTTGCATAATTTACTGTCCAAGGGCCAATTCCTTTTAAACTAAGCCATTCGTCTAAATCGTCATTTTCAGGATTTAGCGCACAAAACTGGGCTAAGTTGTGTAGCGCATTTTTGCGTGCTTGTGGCATTTTAAAAAATGCAAAATCACTATTAGCAACAATTTTAGCCGTAGGAAAATAAACGGCATCGCCCTCTTTTTCGCCTAATTCATCAACTAACTTTGTTACTAAATTATGCGCTGCAGTAACACTCACTTGTTGCCCAAGTACCGCTCTTATACCGGCTTCAAAACTTGACCAAATCCCCGGAAGTCTGAGCCCTTCGCACACTGTAAACGCATTGTTTATATTGGCGCTTAAATGCATTTGAATTAAATTAATATCGGCATCTAAATCAAGCACACGGCGTATATTATTTATAACAGGTTGTAAGTACGCCGTATTGTCTATATTGATAGATACACTAAAGTGGTTTTTACTCGCTATAAATTCTGCGGTAAAACTTCCTTTATATTTATCACTTGCAAAAGTACGCCCGTAGCTCGTTTGTGTTATCCACTCCATTGGTTTTATCAAGCGCCTTTGTAAAAAGCCCTGCAAAGCAGGCCAATTATAAGGCGGCCTAAATGGCAGGGTTAAAATGAGTGTTGACGTTGGCTTTTTATCGCCACTGCGCAGCTTCGAGGGAGCTATATTTAACTGCTGTAAAAATGCATCATTAAAGCGCCTAATGCTTTTAAAGCCTGCGGAAAACGCTATTTCGGTAAGGGGTAAATGTGTTTCTTGAATCAGTTTTTTAGCAAAGTGGCATTGGTTAAATAATCGATATTGCGTAATCGACACGCCAAAATACTGCTTAAACAACTGCCTTAAATAACGACTACTTACGCCTAAACGAGCTGCTAATTTTTCGCAGTCGTGCTCGTCATTTTGATCTATTAACTGTTTTGCTCTAAGTGCCGTCGTTTTTGTACCCTGCCATGCTGCGCTGCCTGGGGCACTATCGGGCCTGCAACGAATACAGGGCCTAAAACCATCTTGCGCCGCGTTATGGGCAAACTGATAATAAGCAACGTTTTTTTCGTGAGCCGTTGGTGCAGGGCAAATTGGTCTGCAATAAATACCGGTACTTTTTACCGCTACGTAAAAAAGCCCGTCAAAACGAGGATCGCGACTCTGACGTGCTTTTTGCCAATGTGAAGTGTACATAAACGGCTCTATAAATTAATCTAATAGAGCCTAGCTTATAGAAAATAAACTGTATTACTAGCCATATTCGGCACTCAACTTATTGCGGCTAGGTAGCGTTTTTCAACTTCAGTCCAATTAATTACATTATAAAAAGCAGCAATATAGTCAGGACGCTTATTTTGATACTTCAAATAGTAGGCATGCTCCCATACATCAAGTCCCAAAATAGGGGTATTTCCCTGCATTAAAGGGCAATCTTGATTAGCACTATTTTCTACAATCAACTTTTTATCTGGGGTCACACATAGCCACGCCCAACCACTGCCAAATTGACTAATTGCAGCAGCAGTAAATTGATCTTTAAACTTATCAAAACTGCCAAACTGTTCATTTATTGCCTGAGCTACACTACCTTCAGGTTCCCCTCCTCCTTCTGGGCTCATTACTTGCCAAAATAAGCTGTGATTAAAATGCCCTCCTACATGCTCTTGTACTGCTTTTTGTAAATTACTAGGCAGGCTGTTTATTCCCTTAAGTAATTTTTCAGCATTTGCGGTTGCATAAACAGTATCTGCTAAAGCAGCATTGGCTTTATTGATATACGTTTGATGATGCAATGTGTGGTGAATATGCATTGTTTTACCATCAATATGAGGCTCAAGCGCATCGTACTCATAGTTAAGTGCAGGCAAAGTAAAAGCCATAAATACTCCTTTTTCTTTTAAATTAGTGCAGTTGATTGTTTGTAGTGCTCTCTGAGCATAAGCAAAAATTCACTTGCTCTATTAGCTCAGGTAAAAAATGATAGCGTCTTGCAAATGATACAAGTTCAGAGGACGTTTTAGTGTAATGATGCTTACTCACTTTTTGTATATCGTAATGAGTATGCTTAATTAGCGAACAGAGTGTTAAGTGTACTTCGCATAGCCATTTGCATGCATTTTCAGGCTGTTGCATAGCTATATAGGTATCAGCTAAATTATGCGACGCAACAACAAGTGCGGGTATGCAATGCTCAATAGCATGGATGACATTGTTATTAATCTGAGCATATAAAAACTGCTGAAGAAGATGATCTGCAAGTGTTTTAGCTAATAAGTATTTATCGCGGGCTTCGAGAAGTGCACCTTGTTCAAATGCATAATTACCTTGCATTATATTCGACTGCCAAGGGCTTAATGCTTGATCAAGACAAAGTAAATCTGAGTGGGATTGTTTTTGGTTTGAGATCATATAATCATCTGCACGTTTATTTATGGGCGTGTAGTTAACTTACACACCCACAAACCTAAATGCAAATGATTTTCATTAACTATTTAGCAAAGTCTAGTAATTCCTGCCCTGTTAAGCGATATATAATCCATTCGTTTTGAGGCTTTGCACCAATGCTATTGTAAAAATCGATAGCGGGTTTATTCCAATCAAGCACTACCCATTCAAAACGACCACAGTCATTACTAATCGCCTTATTAGCTAAGTGCTTCATAATGGCTTTACCTGCACCATTGCCACGGCTATCTGGGCTTACGTATAAATCTTCAAGGTATAGGCCATTTTTACCTAACCATGTAGAGTAATTATAAAAATATACCGCAAAACCAATTGGCTCATCACCTTCTAAACAAATTATGCTGTGCGCAGTAGCACCGTCGCTAAACAGCGTATCTAAAATAGCCTGTTCGTCTGTTTTAACTGCATCCGGTTCTTTTTCATATATGGCAAGTTCGGTAATAAAGTGCAAAATTGTTTTCGCATCACTTGGTTTTGCATCACGTATTATAACGGGTTGGCTCATTGTATTTTTACCTTAAATATACTGCTCTAATTTATCTTTTAAAATATCTAATTGAATCGGTTTGCTCAAGTAGTCATCCATTCCAGCGGTTATACAACGCTCTTTATCAGAGTCCATTGCGTTAGCCGTAATAGCAATGATCCTAATGTTTTTGTGTTGTATACCTGCCATACCTTTACGTATAGCTGCAGTTGTAGCAAAGCCATCCATAACAGGCATCTGGCAATCCATAAGAACGAGCTTAAAGAAACCAGAATCGTGAGACTCTAATATATCTATCGCTAATTGACCATTTTCGGCAATTGTAACGTCACAATTAAGCTTTTTGAGCATTAATGTAGCCACTTGCCGATTAATTGGATTATCTTCTACAAGTAATATTTGGGTAGGTTCCTGCACCTTTTCTTTTTTAAGAGAGGAAATATAGCCTGAAGTAACAAGTGGGAGTGTCTCATCTGAATCATTACTTGTTATGACTGACAGTGCAGAAATTAAATCGGCAGTGGTTACAGGTTTGGGGAAATATGCCTGAAAGCCTGCATTAGAATAGCGCTGCGCACCTTCCATACCAGCAATACTGGTCATCATTACAAGTGGCATTGATTTATAATGTTCATGTGCTTTTAGTGCTTTACACAGCTCTATACCATCCATTCCTGGCATTTGCATATCAAGCACTGCAATGTCATACATGCAATTGTTACTTTTATACTGCTGCGCGCACATATCAAGAGCTTCGCGTGCGTCACATGCAAGCGCAACCTTAGCTCCCCAGTGCTCAAGCTGCTGTGAAATTACAATTCGATTTGTCTCGTTATCATCAACAACCAAAACGGTTAGCTCTTCCATATTAATATTAGGAATATAACGTTCTTTTTGATCTCCCGGAGTCAGCATTATAGTGGCAGTAAAAGTACTCCCTTTACCGGCTTCGCTAGTGAGAGAGATAGCCCCCCCCATTAGTTCACAAAGCTGCTTACAAATAGCCAGCCCTAAGCCACTGCCTCCATATTCACGCGTTGTTGATGCATCGACTTGAGAGAAAGGGGTAAATAATTGCTCTTGTTTTTCTAAACTTATTCCTATGCCTGAGTCCTTTATACTTACAACAAACTCTAAACCTTGAGCTACTTTATTAATTTTCGCGCTTACAACAACCTCGCCTTGACTCGTAAACTTAACGGCGTTGCTCAATAAATTAGTAATAACTTGGCGAATGCGCCCAGGATCGCCGCATAACTGCGAAGGCTCTAGCGCTACCAGATCCAAAATAATTTCAATACCTTTGTCTTGAGCTGTAAATGCTTGTGCGGCAGCAACTTCACCAATTAAATCACGTCCATTAAAGTTAATTTCTTCAAGCTCGATTTTACCTGCTTCAGCTTTAGAGAAATCTAAAATATCATTAATTACACCCAATAAAGAATGTGCACTTTTTTTGGCTATATCTACTTTTGTTTCTATTGGTTTAGATAGCGACTCTAATTGAACAAGCTCTAGCATACCGAGTACGCCATTCATCGGCGTTCTAATTTCATGGCTCATGGTTGCTAAAAATTGGCTCTTAGCAATGGCTGCATCTTCAGCTTTCACGAGTGCTACTTTTAGCTCCTCACTAATTACTTTTCGTTTTTGAGAAACTAAAGTGCTTCCCACTAAAGTAGCTAATGAGCGAAGATACGTTTCTTCACTTTGCGTCCAGTTGTGATGCTCGCCTACTGTTTCAGCGCACAAAATACCTAAATTACCATCGCCTGTTGCAATTACAGCATCAAGCATCGATTTAATATTTAGTGGTGTTACATATGCTTCAATAAAATCAACAGTTGCTGAGTGAGTATAAACATCATCAATAGCCACTAAATTATGTTTATAAATAGCATTAAAATAAGCTGGGTAGTCTTTAGCAGTTAAAATAGCGTCGGTATCTACAAACCCTTGACCATTTATATATAAGCAATGACACGTCATCACATCTCGTTTTTCGTTAAAGATCCATATCGAAGCTCGTGTAACATTTAGCACTTCACACATAGATTTAACGGCTAGCTTTTTAACCTGTTCTACATCACTATTTTGCACCTCAGGTGCGACTGTAAGCGCGGCTAAATTTTTGTTATAACGATTTGCTTTTTCGCTCTCAAGTTCAAGTCGTTTATGTGCATCAATACTTTGAAATGAACCAAACACACGTACACATTTACCGTCTTTAAGCTCAGCTTGGCCCATCGATTTAACCCAACGCTCTTGCCCAGAATAGGTCAAAATAATAAGCTCTACACTCCAGCTTTCACCTAAAGTCACTGCGCACTCAAATAAGGTACTTATAGTATCTCGGTGTATGCCTGGTTTATAAAAGTTAATAGCGGTATCTATGCTCGGTTCAAAGTCCTCTGGTACTTCGTGAATAACTTTAACTTCATCAGACCAATAAAGTGTATGCGCATCTAAGTCCATCTCCCATGCGCCAATCTGCCCTTGCTTACTCATTGATTCAAGTAGGCTTTGCTGACGATTTATTTTTAACTGTGTATTGTAACGCTCTGTAATATCAAAAATAAATCCATCTAAATACAATATGCTGCCATCATCTGCGTAAATGGCTTGGCCTTTTTCATTTACCCAATGTAAGGAGCCATCGCGGGCTGTAATCCTATACTCAACAGACCATGACTGCTTAGCGCTAACACAACGTAGAATTTCATCTTTTATTTTTTTAGAATCGTCTTCGCATATCAAATCAAAAAAGCTGGGGGGTTCATCATGTATCAACTCATCAGGTGAATAACCTGTTATTCCACTCGCTTGCTCGCTCATATAAAGCATGCTTAATTTATTATCAAACTTACATCGATAAATAATGCCAGGGATATTTGATACCAAAGATGCAAACCTATCGCGGCTTCCTTGTAGCTCAAGCTCTGTAGATTTTCGTTCTGATATATCTAAATGCGTACCTATCATACGTTTTGGAGAGCCATCGGTATTCCACTCAACTACTTTTGCAGTATCGAGTACCCAAATCCAATGTCCATTTTTATGCTTCATGCGGGCTTCACTAACAAAATAGTCAGTCTCACCGGCAAAGTGCTCTTGAAGTTTTTTATTTGATATCACTAAGTCGTCTGGGTGAGCATATGTATACCAAGTATCTATAGTACAAGGCTCAATCTCACTGAGTTTGTAACCTATTATCTCGGCCCAGCGGTTATTAAACGTCACTTTATTCGTATCAATATACCAATCCCAAATACCCACGGCTGTTGAGTCTATCACTAACTGTAACTGTGTTTTGTGTTGCTCAAGCTCTAGCTCTTGTACTTTCAGGGCTGTAATGTCATTACGAATAGCAATATAGTTTTGCGGTTTTCCATTTTCATCTAAAAATGGTGCAATCGTCGTATCTACCCAATATATGCCACCATGCTTAGCTTTATTGCATATTTGCCCGTTCCATATATCACCACGTTTAAGCGTTTTATACATATTTTTAAAAAATGCTTTTTCGTGTTTTCCTGAATTTAAAAGGCGATGGTTTTGACCTATTAATTCGTGTTCATCGTAGCCACTAATCTCACAAAATTTCTTATTTACAAAAGTGATGGTGCCATGCAAATCAGTTACAGCAACAATAGCGTGTTCATCTAATGCACTTTTTTGCTCGGCTAATTGTTTTAATGCAATTTGAAGTGCAGAGCGTTGCTTTTGTAATATACTGTGTTGCTCTTCTTTTACGGCTACTAAATTACGTAAACCCAATGAAAGCTGGTTAAACTCAATACTGTCGTTTATTACAGGGACTTTTACCTTATCTCCTTTTGTAATACTTTCAACAATTTTAGCTAAGTTAATTAAAGGTCTAGAAAGTCGACGCCCAAACCACCACGATGACGTTAATATAAGCAGCAATGCCCCCGCATTTGTTAATAAAGCAAGCTGTTTATAAAAATTAGCACCTTGTAGTGCAACTTCTTTTGGTTTTGTTACAAGTAATTGCCATCCAGATTCATTTAAAAACTCTAGAGAATCAATATACCCGTATAAAGTCTCTTCATTTTTATTACTGTAAGAAAAAACACGTTGCGTTGGGGAGCCGTTTTGAGAGAAAAATAGTGGTTGAGAATCTTCTGAATTATTATTTTTTTGAATTTTATTATTATGCATAACATAAAATGTTATGTCTTTATTTGCAGCGTGTATTTTACTTAGATTATTTAATAAGCCGTTTAAATTTATATCTGCGAGCAATATGGCTTGTAGCTTATTTTCGGTATTTACTAACGGTAAGCCAATAATATGATACTCACGCCCTGAGACTGTCATTGACTGAAATTGGATTTTACCTGTATTTTTAATACCAGAGAGTATGTTATTAAAACGTTGATCTTTAATTATATTAAAAAAGGGTGATGAAGGTAGTGATTTAACGAGGTTTACATCAATAAGTTCTACATTATTAACAAAGTCGTACTGCTCAACAAATTGCGCTATTAATTGTTGTTTTTTAGTCGGGCTAATATCAAACTGCGCCCTAAGCAAATATAGATCCTTAACATGCTCTGCAAACCAAATATCAGCAAATTGCTTACCTATATTATTAAGCTCGTTTAGTTCAGCGTCTGCATTTTGCTTAAGCGTGCTATTTACATGTCCAAGGCTAAACCAAGTAAGTATACATAGTGGCCCTAAGGCTATAATTATAAAGGTTATAATTAACTTACTTCGAACAGACTGTCCTTTACCTGTTAATTCATCAAAGTTTAAACCTTTGTGCATGCTTAATATCCAGCAACTTATAATCATTTAATATTACTTACATTAATGCACTAAATATATAAAGACGCAAGTTTTGAGCGGTAAACTCCTTAAAAAATGGGTGTTTAGCGTTACAATATTAAATTCACACTTTTTAAAATATACGCCTTTATTACTAACTTATAATTAGATTTATTGACGCTACCACATCTGTAGCGGTTTTAAACCAGCCATGATATAAGCAATATTCAATTAATACATTTGAGGTCATTATGGCGCACGATCACTCACATAGTCATGTAGACGAAAACCAGAGCGATAAACAGCTAACCGTCGCTGTGGTTATTAATGTATTGCTAACCGTAGCCCAAGTTATTGGCGGGGTATTTTCGGGCAGTTTGTCACTTATAGCCGATGCACTTCATAATTTAAGTGATGCTGCCGCTATATTTATCGCGCTCGTTGCACGTAAAATTGGTAATAAACCTGCTGACACCACTCATCATTTTGGCTATAAACGCGCTGAAATACTTGCCACACTTTTTAATAGCAGTACATTGATATTAATTGGTGTGTATTTAATTTTTGAAGCCATTTCGAGCTATTTAAACCCTCAACCAATTAATGGTTGGATAGTTGTGTGGGTGGCAGCAATAGCATTGATTATTGATTTAGCAACCGCATATTTAACCTACCGAGCTGGCGCAAATCACAGTATAAATATAAAAGCGGCCTTTATTCATAACGTATCAGATGCAATGGCATCTATTGTTGTTATTATTGCGGGCACCTTAATTATTTTATACCAGTGGTATATCGTTGACTTAATTGCCACTGTGCTTATTTCTCTTTATGTAATTTATCATGGCATTTTACTATTAAAGCAAAGCTGCAAAATTTTAATGCAAGCAGCGCCTAGCAATATTGATATACACGCAATATCACATGCTATTAGTAATGAATTTAATATCGAATCGGTAGTTAGCATTAAGCTTTGGCAACTAGATGATAAAGAAAATTATTGTGAGCTTATTATTGGCACTCAGCACTTAATTAATTTGCCAGCAGTAAAAAGCTTTTTACACGACAATTTTAATATTGAAAATTGCATAATAGAAATCCGACCAATCGCAAATTAAAGCCCAATTTAATGCTCTTAATAACAAGCTAAACCAAATACATAACTATTTAATTGAAAACAGCTCGTATTATCATTTACAATATTGTCATTAACTCATAATGAGATACCGTTTTTGAAACTTTGGTTACGTAGAATTCATTTAGGCCTTGCCCTAATTAGCGGACTATTTTTATTAATAGTGAGCCTAACCGGTGCTGTTATGATTTATGCAAAAGACATACAGCACCTAATAGAGCCTGAGAAATGGCAAGTAACACCCCAAAAAAACTTAATGCATTACGATGAACTTATACAAAATGTACAAGCTCAAACTAAGCAAAAAATCACCTTTTTTATGCCCGAACAAGCGCCAAACGCAGCATGGCAATTTCGGTTAGCCAATAAACACTACGCCAGTGTTAACCCCTACTCAGGGAGTGTACTAAACATCTATGAATCAACCGATACGATTTATGGGTTTGCTATGGGATTACATCGTTGGCTGTTGTTTGAAAACAGTAAAGGTGAAAAAACCTTTCGAAATTGGATGTCGGTGTGTGCATTGCTACTTTTAATAAATGTATTACTGGGCTTTTATTTATGGGTAAAGCCCAAAAACAGAGTTAAACGTTTAGCTATAAAACCAAAAGCCAAATTTAGAGTGCTCATGTATCAATTACATACAGTGCTTGGTGTTTACTTTTTTATACCGCTTATGCTGATTGCCTTTACTGGTATGGCATTTAACTGGAAAACACAAACTCAATCGGTATTAGAATTTGTGACCTTAAACAAGGTAGAACAAAGACCTAAAGCACCAAAAGTAATAACCCCTTCTCAAGCTACTTTAAACTACAATGAAGCAATTAAAAATGCAGAGAACGTATTTCCAGACGGTAAATTATATAGAATTTACTTACCTAAAAAGGATGACGAAGCAATTGCACTGAGAATGCAAAACCCTGGCGAAAGTCACGCTTACAGCTGGGTTTGGACTAACCCATTTACGGGTAAAGTATTAAACTCATTTGACGCCAGTAAAACAAACTTCACAACACAAGCATGGAACTTCAAATATAAGTTTCACATTGGTGATTTTGCAGGTCCTATCGTGCAGTTTTTATGGTTATTAATAGCCCTTTCACTCGCATTTTTTATTGTAAGCGGTGTGTATTTCTGGTTAAAACGCCATAAATGGAAATAAATCTCATTAACACTTGTGTCATTAGTTGATAATGATTACCATTACGCAAATTGTTATCAACTAAGACACCCCATGTTAAAAACTTCGCTTTGCCTTATCGCTGTTGCAATAAGTACTAACACGTTAGCAAATGAAAATAATAAAAATGAATACAATTCTGATCAATTTGAGCATGTCATTGTTACAGGCAGCCGTATATCAGAAAGCATTGATGAAGTACCAGCCTCGATCACCGTTATTAATCAGCAACAAATACAACAGCATTTAAAAGTAAGCTCAGAATTGGGGAGCTTACTCGCGCAAATGGTTCCAGGGCTTGCCCCAGATACAGGCAGTTCAAGTAATTCAGGACAAACACTACGCGGCCGTGCGCCATTAATAATGATTGATGGTGTACCGCAATCAACCCCTCTTCGTAATGGCTCTTTAGGCGTAAAAACACTTGATGCAAGTGCCATAGCGCGCATTGAAGTAATAAAAGGCGCAACGTCTATTTATGGTAATGGTGCCTCAGGTGGCATTATTAACTACATAACAAAACAAGCGCGTAGTGATGGTAAACCGGAAGGTGAAATAAGTATTTCAAGCCGCTTTAGCGCTGTTAAATTAGCTGAAAGTGGTGGCGGTAGAGTATCAGCCGCAGTAAACGGTAAGCTCGACCAACTAAGCTACCTGTTAACGGCAAGCTATGAAGAAAACGGCGTGCAACGCGATGCACAGGGCGATATTTTAGGCTTGCAATATGGTTTATCAGACTCTGAAACTCAAAACTATTTTACCAAACTAACTTATGATTTTGACGACGAAAAGCAACTGCAGTTCAGCTATAACTTTTACAGCTCACAGCAAAAAACTGATTTAGGCGATGTTACTGGCGATGGCAATATAGGAGAAAAAACTTACGCTATACACGTCCCCTTAGCGCTTCAAAAACAAGGTAAACCGCAAGGCCCAGAAGGCAACAAAAATATAACCCTAAAATATGTTGATTACGCGTTGTTTGAAAACACACAAATGACCCTCGATCTGTATAAACAAAATATAGAAAACGTATTCTTTTTCTCAACCGCTTTAGCCAATCTTGATGAAGGTTATAGCGGTGGTCAATCGGTTATTAAATCAGACAAGCAAGGTGCAAGAGCTACATTTAATAGCCAGTTTGATTTTGAAAACCTAACAGCCACTCTAATCTACGGTATTGATGCCTTAAATGATAAAACATCGCAACCTTTAGTAGATGGCCGTGTGTGGGTGCCCGAAATGGACATGGAAAGTGTGGCTGGCTTTTTACAAACCAAATGGGTAATAAACGACGATATTATTGTAAAAGCGGGTGTAAGAAACGAAAGCATTGATTTGAGTGTAAGTGACTACCAAACGCTAAAACTTTGCAAAACCGTATCTCAATGTTCAGTACCATTAAATGTGCGTGGTGATACCATAAACTATGACGCTACAACGTATAATGCAGGCATAAAATACAATTTAACAGATGCATTCAGCCCATTTTTTAGTTATTCACAGGGCTCTGATATTTCTGATATTGGTCGCCTACTTCGCGCTGCAACTGTTGACGATATTGCACTTGTTCAAACACAAGCCTCAATAATCGACAATTACGAAATTGGTTTTACCTCACAGTTTGAAAACGTACGTTTTGAATTTGCTCTTTACAGAAGTACCTCAGAGCTTGGTACAAGTAATGAGTATAATGAAGTAACGGGTGTTTACGAACCCGTACGTGCACCACAAGAAATATGGGGTTACGAAGGGTTAGTTAATTATACTATTAACCAAGACCTTAAATTAAGCGCCACATACAGTTACGTAGAAGGTAAAAACACCGAAGCTGATGACTACCTAGGCGCAAGCCAAATTAGCCCACCCAAAGCAACGGCGAATGTAACGTGGCAAACAAATGACGAGCTATCGCTTGCAATGAGCTTTTTATATGTAGGCGACAGAAAGCGCTTTGATAAAAATGCACAGGGCCAATACTCTGGCGATCAGGGCCCTGTTAGTAGCTACAACACATTCAACTTAAGTGGCCAATACAATGTTAACGCCAGGTGGAGTGGGTATTTTGGAATAGAAAACCTATTTAATAGCGATTACTACCCTGCCCGCGCACAGGCTTACACCTACGGTGGATATAATATTAAAGGATTAGGCACAACCGCAACGCTGGGTGCTAAATACCAGTTTTAATTAGTGATAGACTCAATAAATAGGCATCAGCATGCCTATTTATTTAAAAAGATAATATGAAAAGCAGTATCTCTACTTATTGTTTATAAATACCTCTAGTAATCATTCTCAGATACTAATACAAATAAAAAACTGTCCATAAACCAAGCAGTAACGCAAACTTAAATAAGAATCAAAACCAATAGTAACGCAATGATTTTTATAGAGAAAACTTGCAATATAGGCTATATGTACTACACTGCATACAATTGAAATAGTTGAGGCGATTTATCATGAAAGGTAATCAAAAAGTAATCGATGCGTTTAATACATTGTTAGCTAACGAATTAGCAGCAATCGATCAGTATTTTATACACTCGCGCATGTATGACGACTGGGGTTTAAACAAACTATACGAGCGCCTTAACCACGAAATGGAAGAAGAAAAAGATCACGCAGACTGGCTTATTAAGCGCATCTTGTTTTTAGAAGGTGTACCAAATATGACTAAGCGCCGTGATTTACTTATCGGTAACGATGTAAAAAGCATGATGCAAAACGATTTAACACTAGAGCTTGAAGTAGTTGCGTGTGTTAAAGACGTAATCGCAATATGTGAAGAACAACAAGATTATCAATCTCGTAGCATTTTAGAAAAGCTGTTATTTGATACCGAAGAAGATCATGTTTACTGGTTAGAGCAACAACTTGGTCTAATTGATAAAATTGGTTCTGAAAATTATCATCAAGCACAAATGGCTTAGTAGGAGCATATTATGAAAGGCGATAAAGACGTTATTGCAGCGCTTAATAAAGTACTCGCTAATGAGCTTGTTGGTATTAACCAATACTTTTTACATGCACGTATGTTTAAAGATTTTGGCTTTACACAGCTTGATAAAGCAGACTACAAAGTATCAATTCAAAAAATGAAAAACGCTGATCGTTTAATTGAACGTATTTTGTTTTTAGAAGGCTTACCAAATCTTCAAGACCTAGGCCGATTACGTATTGGTGAAAACAGCGAAGAAATGATTGCTGCTAACATGAGTTTTGAACTCGATACTATTGACGAGTTACGAAGCGCCGTTAAACTGGCTGAAAGTAAAAAAGATTACATTACCCGTGAAGCCCTTGATCACATTTTAAATGAACAAGAAGAGCAAATTGATTGGTTAGAAACCCAACAATTACTTATTAAAAATACGGGTATCAAAAACTACTTACAGTCTCAACTGTAAATAGTAACAAGCATAAAAAAAGCAGCTAAAAAGCTGCTTTTTTTATATCTAAATTTTATATGTAATTAAGCAACTTGATCCGTTACATCCGCAATTTGAATAAGTCTGCGATTAAGGATCTTTTTAGTACAACCACAACACTTACCGCATTGGCTGCCTACTTTAAGATCTTTGGTTAATTCACGCATGGTCGTTGCACCATCGTCAATTGTTTGCTCAATTTTTTTATCAGTCACACCGTGACAAAGACAAATATACATCAATACAAACCGTGTTAATTACATTCAATAGGTGCATACTAATCTAAACGACAATTGTTATCAATAACTTCCTCACTAATAAATATAAATTATTTATTAGTGTATGGTATTTGTTCTCTTAACTATATTTACCTAAGAATAAAGTTATGGAATAATGGCCGCCTCTTAGGGGAGTAGCCCGCTCAGTAATGAGTAAACTTATCAACATAATTGCACCTCATGTGCATGGTAAGTTTGTAATGTTGTAGCAAGCGTTATCGGCGAGACCTAGGTAGACACTATCCTCATGGCGGGAGATAGTTGTTTGCCTTGGTTTAGTATTCCCGCCTGTAAGAATCAATAATGGAAGTTTTTTTAACCTCAACCGTCACTGTTACACTTGCCGAAATTGGCGATAAAACCCAGCTTTTATCACTCCTGTTAGCTGCCCGTTTTCGTAATAAAAGCGCACTTATTCTTGGTATTTTAGCCGCAACTTTACTCAATCATGGCCTATCAGCGTGGTTTGGGCAGTGGTTAAGTAATAGTTTTTCTTCTGAATATTTACCTTGGCTTGTAAACATCAGCTTTATTGTTGTTGGCCTTTGGCTATTAGTTCCAGACAAAGACGAAGATGTAAGTAATAAATACGATAGCTACGGGGCTTTTTTAGTTGCTTTTGTATTATTTTTTATTGCAGAAATTGGTGATAAAACACAAATAGCGACAGTGTTGCTAGGCGCACAATATCAGTCTGTGTTTTGGGTAACGGTAGGAACCACGTTAGGTATGCTAATTGCTAACGTGCCTGTTATATATGCTGGTAATGCATTACTAAAAAGAATATCTCTAAACACCGTACGTGCTATTGCTGCTTGTGTGTTTGTGTCATTAGGTATTTATGGCTTAGTTACAATTTAATCAATGTTAAAGCTCGAACCTATTAATTTAAGTGCGAGCTTTAATTTTTTCTGCACGTTATTTACGCATTATTTACACAATAACATCCCTTGGTTTGTGTAATTAAGAGGTTTGAGTTAAAACCTGCAGCTAAATTAGTGACCGCAGTTTCAACAAAGCCACTTCCCTGGGCACACGCTAACCCTTCGGAGAGAGGACCGGCATAAACAAAATCACCGTTTTTATTAATAATAACGGCGGCAGGCGTTGCCGGAATAACAAGTTTAAGCTTTGGTGTTAATTCAACTTGTACAACCTTCATAGCTTTATTGGCAGCAAAAGAGCTTAACGATGAAATATGTGGTTTAGCCTGTATGGTGCACCCGCAATTTTTTTCAGTTATAAGCACTAACGACGCTTCATTAGTGTCAACCCAGTCCAATTGCTTTTTAAAGTTATTAAACCAGTGCTTTTGCAATAAAACTTTTGAGCTATCAAACGGTTTAAGTTGCTCTAACTGAAAATAAACTAACCCTGCAACAACACAAACAAGCCATATAGCTATAAGCGAAAATACAAAAGAGTTAGATTTATTTAAACTTGGCAATGCTTTGCTCTAATACATCAATACTTACATCGATTAACTGCACCTTAGCGGTTAACTGCTGCACTATTTGCGTATCTTGGTACTGATTTTGGCGCATAGTATCAGTACTGCTTGCTATTAACTCGGTATTTCCTGCCTGCTCCGCTACAACTTGTGCAACTGAGTCAGAGCTTGAAGATACTGCGGCTATTTGCTCGCTCATTGCTGAAATATTTTCTTTCATTGCAGCACTAATACTTGTTAAATCAACTACAAAACTCACACACTGACTCATTGATTGCGTTGACGTTTTACTATTATTAACAAGATCTTTTAATGTAAGACTAATTTTATCTGTTGTTGCTTTACTGTGGTTGGCCAAAGATCTTACCTCATCAGCAACAACAGCAAAACCTCGACCGTGTTCGCCTGCGCGGGCAGCTTCAATAGCGGCATTTAAAGCAAGTAGGTTTGTTTGCTCAGCAATGCCTGATATTTCATTAAGAAGCCCTGAAATAACATCGCCCGCTGCCACTAAGTGGTTTATTTTTTCTTCGGTATGGTTAAGCAGTGTTAACAACTCTCTACTTTTAGCGTCTGTTTGAAGCACTTCTTTTAATGCATCACCTGCAGATTGTGTAATATGGTCAACTTGGCGCTTAAGCACCTCACTTTCTTCTTCTACAAGTTTAAAGCCATTGGCAACTTGAGCGCCAGAATTAGCAATATCATCGGTTTGTTGTGTGCGTTGAACCGCACCACTCGCTAACTGATCGTGTACATCAATAAGCTCTTGTGAGTTTTTTTGCAATGATTCTGATTGTGTTTGTACCTGTTTAATAACATCAGATAAGTAATCTAGTAATGTGTTAAATCCTGCTACAGCTTCGCTTTTAGTGTCATCCGCGCGAAGAGAGAGTTTAATGTTTTCAGGATCTTTCATTATTTGTTCTGTCGCATAACTTAAAGATAAGCCCGCACGACGTTCCCGTTGCAGCGTTTTTGCAATATAGCCTGCAACTAATACTTCAACTATTGCGTATCCAGCATGAATTAGCACCGTAGTAAAAGCGAGTCTATCAGGGTCAAATACGTAAAAACCCGTATTTTGAGTTTGTAAATAATAAAAAGATAAATGATGTACCGCTACAAAAATAATAGCGGTAATAAACACTCGCCACTGTACAAAAACAATTAACATGGGCATTAAAATAAATATTTCAAAATGGACTTCAATCAGCCCAAAAGTTTGTTGTATGTGCAAAAAAGAAAACATCATTATGGCGGCAGCTACCACATGGGGGATAATAGGGCTATCACCTTGTGTTTTTAAAAGCCATATAGGTAATAAACACAATGGCAAACCTATCATAAAAGCCTGCGCTAATGTGTCGAAATACAAGCCTATAGCAATAGACTCGACAAACAAAAGACTGAAAATAATTGTAAATAACCGGCCAATACTAGACATAAGAACCTTAAAATTGTTGTTTGCATTGTTGTTTTATAAAGCAGTCTGCAATATACGTATATAAACGAGTTTCAGTTTACTTAACACAATAATTAACTAACGACACATCAAAGCAATACATTTTATTTACATTACATGCATGCGGTCTACTTAATTATAGGCAGTATTTTCTTAAACGTAGGCGTAGCAGCTTTTTTTGTCCATTGAAAAATTACTATTTCAGCGCATGAAATTACAGCTCCTGCTTGACGTAGCTGCTCAATCGCCAAATTTTTATGTTGTGGGTTTCTCGAACCAACTCCGTCGTAAACAATAATAACTTCAAAGTCATTTTCTATTAAATCTAAGCATGTTTGTAAAACACACACATGTGCTTCAGTTCCCACAACAACAACTTGCTTTTTACCATGGCTTTTTAACGTATCAACAAAACCAGGCTCTGCACACGCACTAAAGTACGTTTTATGAAAATACGTGGCATTAGGTAACGTATTTTTAATTTGCTGATTAGTCTCGCCCAAACCTTTCACATATTGCTCCGTTACTAAACATGGAACGCCATGAATAATACCCGCTTGAGCTAACTGCAATGTGCTTTTTAAAATATTCGGAAAATCTTTAATTGCAGGAGCAAGCAACTCTTGTAAGTCTATAACTAATAACACGCTGTTTTTTGCATCAATATTAGAGAAAAGCACTATACTCTCCTTATAAGCATTTACTATTATCTGTATAGAGTAGCTCACTATTTAAAAATAGAACTTTTAGCGTTATGTATATTATTTGTAATTAAAAAATAAAAACTTATGCTATATTTACTATCTAGCTAAGCATCATCCTATCTTCCACTGAGAGTGTTTATAAGTGCGTTTGAGCAAATTTTTTTTTCATATCACCATCACTTTTTTACTATGCATCCAAAGCACTTTTGCATCACAAAACTATGCTCAGCAATTACAACGAATTTCTACTGACGAAGGCCTATCACAAAGTTACGTTTTGCAGACTCAAGAGGATGATATTGGTTATATTTGGATAGCAACCCAACAGGGTTTAAACCGTTTTGATGGTTATAATGTAAAAACTTTTAGTGGCGGCTTTGGCCTAGATAAACACTATATTTATGCATTATTTAAAGCCGAAGACGGAAAAATCATTGTCTCAACAGATCTTTCTGGTGCCTATATAATAGATCCCCTCACTTTAAAAACCAAAAAAATCTATTCTGGTCAAATAGATAAAGAACAAAAAATGTTCTCTCCGATCTCTACAATGACTCAGCAACAAGGTACTTTTTACTTCGCCATAGATGCCCAAATATATACATTTGATGAGACGAGTAAACGCTTCACATTTAAGCTAATCCTGCCAAATAAAGGTGACTACATTCGGTCATTAACAATATATAAAAACACTTTATATATTGGTACAAATGATGGTTTATACACTGCAAATATAGATAATTCAGAACTTGTAAAAATACCTCTTCATCCCCCTGAAAAAAATACGATAGATAATGTAAACGTCAAATTCTTAAGTGTTGATAATGAATTAGGATTACTTGTTGGTACTGTTGAAGGCATGTATCAATTAGCATTCGATAATACCAAAAATATATCTGCAGCAAATATTACAACTTTAATCCCTGATTATAATATATGGGATTATGCCAATACTGTTTACGGGGAGTTTGTAGCAACCGAAAGTGGATTGTTCAGTTATCACCGCGAAACCAAAGAACTAGAATTCATTTTAAATTATGAAAAAAGTAAGTTTAATATTAATGAAAACTCAATAAACGATCTAATGGTTGATAAGTCCGGCGTACTTTGGCTCGCATCTAGAACCCAGGGCGTGTTTACATGGCCAATTAAAACCCGACGGTTTAAACACATTACTTTACCCGGTAACAATACTGTTCATGCCACCTACCAAGACAAAAATAATATTATTTGGTTAGGAACAGAAGATGGAATTGCACGGTACGACAAAGCAACAAATAAAAGTGATGTATATCTAAGCTCAACCGACTCAAAAGCAATATACGGGGCATCTGCCGTTTATGATATTTTTGCGTCTTCAATTGGTGATAATCAATTCCTTTGGCTTGTTACTTTCGATGGTTTTAAACTGTTTGATAAACAAACGGGTAAAATTATTGAAAATAAAGACACAGAAAAAGATGTAATTAACCAATCCAACTTATTTGGCTTTGCCCAGTTATCTGCAGACACATATGCATTTATGTCGGATGATAATTTTTATGTTTTTAATGAAACAACAGGAAAAACAAGAATTATTAAGGGGCTCAAAGAGCAAGTCGATCCTTTATTTTCTTACGCTTTTTATAAACACCTCGACACACATCCTGAAGAGTTTGTACTTGGCACATCAAAAAGCTTCCTTAGGTACAACGAAAAAACGAAAACTTTAACGACTATATTTCAGTCTTTTAATCCTAAAGAAGATATTTTTTACACTGTAGAAAACTTTTACTTAGACTCAAAACGAAACATTTTATGGTTAGCAACCACTCACGAAGGTTTGCTCGGCGTTGACCCCGTTACTTATGAAATAAAGCACTATATAGGATTAAAAAATTCGTTTAATACTGATTCTATCTATTCACTACTTCCTGATAAAAACGGCTTTTTATGGGCGAGTACCGACAATGGTCTTTATCAAATAGACCTAGATACACTCAATGTAGTGAGTTTTTCAGTAAAAGACGGTTTGAATATAAACCAATTTACACCAATAGCGGCAGCAACATTAAGCGATGGCAGGCTTATGTTCGGCAGCAATGCTGGAGCCTTACTTTTTAATCCGTTAGACTTTAATGAAGAAGAACAATTACAAAAAAGTAATCTGGCTATTACTGATATTAGCCTCCTTACTAGGGAACTCAATTACAATCCTCATAAATACCTTAGCAAACCACTTGAATTAAATTATGAAGACATGGGATTGACGGTTAGCTTTTCTAACTTCTCTTACCCTAATATTGATAAAGCATATTATAAAGTAATCCTTTCAGGGCCTACGTCTCTTACATATGAAGATTTACAATCTAATCAAGTGTTTTTCACAAAGCTTCAACCTGGTAATTACTCACTAAAAATATCAGCACATAATCGTGATGGTATTATTACAAGCGAGCCTACAACACTTAATATCAACGTGGCGTATGCTCCTTGGAAATCGCCCATTGCTATAGCCACCTACATTATTTTAATTCTTGGGGTGTTATTTTTTATTTTTTGGCAGTATCGCAGCCGCCGAGTAGCAATTGAACAAGCCCATAGAGCGACTATTCATTCGCAAAAGCAAACAGAACTCGCGCTTAAAAATAATAAAAGCGGCGTATGGGATTATAATTTTAAAGACGCTTCCGTAAATACGCTCAGGGGAAGTGAATTAGGCTATACAGACTTACCTGAACGCGTGCATATAGATCAATTTTTAGCGCTTATACACCCAGACGATCGACGTCGTTTTGAAAACCAATGGGAAAACTACTTCAAGTACAAAAAACAACAAAACTGGCAAGCAACTTACCGTTTACAGCATAAAAATGGCCATTGGCTCTGGTATCAAGATACAGGGCAAGTTATATACGATCCTCAAACAAATGAGCCTCTATATGTTTCTGGCATATATACCAATATCACCGAGCAACGAGCTAATGAGCAACAAGCAAAAATTTTAGGTGAAGCGTTTAGCCAAATAAACGATTGGTTACTTATACTCGATAAGCGTTTAATGCCATTTTCTGCGAACAATAGTTTTATTGAAACATTTTCAAACGAGCAAACGGCCACCAAAATTAGCCCTAAATTGTTTATTAAAGCAATTGGTAAAGATAAGTGCAGAGAGTTTGCTAGTATTTTAAAAAAATTAAAACCAACTGAAAACTGGCAAAGTGATGTTTATATAAGAACAGCAAGAAATAACGAACACCCAATACATATAAGTGCCACAGCTGTAACAAAAGACACTGCAAGTTACTATGTGATTGTTATTACAGATTTAACTGAACAAAAACGTGCTGAAAACGAACTGCGCTATTTGGCTAATTTTGACCCTCTAACACATCTACCTAATCGTAGTTTAATGTATCAAAACATTGAAAAGGCGATTAAATATGCCGATAAAAACAATACCCAATGCGCATTATTATTTATTGATTTAGATAAGTTCAAACCTGTTAATGACTCTTTTGGTCATGCAGTAGGTGACAAGCTTTTATGTAATATCACCCAAAGAGTAAGCGGCATGCTTAGCGAGGACGCTATACTTGGCCGCCAAAGTGGTGATGAATTTTTAGTGCTGATTCAAAATATAAAATCACTCCAATCTCTTCGCGATACCGTAAGAAAAATTAGTAATGAATTAGCTAATAAAGTAATTATTGAAGACTTCTCTATTAATATTTCAGCAAGTATTGGCGTAGCTCTGTACCCATTCGATGCTATAACCACAGATATACTCATCCGTAATGCCGATGTTGCAATGATGCACGCTAAGCAAGGCGGGAGAAACGACTTTAAGTTTTTTAGCGATGAAATGAATGAGCTAATAAAACAAAAATTACTGCTTGAAAATGATTTAAAAGATGCAGTAAAAGACAACCGATTTTTTAATCACTACCAGCCTATTATCGACATAGAAGAGAAAACAATAAATGGCGTGGAGTTACTCATGCGCTGGAAAAATGAAGGCCAGTTAATATCTCCAGCTCTTTTTATTCCTGTAGCTGAGGAAACCGGTTTAATAGAACTTCTTACTGAGCAAGCCTTGCACCGTTCACTAATTGAACTTGCACCTATACTCAGCGAAAACCCGTTGTTTTATATATCTTTAAACTTATCGCCTAAACACATTTTAAAAACAAACATAACACAGCGGTTAATGGCTATATTAGCGGACTCTCAAGTTCATCCAAGACAATTAAGGCTCGAAATAACAGAGAGTATTTTATTAGAAGATAAGCTTAAAGCAGCCAAACAGCTGCAAAACCTAAAAGCTGCTGGGTTTAAATTACTGCTTGACGATTTTGGTACAGGATACTCATCACTCACCTACTTAAGCCAATTCCCTATTAATGTTATTAAGATAGATCAAAGCTTTGTAAATAGTATTGGTATAGATAAGGGAGATGAATCAATTATTAAAACTATTTTTTCATTGGCAGAAAACTTAGATCTATACTGCATTGCAGAAGGAGTAGAAACGCGCGAACAGATGCTCTTTTTAGCCGAGGTTGGCTGCCATGTATTACAGGGTTATTACTTTGCAAAACCAATGAATGCTAAAGACTTACGTAAAAGCGATTGTTTTAGCAATATCATTGATTTGATTTGATTTGAAACATTAAAAGCGTGCTAATCATTATTACACGCTTTTATATTAATTAGATGCTATTAATGAATATGATGGCATTCATGGCTTTCAATTTGTAATACACTATTACGTACATTAAATTTTTCGGCTAATAATTGCTCTACTTTCATACGACACGCTTCATCATGTTTTTCAATCGTACAATGTTGTTTAAGGACAACGTGTGCGCCTACTACAATACCATTATATTTGCGCGTTACAGTGACATTATGGACATTATGAACATGTTCCATATCTGTAATTTTACTTTCAATATCAGTAACTTTAGGAAGTTTCGCTTTATTTAGGCGTAAACCTTTTATACAACTAATTATGACCTTAATACCGGTGAATAATACGAAAGAAGCAATTAACATACTCGATAAAATATCGATTACAACCCAGCCTGTAAAATATATAAGAATACCGGCAACAAATGTCGATACGGTAGAAATCAGATCAAAGAATGAGTGTAAAAATACCGCGTACACATTAATACTCGCTTTGCGGCCTTTATATAAAACCCATGCAGCAGCCCCATGAAATAAAAAACCAATAGCAGCAATAACCGACATTAAATAACTATTGATAGCCAGCTCATTTCCTTCATGTTGGTGTATATAGCGCTCACCACCTTCATACAAAATAATTAAACTGATTGCTAGGTATAAAAACCCGTTCACTAGGCCACCAAAAAGCTCTGCTCGTTGATGGCCATCGTTATAGGTTTTGGCAAAATGAATAGCGAGACTTGATGCTATCAGTGCGATGAATAACGAGCTATTGTGAACAAACAAATGCCCCGCATCAGCAAGAACAGCAAGCGAATTAGAATAATAAGCACCTATAACCTGAATTACCATAAACGAACACGTAATTGCTAGCGCAATGAGTAACCGACGACGAGAAGCTTGGTGTGTAGTGATTTCTGTCATGAAATGCTTGAATAACCTATACTTAAAGTGCAAATAAGCCAAAGATGGCTTAGAGTAGAAATGGGTAATGATATACAGTATCAATTATAATACGTACTGCCCGCAAACGCACTAAAAACTTAGTAAATCAAAAAAAATGTGCTAATAGTTAGTAAAGAAAAAGAATTTAATTATGGCTTGGACACATGGAGAGTTGAGTGAGTAATAACCTATCAGAAGAAGCATGGCAAAACTTGGAGTTATTGCCGTTTTGTGTATTACTTTATGATGCAAATGAAGATATATTTAAAGTTAACAGCCAGGCACAGGACTTGTTTGACTTAAAAGACCAATCACATTTTTATAAAACTGATTTTTCACACATCACTTTAACCAATCATCACAGTAAAAAAAATCTGTTGATCGAGGAGCTATTCTTTGATTATTTTACGGCAAATAACCAATGCCAGTTTATTTTATCGAAACAATCATCCAAATTGCTACTCAACGTAAAATTTGCAAATTTATCTAATTCAAACTCCATTATTATTATCGATATATTAAATAACAACGTGGATGAACAATATGATTTTGATAATATTATATCGAACATCTCAACTGACTTAATTGATATTCAAAATGACGATGTTGATAAGCATATTAACTATGCATTAAAAGCAGTCGGTACGGTTTGCAATGCCGATAGGAGTTATCTTTTTAAGTTTGCCGAAGATGGTAAAACTATTAATAACACTCACGAATGGGTCAATGATGGTATCAAAGCTTTTAAAGACGACTTACAAAACCTTTTAAAAAGCGACCTCCCTTATTTTTTTAGTTCGATGGCCCGTACCCATTTATTCAGAGTGAATGATGTATCTTTGCTCCCCATTCAAGCAATGAGCGAAAAAACGATTTTCCAGCGACAAGAAATAAAATCGGTACTTTGCATTGGTTTACGCTATGACAAAGAACTGGTTGGCTTTATTGGCTGTGATTGTGTAATTCAAAAGCAAGACTGGACAGATTTAGACCTTATTCGCCTAAGGTTAGTAGGTGAAATGCTTGCTAATGCTTTCAAAAATTTAAATTATAAGCAAGAGCTTCAACAAACTCAGCAGCAACTCATTAACGCCAACCAAAAACTCAATAAACAAGTCAATACGGATGGCCTTACAAACATTGCTAATAGACGTTGTTTTGATCAGACTTTAAAATGCGAAATTAAGCGTTGTGCACGTAATAAAGAATCTATCAGTTTAATTATGTGTGATATTGATTTTTTTAAGCGTTATAACGATAACTATGGGCATCAGCTTGGCGATGAAGTGCTAAAGCAAGTGGCCAAAGCGCTACACTATATTTGTAAACGCGAAGGTGATCTAGCAGCTCGTTTCGGGGGTGAAGAATTTGCGATAGTTTTACCTGCAGTCGACACAGAACACTGTCAAAGGTTTGCTGTTCTTATTCAGGAAAAAATCGCAGAACTCGCAATTGAACATAACTTTTCAACTTTCAGTAAATACCTCACTTTAAGCATTGGGTTTTATAGTTTCATACCCAATCACAAAACAAAACCCAAAGAGGTTATAACTAACGCCGACATAGCCCTTTATAACGCAAAAGAAACAGGTAGAAATAAAATAGCTAGTTTTTAAAAACCGACTAAGGAGCCGCACTGCAGTGAGTTTTAGTGCTTTAAAGTTTGCTGTAGTGATAGTCCATACACCTGAAATTATAAACAATACAACTACTCAGTGATTTACGCGTAGTAAGTTAAGTAAGGCGTTGAAAGTGAGCAACCAATTATCGCCGGTACTGAGGTTTTAGTAACTAAAAAAGAAGTGGTATTATGTGGGTTACGCCTAAAAGCTAATCATCACTGAAAATTACAAGTTACAGTAAAACGGGCGGCTCAAACTGCCCTTTTTTTATACCAGAGATCTGAAATACAGCGCCTTGTTCACCAACAGTATTATTAATCGCTTCATCAAATGCCGATGTTACAAGTAGCAACTCAGCATTTTCACCACCGAAGGCGGTGCACGTCGGTTTTAATGCACAAAGCTCTATTGTTTTAATTAGCTCACCGCTTGGGGATAAACACATAACACATCCCATTCCCCAAACAGCTAGCCACAAATTGCCTAATTTATCGGTTACGCAGCCATCGGGGTCAACATCAGTATTATTAAATTGATAAAAAACACGTGGCTCAGCGCAAGGCTCACCAGTTTTCTCATCCAAATCTAATACATAAATGCAACTCGTTAAAGAGTCGCAGTAATAACCGCGTAAACGGGACTTATCAAAACACAATCCATTTGGGATACTCAAACCACTTACAACGGCTTTAAGCTGGTTTTTATAATAACGGTATATTATACCATCCCCTTTTTTAGCATTTACATCCATTGTACTTAACCAAAAGCCACCCCATGGATCAGCACGGCCGTCGTTTGAACGTCGATTTAGCTGTGTATTTTCAATACTAAGGATAAGATGGCGAGTGCTTGAATTAATATGGTATTTGTATATACCAGTACTTGTCCCTAGCAATAAGTGCTGCTCATCAATCCACGCTATTGCACTGAGCGTATCGGGCATATTCACGGTTTTTAGTTGGCTTTCGCTGTGTATATTTTTGCTTAAAAGTAATTTTTTATTTATATCGACCCAAAAAAAAGTGTTCAGCATAGGATGCCAAAGAGGACTTTCTGCAAGCTGACTCTGTGTGCTTTCAAAAATGGTTACGCTAGGATCAAACATAAGTAGTTATTCTTTATTATTAACAAAGCCTTGTAATACTAAACCTTACCAGAAAGCAGTGAGTTTCGCGATGTGTACCCGGCTTTAATTTTTTATCATCTTCAGTAATCTCTATCGCATTTTTTAGACTGAGTTGATAACATCAAATTTCATAAAAAGGATTGGCCATGAACAACAATAATAAAAACACACTCGTCGTTGAAGGCGGTGCAATGCGCGGTATATTTGCCGCTGGTGTGCTTGATGAGTTTTTAAAACAGCAATACCAGCCATTTGAACGCTATTTTGGTGTTTCAGCCGGAGCAACTAATATAGCCGCATTTTTATGCAAACAACCAATGCGAAATTATAAAGTGATTACCGACTATTCATGCCGTCCTGAATTTATTAATTTAGCGCGCTTTATTAAAGGTGGTCATTTATTTGATTTAGATTGGTTATGGCAAGAAACAATTCGCGAAATACGCCTTCATACAGAGGTATTCGAACAAACTCCACAAGAGTTTTATATTGTATCTACGGCAATCGAATCAGGCAAAGCACACTATTTAAAAGCCACCAGCGCCGATATGGTGCATCAATTAAAAGCATCATGCGCTATACCCATTGCATATCGTGACTACCCTATTATTAATGACATAGCGATGACCGATGGCGGTGTTGCTGATTCAATTCCGGTTATAAAAGCTTACGAAATGGGTGCACGCGAAATCACCGTTATTTTGTCTCAATGTTTAGGCTATCGTAAAAAACCAAGTAAGGCACCTTGGCTTACTAAAAAAATGTATAAAAACTATCCTGCATTAGTTCAAGCGACCTTAGATAGGGCTGATTTTTATAATAAGTCTATCGATTTTATTATGAATCCACCAAATGACTGCAAAATCAATATTATTGCTCCACCAGCTAATTTTAAAGTTGGCCGAACCACTAAAAAGTTTGAAATACTTAATAGTGGTTACAATATGGGAGTTGATGCTGCTAAGGCCTTTTTAGCTAAATAACTGCATTTTTTACCCTAATAATTGCGGCGCTTTACCCGCAATAACTGCAGTTAGTAACCCTGCTAACATAGCTCCTACAACGGTGCATATTGCACCGCCTAAAATACCATAAACACTCATAAAGCATATCAGCGCTAAACTAAATAGCAGTGTACATAAAAAAGCTTTAGTGGGTATTGTGAGTGTGTTTTTGCGTATATTAAGCATCATTAATAATAGACTTACCATGGCAATTATAATTAGTAGTTCGTTCATGCGGGTTGTACCTCTGCTTGTAATTTTTGTGTGTTTTTTATTTTTAAGGCACCAAAAATACACGCGATACCCACCACCATAAAACTTATATCTACTATCGCGACAAGCGAGCTATTAAGGTTAATAACATTGCTCACTCCAAATATAATATTGAGCGGCAGCACCAAAGCAAGCGAAGCGCCGCATAGCAAAAGAGTCAGCTTAAAATAGTTTTTATAACCTATAGGCAATACACTTAAGAGTAACCATGCCAACCACGTATAAAAAAACACGGGTCCAAAAAAGCTATTTTGCGCCACACCAATAACGGTATAATTAAGTACAACTTGCAAAGGAAATAACACAAAGCTTGCTAATACCAAGCCTCCACAACTACCAATAATAAAACGATTCCAGCGTGCATATGCCTGCACACTCAGCGACGGGCTACTGCCACGTGTACGCTTTGCTAGCCACATCATCATGCCCGAAATAGGTAAAAGCGCAGTACTTAAGCCAAGCAATACCCAAAGTAATTTTACAAACACCCCTGCAAAGTTCCCAAAGTGCAGCGGAAACATCAACTCAATTACTTTTATCGAAACACCTGAAATATCACCAAAACTACTCATCGACTGCACAAACTCACCATTGCCTTTATAATGCAGTAATTGAGAAGCAACAGCCTCGCCACCTAACAAACGCAAATACACCTGCGCATTCGCATCGTTATGCGCCATTATTGTGACATCCCTAATTATTGCTTCAGGGTAACGACTATGAGCATTGTCTAAAATAGTGTCTATTTTTGTAGGTTGCTTAATGTGGCTAACTACCGGCTCAGGAATAGCGGTAAACGTTTCTATTAACTTATCTTGATCGCCACCAAAGCTCACAAACGCAGCTGCTGGTAATAAAATAACGGTCGCAAGCCCTAAAAATGATCCTGTAAAACCAATTACAATATTAAATACGCTGCCCCAAATACCTATGACCTTATGAGCATCGCTTACTGCAATATCTAATCCTTTATCTCGCCTAAACGTAAAGAGCTCTTTTATCAATTTACGATGAATAAACAAGCCTGTCACTGCACTTACTAAAAGTGTTAAACCTAAAAAACCAGTGAGTATTAACCCAATTGGTAGCCCTAAATGCAAATCTGCATGAAACTCACCTATATAAGTTGGCGCATCCGTTTTTTTATTAGCGTAAAATTCTTTACTAGGCCCATAGTAAGTATTTTCCAGCGCCAATGTATTGGGATGAAATTGAAATACTCTGGCCACCTCTTGGTCATAGTTTTCATCGCCATGGTGGGATTCAAATACCAACGTTAATAAATGAAAGTTATGTCCACTTGGTAAAAACACATGAATGTTTTCGCCAAATTCACTAGGCACCTGTTTATGGTATTCGTTTACTAGTCGATTAATTTGCGCGCTGGCAACGTGTTGGCTAGATTGTAGCTCTGGATTTGCCCATATTTTTAACTCAGGTCGCGACAGCACTGCTAACGCCCCACTAAATGCAACAATAAATAGCAGTACAGCAGTAATAATTCCTACCCAGCTATGTAATAAAAATAGCTTTTTTAAAGTAATCGACTTCATCCCTGCCCCTGCGTTAACGCCCAAAAACTCAATAAACCATGTAATACACACAGTGCAAACATTACAATAAACGGTTGCCATACCTTTTGCGCCAAATACGCATAAATAAACAACGCAGTCCAAATAACAGGAAAGAGTAAAATAGGCAGTAATATTTGTTCATTCATTTGAAACGGTAAATAAGTTGTCATACCCGGAATAATTATTACCGCAGTAATTAGCGCTAGCACACATGCAATTAGGTGCCTTCGCCGTGTAGCTGTAAACGTTTTTTTATTATTCATTATTCGCTCATTAAATTTGCCCAAACATATACAAAACAACATATGCAAATGATAACAATTGTTATTATATTGTGCATTTAACACTTAATGCAATTTATTAAACACATTAAGTCTAAAAATACTGTTGGTTTGCTTTAAGAGCTTTTATGCTACGCCTCGCAATTTAGGTACGCAGTAATGCGTCATTTCAGTTAAGCCGAGTTCGGGCTTTTTAATTTTTCAGGAAGCAGTAAACCGTGGATATAATTAACGCGATTATTTTAGGTATTATTGAAGGTATAACAGAATTTTTACCCATATCATCAACTGGGCACTTAATTGTAGCCTCAAAGTCGTTAGGCATTGAATCAACAGACACTAACCTCGCCTTCGAAGTCATTATCCAACTTGCCGCCATTTTGGCGGTACTAGCCAACTATAAAGACAAGTTTAGCCCTAAATATTTCAATTTATGGGTGAAAGTTGCCATTGCATTTATTCCTTTGGGTATTATTGGTTTTATATTTAGTGATGTAATAAAAACACTGTTTAGCGTACCAGTAGTAGGTGTTATGTTTATTGTAGGCGGTGTGATCTTTTTACTATTAGAGCGCAGTTATAAAGAGGCTCACTGCACAACTACCGATGTAACCCAAGTTACTTATAAACAAGCACTTTGGATTGGCGTAGCACAAGTATTTGCGTTAATTCCGGGGACTAGTCGTGCTGGGAGCTCTATTGTTGGTGCCATGTTGTGTGGTTTAAACCGAAAAACCAGCGCTGAATTTTCATTTTTACTTGGTTTACCTGTACTTGCAGCAGCCTCAGGGTACGACTTACTTAAACATTACCAACTGTTTAGCTTAGATGACCTAACTGCCCTTGCTGTAGGTTTTTTAACGTCTTTTATAGTTGCTTATTTTACTATTAAACTATTCATACGCTTTCTAGAAAATTTCACTTTTGTTAGTTTTGGTCTTTACCGAATCGTATTTGGTGTTATTTTACTAACTAACCTGAATTCTGGTTAAGAGATTTAAAAACACTATAAATAATAACGATATTTAAGTCTGTTTCTCTCTAGCTAGAAATTTTTGGTGAAAACAAGGCGAATTTACGCGTCAATAGCTGGTCTATTGCAAGGAAATTCAACGCAGTTAGCGCTAAAAATAGCTGCTTGAGATAGATTTATTATCCAGAACTCAGGTTAGCTATAGCCTACACATAAGAGAACATTATGAGCGAAAAAATAAACGAAGAAGCACTCCACGCCCTAAAAATAGCTTTTACTTACATGCCTAAAGCGATTGAAGTGACAAAGTATGAATATGGCGAGCGCTACCAAAACGTACTTGATCACATTGAAGCTGTACGTGAAACACTGCTTATTAACGATGTTGACCCAGAGGAAGTAGGCGGCGATATCAACCCTGAGTACACACCAAACTCAACGTACTAATATACACAATAAGCTGCGAGCAACTTACTCGCAGTTTGTGTTTAAATCAGTTGTGCTTAATTAGAGAAAGTTTATATAAAGTAATAATTAACTAAATATATTTAATTTTTTTGTTAAACTAGTGCTTTATCAAGCTATAGACTCAGTTCTAAAACCAACAGGATGTTTACTATTGAATTTTCTTAGGCAATTTCACGACATAGTATCTAACCAAAGTTTAGACTTTGATGAAAAAACCCATCAGCTACTAGCATTTGGACTTAAAGTGTTTAACCTTGATTTAGCTATTATTAGTAAGGTCGAGAAAAACTGCTATACCGTGCTACATGCCATTACGCCAGATAATGCATTAGAAATAGGTACTCAATTTGATTTAGATGGCACCTATTGTGTACACACTCTTAGTGCGGGTTCTGCACTTGCATTTCATAACGTCTCACAAAGCGCAATTGCTGACCATCCTTGCTATGCAAACTTTAAACTTGAGTCATATATTGGGGCACCTATTAAAATAGGTACCGATATATTTGGAACTGTAAATTTTTCTTCTGCCAATCAATCTCCAGTATTTACAGATGCCGCCTACGACTATATTGAGCTATTTGCGCAGTGGTTAGGGGCAGAGCTAGCTCGCAGCATCACTAAAGAAAAATTAATAAAAAACAGCAATAGCTTATTAAAACTAGAAAGCATAGCAAATATAGGCACGTGGGAAGTTGACCTTACTAATAATAAAATTTATTGGAGTCAGCAAACTAAACAAATCCATCAAGTTGATGAAAACTATCAGCCTGAAATTGAATCTGCAGTTAACTTTTATAAAGAAGGTACAAGTAGAGACGAAATAAGTAAAGCAGTTGAGCTTGCTATACAACACGGCGAAAAGTGGCATCTAGAGCTTGAAATTATTACAGCCAAAAATCAGACCATTTGGGTATCTACATTTGGTGAAGCCGAATTTGACGGTGATACCTGTGTACGTTTGTTTGGTACCTTTCAAAATATTACCGAAGCAGTGGCTTTAAGAGAAGAGCTTAAAAATAAACAAGAACAAGCCGAGCGATTACTCGAAGATAGAAGCATGCTTTTTGCAAAAATAAGCCACGAACTTAGAACACCGCTAAATGGCATTACGGGCATGCTTACTACGTTAATAGATGAACATAACGAACAAAAGAGAACCGAAAAAATAAAAGTCGCGCTGCGTAGCGCAGATATACTCTTGAGCATAATAAACGAAGTACTCGATTTTTCTAAAATTAACCACGGTGAGTTAAAACTAGAACCCACGGATGTTTTATTAAATACAACATTTACTGATCTCATTTCTTTGTACACCCCGTTATTTAAAAACAGCAATGTAGAACTAGAAGTAAAAAATGAAATTTCTGATAGCTGCTGGGCATATTGCGATAACACACGCCTAAGTCAAATTACCTCCAACTTATTAAGTAATGCGTTAAAATTTACTGAGCGTGGTTGTGTAAAACTGCACACGTCTGTGATTAATAACAATAATAAATTAACGCTAAACATTAAAGTCGCCGATACGGGAAGAGGCATGACTAGCCAATTTCTTGAATCTTTATTCTCCCCTTTTACTCAAGAAGTAGATGCTAAAAACAGTAAAGGAGGCACAGGACTTGGCCTCGCAATAGTTAAAGAACTTGTTGAGTACATGGGTGGAACAATCAAGGTCAGTAGTAAAGTTAATCAGGGAACTACTTTTTCGCTAAGTATCCCTATAGAGCTAGGTAAAGAGCAAAAAGTAGAGCTAAATCCGCTATCAAAAATAAACATTAACGCTTCTAAGCTTTCTGTTTTAGTGGTGGATGACAACGACATAAACAGGCTAGTTCTTGATGCGTCGCTTAATAAACTCAATATAAAGCCAGACTTTGCAGTAGATGGGCAAGATGCCATATTTAAATGCGAGCAAAAGCATTACGACCTTATTTTTATGGATTGTATTATGCCTATACTCGATGGTTTTGAGGCTACAAAACAACTGCGATCAAAAAGTATCTGTCCGCACGATTCAACCTATATTGTTGCCCTTACAGCCAATACTTCATCGCAAGATAAATTAGCGTGCAAACAAGCTGGTATGGATATGTTTATTTCAAAACCGTTTAAAATGCATTCTTTAGAAGTCGCTATTGCGTCAGCGGCGCAATTACTAAAGCTTTAAAAATATTAGCTTTGCACACTTAACCGCGTGCTAAATATAGTTAGATAAGGCATTAACAATGAAAAACATAGTTAGAACTATATTACTAACTGTCCTTATTGTTGCAGTATTTAAAGGCGTTTCCACTGGGCAATGGAGCTCATCAATAACAATAGTTATCGTATCAAGCGTATTGCTGTTAGTTACATTTATCAGTGCTAAGTCATCACGTGGATCATCTGCTTATACTGGCAGTGACTCAACAGCTTCCTCTAGCAGTAACTCATCACATTCTTATACAAATTGCGGCGGCGATTCTGGTGGTGGGTGCGATTAAATCGTGTGCTAATTCTTAAGCATTAAAAAAGCCGCCTTTGGAGAAGGGCGGCTTGGGTTAACAAACAGCTATGGGTGTAGCCTTGCTGTTATATCAAGAGAGTTTTTACTAATTACATTAAGCAGCGCTTTGATCAGCTTCTTCAGAGTGACGAATTAAATAATCAAATGCGCCTAAGCTTGCTGTTGCACCGCTGCCCATTGCAATAATAATTTGTTTAAACGGAGTATTGGTTGCATCCCCCGCGCCATAAATGCCTGGTAATGAGGTTGCGCCTTTAGCATCAATTAGTATTTCACCAAATTTGCTTAATTCAAGGTCGCTGTCTTTTAACCACTCGGTATTTGGTATTAAGCCTATTTGTACAAATATACCGGCAAGTTCAAGCTCTTTGCTCTCCCCCGACACTCTATCTGTGTACATTAAGCCAGTTACTTTTTTACCATCACCAAGTACTTCGGTTGTTTGTGCACTTTTTATAATAGTAATATTAGCCATGCTTTTAGCTTTACGAATAAGCACTTCATCGGCTCGTAGTGTGTCTGCAAATTCAAGTACCGTAACGCTTTGCACAATATTAGCTAAATCGATTGCCGCTTCTATACCTGAATTACCACCACCAATTACAGCAACAGGTTTGCCTTTAAATAAAGGGCCGTCGCAATGTGGGCAATATGCCACACCGTGGCCACGATACTCTTGCTCACCTGGTACATTCATTTCGCGCCAGCGTGCACCAGTTGCAAGTACGAGCGACTTAGCTTTGAGTACTGCGCCATTTTCTAGTGTAATTTCGTAACCATTGTTATAACCAAGTGCCGCTGCACGCTGATTATGCATTACATCTACATCGTATTCTTTAACGTGCTCTTCAAGCTGGGCAACCAATTTAGGCCCTTCAGTCGCTTTAATCGAAATAAAGTTCTCTATTGCTAGTGTATCGGCAACTTGTCCACCAAATCTATCAGCAACAATGCCTGTATTTAACCCTTTTCGTGCTGAGTAAATTGCAGCCGACGCGCCCGCTGGGCCGCCACCAACTACCAGTACATCAAACTCGTCTTTTTCGCTTAGCGCTGCTGCTTGTTTAGCAGCCCCTTTGCTATCTACTTTATTAAGTATGTCAGTAAGGCTTAGTGCACCTTGGCTAAATGGTTCGCCATTTAAATATACAGCCGGAACAGCTAAAATATTTCGTTCTTCTACTTCATCTTGAAATAATGCACCGTCAATCATGGTGGCTTTAATATTACTGTTTGTCGCTGCCATAGTGTTAAGTGCTTGCACTACTTGCGGGCACGTTTGGCAACTTAAACTTATGTATACTTCAAAGTTCAGCTCTTGAGTAAGCGATTGTATTTGCTCAATGTCTTCGCTTTTAGCTTTACTTGCGTGTCCGCCAGTATGCAAAAGTGCTAACACTAAACTTGTGAATTCATGACCCATAGGTACGCCTGCAAACGTAACATGAGTTTTTTTAATAGGCGAATGTACAACCATTGACGGGCGACGTGCGCTTGTATCAGGATTGCTTATTACAGTAAATTTATCGCTTAGTGAGGCTAAATCGTTTGCTAAGCTTTCTACTTCTGCTGATTTTTTGCTGTCATCCAAGGCAATAAGCAGCTCAACAGGTTGAGTAAGCGATTCGAAATGGCTTTTTAATTGATTTTTTATGTTGTTATCTAACATGGCTTAACCCTTTTAGGAAAATTTAAACAGCAAGCCTCCCATGCCAAATAATGCATGTGCTTAAACAAGTATATTGATATAGGAGGCACCAACAAACGAATGTTCGTTGATTTAAGGGCAGTTACCTGCCCTTATAAAAGTGGGTAAACCTATATTTAGATTTTACCAACTAAATCTAGTGAAGGTGCAAGTGTGTCTTCACCTGGCTGCCAAGATGCAGGGCAAACTTCACCATCGTGAGTTGCAATGTATTGTGCAGCTTGTACTTTACGAACTAGTTCTTTAGCGCTTCGGCCAATTCCTAAATCGTGAGTTTCGATTACTTTAATTTCGCCTTCTGGGTTCATTACAAATGTACCGCGAAGTGCTAAACCTTCTTCTTCAATCATTACACCAAAGCTACGTGTAATACGCCCTGTTGGGTCGCCAATCATTGGGTAAGTAATTTTACCGATAGTGTCTGACGTGTCATGCCATGCTTTGTGAGTAAAATGAGTGTCAGTAGATACTGAGTAAACTTCTACGCCCATTTCTTGAAGTTGTGCATAGTAATCTGCAAGGTCACCTAATTCGGTAGGACATACAAATGTAAAGTCTGCTGGGTAAAAGAAGAAGATAGACCATTTACCTAGAACATCTTTTTCAGACAATTCTACAAAGTCACCGTTGTGGTAAGCGGTTGCATTGAATGGTTGTAATTTTGTATTGATTAATGAAGTGCTCATGGTATTTCCTCATCTGTGTTTATGTATTTTAAAAGTAATCAACGCTTTCGTTTTAAACGACCTTCTGCGTTGGCTTGATTAATACAATAAGGCCAATGGGAAATTAAATAAAATTGATTGTTTAGATTAAAACAATCGGTTTTTTGGGTTGAACTATGTAATCATTGTTATCGTAAGCATTATTTGAATTGTAAACGCTGGCGAATTATTAAGACCGCTAATCGCAATACTGCTACAATAGCCTCGCTTCAAATAAGTCATTAAATATAAGGCACACCGTAATGGAAAAATTTGTTAACCATATACAGCTAGGTTACCTAGGCTTAATCCCGTTTTTAGGGTGTGTAGGTTGGCCGCTCATGTTTGGCAGTAATAGCCTTAACTTGGAGTTTTTTACTTTTTACAGTATCGCCATTTTAGCATTTATGGCGGGTAACTTATGGCGCGCCGGAGAGCAAACTTATAGCAATGCGATAAAAGCTGTTGTTCCTGTAATACCTATACCATTTTTATCATTTTTACCTGTTGAGTGGGCACTCGCTTGTTTAGGTGCTAGTTTTTGGTTAGTACTTATATTTGAAAAAGCCACGCCGCAATGGCAAACCTATCATAAAGATTATCAAAAAATGCGCTTTGTACTAACCTCTGTTGTGTTTGTGTGTCATATACTTACTATTGGTATGAGTATTTATCCTAAATAGCAGCTGTAAACTTAAATATTGCGTGGTAATAAGGTAATATCCGCGCACTGCTATTTGAGGACACACCATGATTGACCAACTACGCCAACAACTCGACGAACTTGGCGAAAACTACGTAGAAAAAAACGCTGCATTTAAAATCAAAGTGATCCCATTTTTTTGTGCTATTCGCATTAAAAAAGATCATAAAAGCGAAGGTCGTTTAAGCTTTTATTCAAGTCAATTACTCGAAATATTTTTAGTCGTCTTATTTTTGCTATTCGGTTTAACACTGTACGATACAGATGCAGGATTTACTCACGGCCCTATTCATATTGCCTTTGCCATTTTAATTACCTTTAATCTTATTATTAAACAAATCGCTATTGAAGGTTTAAAAACCAGACTTGCGTTTCATCGTTTACTAGCAAAAGACTCACAAACAAATAGCGATATAAATAATACTGCTACAAACATAAACGCTAAATAAAATATGTATTTAAATCCTCAATGGCGAATACTCACCGTAGGCGATGGCGATTTATCGTTTTCGAATGCTATTTACACTCATCTATCGCCAAAAGCTTTGGTTGCATCCACTTACGATGACCAAACTACTATTGAGCAAAAATACCAGCACAATGCACTTAGCAACTTAAAAGCGCATAACGTTGAGGTACTTAATAGTTTTGATGTAACAAACCCTGCATGTTGGCAAGCTCTAAGTGAAAACCAGCACAGCTTTGATGTGGTTATTTTTCAGTTTCCGCTTATACCTGCATTTGTTGGCCGTGAAGCATTTGAAAACAACACGCGCCAAACCAGTATGAACGTATTAAACCGCGCTTTACTGCACCAATTTATTAAATACGCTAACGAATACGCGCTTGATAAAAATGGGCCAATGCTTTGTTACATCACCTCAAAGGATGTAAAACCTTATCGTGAGTGGAATATAGAAGGGAGTTTAAATAACGGTTTAACCGCAGATTATTTAGGCCAAATCCCATTTGATATTAGCCATTTTGAAGGTTATAAAATTCGTAATGTTGACCGCGATAAACACGTTAAAGACACAAGCGGCATAACTTACGTTTTCAGCCCAAAAAGTCTCGATAAACATACTAGCGAATTAAGCTCACGCCTTACAAAGCCTGCATACTTAACATCTAACCATTGCCCCCTATGCCGCGTTGGGCCTTATGTGGCAAGCGAGGACGAAGCCAAGCATCTAAACGCTAAAAAGCATCAGCAAATGCTACATCTTGAAAGCGATTGGCAACAATGGCTAAATGAGTTTTATCGCTAATTAATAGCCCTGCTATTGTTAATTCAATTATACGTTTTCGTGTTTAATTAAATCAGCCGCTTTTTCAGCAATCGCAATTACCGGCGCATTTGTGTTGCCGGTAATAATAGTAGGCATAATCGACGCATCAACTACGCGTAAGTTACTTACCCCGTGTACTCGTAAATTAGTATCTACCACTGCCATTGAGTCTTGCCCCATTTTACATGTCCCGACCGGGTGATATTCGGTATCTGCAGTTTGGCGTATAAACTCAATTAGCTGCTCATCATTATTTATATCAAGCGGGTAGAGCATTTTACCGCGTATGTTATCAAAAGCGTTGCTTTGCATAATAGCGAGTGTTTTTTTAAGGCCTGCAAGCATTACAGTTAAATCATCTGGGTGGCTTAAGTAATTAGGGTCAATAAGCGGTGCACTACGCGGGTTGTTATCTGCTAATGTAATCGTGCCTCGGCTTTTGGGGCGCATAATACTGCTGTGTATACTGTAACCATGCCCAGTGTGTAATTTACGACTATGATCGTCCACCAGCCCAATTACAAACTCTAGCTGCACATCGGGCGCTGGCGAGCCTTCAAATAATTTAATAAACGCGTGCGACTCTGCAAAATTACTGGTTAATCGCCCTTGTCGTTTTGTAAACCAGTTAACGCATCCTTTTAAAATGCTGGCAATGCCAAGCGGGCTTATACCAAATGTGCCTTTACTTGTTTTTGATTTATAAAGTGGCACTACCGTTAAGTGATCTTGTAAATTAGCGCCAACACCTTCAAGTACGTGCTGAACCTTAATATTATGCGCACTTAACTGCTCTTTTGGGCCAATGCCTGAAAGCATTAATATTTGCGGCGAATTAATAGCGCCAGCACTGAGTATTACCTCTTTTTTAGCACGTAAATTAATAGCCTCTTTATTGCGCTCTATTTGCACACCTTGCGCTATCTTATTGGTTACATTTATTTTATTAACGTGGCTATGGGTTAATACCGTTAAATTGGGGCGGTTTAAATGCGGTGTTAAATATGCTTTTGCCGCACTACAACGCTCGCCATTGTGCTGAGTTACCTGCGATAAACGCGCACCGCTTTGCTCTTTGCCATTTATATCGTCGCTTAAATTAACGCTCTGCTCAGCACAGGCATTTAAAAAATATTGGTTTACATTGCTTGGGTTACTTAGCTCTTGTACATGTAGCGGGCCTTTTGTTCCGTGCAGCTCATTATTTATAAACGCTTTATTGTTCTCAGATTTAATAAAGTACGGGAGTAAACTCTTAAAATCCCAGCCTTCATTACCAAGTTGTGCCCAATTATCGTAATCGTATTTGTTACCGCGAATATAAACCATTGCATTGGTAGAGCTTGAGCCACCCAATACTTTGCCGCGCGGCACAAAACCACAGCGGTTATTAAGCTCTTTTTGTGGCACCGTATTGTGATGCCAGCTATTTATGCCATAAGGCACACTCGCTGCTATGCCAGCTGGCATTTGCACAAATGCACTTTTATCGCTGCCGCCAGCTTCAATTAAACACACACTGACATTTTTATCCTCAGACAATCGCGATGCCATAACGCAGCCGCCACTGCCTGCGCCAATCACAATGTAATCAAATGTTGTATTGTTCATGGTGTACCTTAATAAAAGTTTTAAACGGCCTTAACAGTAATAGTGCATAGAAAAACCCAATAAAACTTGATATTTTTAGACATCACTTATTTGGGGTTAACCATGAGCAGCCTAATCAGAGCCACGTCATTACAAGGTATAGACATGCTAATTAGCGAATTTGGCGGCGATCCGCATGAAATAATGCAAAGCTGTAATATTAGTAACGTTGACTTTAAAAATCTCGACAACCAATATTTACCTTATCGAGATTACGCTGAGCTTTTAGAATACTGTGCTTGTAAGTTCAATTGCTCTAGTTTTGGCCTTAAGCTCGCAAGTAGACAAAACTTTGATATTTTAGGACATATTGCAATAGCTGCCAAAAGTAGTACTAATTTAGGTGATGCACTTAATTGGGTTATTAAATACCTTCACTTACACAGCCCTGCACTTAGCTTAAATTCGCACCCTTTAGAGAATGATAAAAGCTTGTTTTTATCATTCGAAATTAATTTAAAACCATTACCGCACATAAACCAAGTCATTGAGCTAACCATTGGTTTAGCATTAGCTGTTATTAAAAAGCTGAGTAATAACCGCTGCAAACCAATTAATATATTTTTGCCAAAAAAGTTAAGTACTAATACTCGTGCCTATAACACTTACTTTGGTTGTAACGTTATAGAGCATCGCAACAGCGCTGGCATTGTAATCTCAAAAAGTGATTTAACTCTTGAGCTTGATCACCCTAAACTAAATAAAGTACAAGCAGCGCTAAACTTCTTGGCAAAAAACAAAGAACACACACAACCGTTGCCCAACCAAGTTAGTGCGCTAATTAGGCCTATGCTTCCTATTTATCAATGTAGTAACCAAACTATTTCAGCTGCGCTGGGTATGCACCCGCGTACTCTGCATCGAGAACTTATCAAACATAATACGAGTTTTGTAAAACTAAAAGATGCCACTCGCCGCGCTTTAGCTGCACACTATTTAGCGCAAAACCAATTTACAATCTCAACCATATCTGAGCTTTTAGGATATCAGGAACAAGCAACACTAAGTGTTAATGTTAAACGCTGGTTTGGATGTTCTCCTCGAGCATATAGAACTAAAAAAATGTTAAACTAAATACTCTTATTATTTTTATTTAAGCTAAGGAGTGAGCATGAACTTTGTTATTGTTGGCACCAATTTTATTAGCGACACATTGTTAGCCGCTGCAAATACGTTAAACGATTTTAATTTATATGGGGTGTGCTCGCGCGCAGTATCTAGCGGCGAAGCATTTTTAGCCAAACACCCACAAAATGCACAAGCAAAAATTTTCACCTCAATCGAGCAAATTTGCCAAGATCAAAATGTCGATGCTGTCTACATAGCCGCCCCTAATAGCTTACACAAACAATATGCCGTTATGTGTCTAGAAGCGGGTAAACATGTCCTTGGCGAAAAACCATCAGCTGCCAATTCTAAAGAGCTTGCAAGCATTATAGCTACAGCAAAAAAGCATCAGCGCCTTTACATGGAAGCCATGATGACCTCTCACTTGCCTAACTATGAACAGCTACAACAGGCAATGGTAAAAATTGGCACACCACGTAAGTATATTGGCCAGTACAGTCAATACTCATCGCGTTACGATAAGTATAAAAATGGAGAACGCCCAAACACATTTTTACCCGAGTTTGCAAATGGTGCTTTAGTTGATTTAGGGATTTACCCGCTGTATTTATTAATTGCACTTTGGGGGGCACCAAAAAGCGTGAGTGCCAGTGGCGTATTGCTCGATACTGGTGTAGATGGTGCGGGCGATGTATTACTAAACTATGCAGATAAACAAGCCGTTATTAGTTACTCCAAAATATCGCAAGGCGACAACATAACCGAAATACAAGGCGAGCTTGGGCGCATACGTATAGAAGCCGTATCGCAACTTAAAAAAGTGGAATTTATTGCTAATAATGGTGATGTAGAGATTATATCCCAGCCGTTTGATGAGCACTTTATGAAATACGAAGTTGAGCATTTCATGTCATTAGTGAAGCAAAATATCCTTGAGTCACCTGTTAATACGCACATTTTAGCCAGTAACGTAATGAGCGTTCTTGATGAAGCGCGCAAACAGCTTGGGGTTGTGTACCCTAACGACTAATTAAATAAAATATGGGCGTTAACCAACGACAGCTAACGCCCAGAAGAAAGCTTAAATAGCTCTCGTACAACGACACATTTTACAAAACACTTTAAAATAGCGATCCCCATCCATGGGCAATCAAATACTTCTACAGCAAACTTAACACTGACAACCCAACTCGGTTTATTACCAATATTTATTACTCAATAACCTTAAATCTAACCTAACACATAAAAACATTACCAATCAAGCTGGCCAATTACATTATTTTAAACTAAATTGGTAATACAAGAATGCAACCGTTGGTGTATAGTGGTTTTTAACCCTAACATCGCGTTAGAATTTTGACATAATAGTGAATTTTAAGGTAACCTCTGATATTAACAGTTGGTTTTGACTTATAGGCCCCAGAGGCCATTATTCCTTAAGGTAATGAAGGTAAAGTATGGGTAATCGTCGCTTATTTTGGCGCATAGTTGATAAAATTGAGTCTTTAATAAATCAAGGCGAATTTTCTGCTGGGAGTCGTTTACCACCTGAACGTGAACTTGCAGAAATGTTTGATGTAAGCCGCCCTACCATTAGAGAAGCTATTATCGCATTAGAAGTACGTGGCCGAGTTGAAGTTAAAACTGGCTCTGGTGTTTACGTAGTAGAACAAAAAAATGCATCTATAAAATCAAAAGAGATCAGTGCATTTGAACTTACTCAAGCTCGCGCATTAATTGAAGGCGAAATTGCCGCTCTAGCTGCTCAAAGCATTACAGAAGAAGAACTAGAGCAACTAAATAAAACATTAATTGCTATGGAAAAAGGCCTATATGTTGAGCAAGCCGATCGTGAGTTCCACGAAATTATAGCTAGAGCAACGCGTAATAAAGCACTTGAATTTGCAGTGTCTAACTTGTGGGATTTACGTTTAACAAATCCACAAATTGTTGCTGACTATGGCAGTGTGTGTAAAAACAATAACGAGTGCGTTATGGATGAACACACCGCTATTTATACAGCCCTAAAGTCGCATGATGCAAATGCAGCGCGCAGTGCAATGCACAAACATTTTAACCGCTTAATTAATGCTTTATTTGACGCTGTAGAATCGCGTGCACTTGAAGAAATTAAACGTAAAAATGATGAAAAACGAGGCCTCTACTCGCTTGATGGCTTAGTTAATAAAAGTGCCCACTAAGGCCTTTTAACCAACTGATTAAAGTTAGCAAACGCCTGTTTGCTAACTTTACCTCTTACTTTATTTACCTTCCCTATTTAATATACTTTTTATTGCGTTATTTTTGGTCGCAAACACTTACCTATAAATTTAAAAAAAGATACTATGCCGCCATTAATATCGTGTGGGTTTAGCTTTTATACTCCCTGCATTACATAACTAATTGATAGAGTTACTCAACTCAAGGATAAAAATGCAAGCATCTTCAAAAAGTTATTTACTGGCTATCGTGTGTGTATTGCTTGCCATGATGACCATTCAAACGGGCGCGTCGTTTGCAAAACAGCTTTTTCCAATTGTTGGCCCTGAGGGTACGACGGCCCTTAGGCTTGGTTTTTCTGCCTTTATACTTTGCTTAGTGTTTAAACCTTGGAAACACTTACCCACTACGGGTAATCGTATTCCTATAATTGTGTATGGTTTAAGTTTAGGCGGCATGAACATTTTGTTTTATTACGCTATTGAACGCATTCCACTAGGCATTGGTGTAGCACTTGAATTTACAGGCCCGCTTGCTGTTGCCTTATTTTCATCACGCCGCAAACGTGATTTATTTTGGGTTGCCTGTGCTATTGCTGGTATTTTGCTTCTGCTTCCTGATATGAGCGGGCAAGATAGCCTTGATCCATTAGGTGTAGCGCTTGCGCTTGGTGCTGGCGCGTGTTGGGCAGGTTATATATTATTTGGTAAAAAAACCGGCACACAAAGTTCTGGTGGAGCCACTGTCGCATTGGGCATGACTGTTGCCGCTATAGTGCTAGTGCCTTACGGCGGCATTATGCAAAGCCCCGCGTTTACATGGGAAATTATCCCACTGGGTATTGGTATTGCTATTTTATCAAGCGCACTGCCTTACACACTTGAAATGGTTGCACTGCGTAACATGCCTTCACAAGGGTTTAGCGTAATGATGAGTTTAGAGCCTGCAATAGCTTCGCTCGCAGGGTTTATTATACTGGGTGAATTGCTTACTTTATGGCAGTGGCTCGCTATTTTGCTTGTAATTATTGCATCTGTTGGTAGCTCGTTTTCAAACGCAAAAAAACAGGCTACTTAGTTAACTACCAAACTAACCTAAACAACACAATAAAGTCACCATACAACATGGTGACTTTATTGTGTTGTATCCGGTAATTTTTTAACTCACAGCCTTACTTTGCTTTTTAGTTGTAACCAAATAACCAATCAACGAAATAAGCGGCATACCCGTAGCCACCAGTGCAATACCAGTCCAACCACCCACTTCATATAATGGGCTGGCAATAAGCGAGCCTACTGCGCCACCTACAAATATGCTAGTCATATAAATAGCGTTTAAACGCGCACGGCTTTGTGGTTCTAGTGCGTACACTGCACGTTGACCCAATACCATATTGGCCTGCACAGAAAAATCAATAAACACACCGGTTAATGCCAATACTATAATGCCGTAAGGTAACTCAAATAAGCTTGGTAAAAAGCACAGTGCTGCAATGAGCTTGGCCAGTAACGATAACTGATGCGTATAGCCCTTATCAGCCAAACGCCCAACAATGGGAGCTGCTACAGCACCTGCGGCGCCCACTAGTGCAAACAATGCTATTTCTGATTGGGATAAACCATACTCACGGGCAAGCACAACCGGTACGCTCGTCCAAAATAAGCTGAACGATGCAAACATTAACGCTTGAAAAAGTGAACGTTGGCGCAGCACTGGCTGGCTTATCATTAATTGTTTCAGCGATTTTAATAACTTAAAATACGTTGTTTTATGGGTTGGTTGCCTACTTGGAATAGCAAAATAAATTACACCAGCAATAAACACCATACACCCTGCTGCAAAGTAAAATACAGCGCGCCAACCAAAGTGATCGGCTATTAAGCTCGATATAGGTCTTGCTAGCAAAATACCTAACAACAAACCCGCCATAATATTACCAAGAACTTGTCCGCGTTTTTCGTCAGACGATAAATGCGCAGCAAGTGGAATAAGCACCTGAACAGAAACCGAACTTATACCTATCATCAAACACAAAATAAGCATTACATTAGGTGAATCAGCAAGTGCCGTACCCACTAAACTCAAAAACGACACACCAAGAGTGACCAACATAAGCTTTTTATTTTCAACTAAATCAGCTAGTGGTACTAAAAAAAACAACCCCAAAGCGTAGCCTATTTGTGTAAGCGATACGATAAGGCTAGCACTGTGCGCACTTAATCCAACTTCTGGGGCAAGTAACTCAATAATAGGTTGAGCGTAATAAATATTGGCAACAATAAGACCGCAACACAAAGCAATAATAGTAACGAGTGTATTGCTAAGGGGTTGCGCTGAAACGCCTGTTTGGGTCATGTGTGTCTCTACTTTATAAAAATAATA
>NZ_JACJEA010000070.1:0-1493 GCF_014163835.1 Pseudoalteromonas sp. SR43-5
AGCTGTCTCTTGATCACAAGTCTGACTCAAGAGATTTTGCTAAATCGTAGCCTTCCAGGATGGCTTGTAACTTAAGCCATCCTTGCCATAACACTTTCACAGATGCACGCCCTGTGCGCTTGGTATCTTTCCAGCCTCCTAACTTTGCCAGTTCCTGATACGCCCATGACATATTTGGAGTAGTTTCAGGCAATGGTGTTTTTATTCTCTTTAACCACAATAACTTCCATGCTTTGGGAGATAATAGTTGTTCACAACTTGGAGAATCAGGCTGCTCATTGGTGAACTTTAGTTGCAATATTCGCGTCGCAATAAAGCCATTAATCGTCACCAATCTTTCCATGTTATCTTGGCTTTGAAGGCGTAAACTTTCGATATCCGTGCCATCACTTTTCCAGACTTTATGGTATTCCTCTACAAGCCAACGGTGCTCATAGTAGGTGATGATAGCTAAGGCGTCTTCTTTGCTGGTGACTGGTTCACTGGTTAATAGGTGCCAGCTTAAGCCGTTCTCAGCGTTTCCTCTCTCTGCACTGCCGACATAGTAAACTGGGAGGGAGCGTCCTTTCTTATTGTAAGGCGCTTTGAGTGTCACTGGCGCATAGGTGATATCCAGTGTTGCGCTTCGGGCTTTTCTTCCTCCTTTTTGTGCAATGTGGATGTGTTTGGTGCCTGCACTCATCAGCTCGCTTGCAAACGCATAGAGCTTATCCTCACCTTCTTCAATATGACGACTTTGCATCGAGCGTACGACGAATCGTTGCTGCTCGGTCAGTTTATACTGCAAGTATTCGTAGATGTCCGCTTCGCGGTCACACACCGATATCACGTTCGCCATTTGTCCTTGCAGCCGCTCTGCCATCGCTCGTGACGCTGACTCCCACTTGTAACTTTCTTTTTCTTCGTAAGAAGTCGTCGCGTGTTTTTCTCTTTTTCCAATCGTGTTGATATCACGACTCCAGCGAGACTGTTCAATTAATCCCACAACTTGCTTTGTGTCTGGCGCAAACAGTAATACGCTATGAGCTAACAAGCCTCGTTGTTTTGCTCCTCGTCCGACATGACCCAAATCATCTCGAATGGAGGAATGTTTATAAATTAGTGTGGTCGTGTCTTCTAATGCGAGCAATAAGTTATGACTTTTTGCTAGTTCAACCGTGGCTTTAAAGCCTGACTCTGCTATAGCCGTTGCGTCAATATTCTCGTTGCGAATAAAGCGGTAGGCACCTTCCATATCGGCGGGGGATTGAGTGATGTTTACAAGTGGTTTTCCTGGTTCATTTGCAAGCGTTGATGCTAACTTTACCAGACGCGCTGTTCTTCTTGGATCACCTAAGTCCGATTTACCGAATTGTTGTTTTGCCCAATGAGTATGTTCGTTAATCATAATGTGCCCTCAAACAAGATTTGAAGATCTGATCATGACATTGAGATTTAGTTCAAAAAAATCCCCGCTAATTTCTTAGCAGGGATTTGTGTATAAGAGACAGCTT
>NZ_JACJEA010000071.1:0-1383 GCF_014163835.1 Pseudoalteromonas sp. SR43-5
GTGTTTTTTGTTCCTTTTTTGTTTACTTATCTGTTTTTTTTTTATACTTTATTTGTGACTACTTAAATTAAACTGATAAGGAAGTGCTATGAAATTCAATAAAAGATACGTATCAATCTCTCTTCTTGCAGCATCTACAATCGTTATCACAGGGTGCTCTGGCACTTCTGGTACTTACGGAACAGAGGTAGATTGTAATACCTCAACTCGTGAGTGTCAGGCCAAAGTTCGAGTAGAAGGTACATTCGGTTCGTTGTTACGACCTGTTACTTCTTTAGTCGCAAATCTAACAGGCTTTTCATACAGCGACTGGTCAAGTTATGACCCAAGTGAATTTTACTTAGAATATGCTGAAACATCTTCAATCACCAACTTAAAAAATAGAGTTATTAATGTAAATATTTCAAACGAAGGAGTCCTATTAGGCTCAAAAAGCTTCGAAACAAAAAAAATTGGTGATAGTGTATTTTTTAAATACCCAGAACGTGTCAAAGAATGGACAGAACAATTCATAGATATTGCAACTGAAGCTTCTTTCACTTTTGGAATTGATTCTTATGTGGCTGCTCCTTCAACTGTTTCATTAACCGTTAAACATAATAACGTAGCTATTGATACAGTAAACTATGATGAATACCTTTGCGGTGGCGGTAATATGCCAAGGCAAGTATGCGGAGATAGTTGGTGATATGGTGATATGGTAATATGGTGATTTTATCATGAAGGTGGAAACACCTTCCATGTTACTTCTGAAAAGAACTAGTAGAAAAGCTTTACTAGCGTTAACTCTCTGCCTTGTGTCATGTAAAGCAATTATATTGAATGATTTACAAGAAAATGAAGAAGCTTTCAATACTAGAAAAATATATAAGAATAAGTTTGAATTTACCTCAATAAGAAAATCTTCAGAAGGCCCTCAGCTTAAACAAACAGATCTTTCTAAGTATCAGCTAATTTTTTCAAATATAAATGAAAAAATAGAAATTCGTTTTTTCGCAAAAGATGAAACTTACGAACGGTTACATGAAAATTTTACAGAGAAATCTTTTAGTACAATAATTCCTGCTTATTTACCTTTTGAAAATTATTTTAAGGTTGATTTATTTTTATTAGCAAATAGTAATTACTTTTTGAATGATGAAGTAGATGTAAAGAAAGGTAGAATAAGGTTATTTTTTAATATCAATAACATAGAATCAACGAATGAAATTGGGAATCGACTTATGAGAGTCGTTTCACTAACCTATCATGAACTCTAATTATTTGCACTAATCGACAGTAAAACAGATACCCCGCCGGAGCTTTGGCAGTGGGTGCGCTGCGAAAGTGTGGAGCTAATAAAAACGGGGGTGGTACTTGGCTTTACTCGCTAACGAATTGCAA
>NZ_JACJEA010000072.1:0-990 GCF_014163835.1 Pseudoalteromonas sp. SR43-5
GTTGATTTAGCCTCAGTAAGCGCATTTTCAATTTCTTCTTCCGGCAGTACTTTACCTGTGCCTATTTTAATTAGTAAGTGATCATATAAAAAAATAGCTTTTTTAGTCACGCTGCTGGTTGTAAAGTCATCTGCATGAGCTCGTAATTTGCTTATTATTGAGTCATCACCGAACAACAGAGCGACATTTAACTCACCTTGGATTGTCCACTCATTGTTGTGTCCTTTTAATTCAGGATCAAAGCCTGTTAAATAAGCAAATGGCGCTGCTTTTTTTAAATAACACTTAGCTTCTTCACAATCTTCTAAAACGTAGTGTGCATATGCCAACTCTTGGTACTCTTCAGAAAGTATTTGTGCTGCTTCTTCTTTATCTTCTTGAGAAGCTAACGGATCGTTAATATCAGCAAGCCTGACCTCAATTACCATAGGTGAATCTTCAAAAAGCTCTTCAAATTCGAAATCATAATTATTAAGTTTTAACATTCTTATTCCTTGAACGTAAATCTAAAATGCATTTAGCAGTCTATTAAATATAACGGTAAATAGAGTGAATCAGTTTTACATTGCCAGCCATGCATATCTTTACCCAATTTAGCCATGCTAAGCGCATTTAATGACATGACTGCATTTCCATCTTCTTTGAAGTCACCGTATTTACACTCATCAGCGTGCCACGCAATGACTTTGTCTATGCTTGATTGCCATAAATAATCATCGCCATTGGTAAGGCCTTTAATCGCTTCAATAAGCGGAACAATACATTGTTGTACATCTTTATCTTTCGTTGATTTAGCCTCAGTAAGTGCATTTTCAATTTCTTCTTCTGGCAGTACTTTACCTGTGCCTATTTTTATTAGTAAGTGATCATATAAAAAAATGGCTTTCTTAGTCACACTGCTGGTTGTAAAGTCATCTGCATGTTCACGTAATTTGCTAATTATTGATTCATCACCAAACAACAGAGCGACATTTAACTCGCCTTGTATTG
>NZ_JACJEA010000073.1:0-902 GCF_014163835.1 Pseudoalteromonas sp. SR43-5
GCACCTGGAATCTCAATGTTCCAGTGGCCATCGCTGCCAACTAGGGTCTCAATGGTTTGCACAGCGCCTGCGCTGTCGGTGATGGTGAGTGTAACAGTGCCACCAATTTCATTACTGGTGCCCTGCAGCTCGGGTGTTAAGTCGCTAACATCGCCTACGTTTTGAATGGTGAGTATTGGCGCTTGCGTGTCGATAGTGGTGGTATCACTCACTGTAGTTTCGTTGCCAACACTGTCGCGTACACTTACTTCGATGGTGCTTTGACCTTCACTTAATGGTGTGGTTGGAGTGGCACTCCAATTACCATCCGCATCAACAAGGGCGGTGATGGTTTGTGGGTTGCCGTTGCTGTCGGTAACGACTATCGTCACTTGTGCACCTTCGCCCGCATCACTTGTGCCGCTTATGATTGGTGTGTTGCTGTCGCTTTGTGCTGCAACATCAACAGTGAGTGTCGGCGGTGTATTATCAAAGTCATCTGAGCTAATTGTACGGGTATTACCTGCGGCATCGGTCGCTGTGGCGATCACTGAGCCAACATCAAGTAACGATACATCTAATCCGACTAATGACCAATTACCATCGGCATCAGTTGTGGTGGTGTAGGTGGCACCAATGCCACCGCCAACCAGTTGCTCGGTAATGGTAATTTCACTGCCTGCTGGCAAGTCAGAGGTACCACTTAAGGTAACCAATAAACCAAGTTCAAACGTTGGTGTAAAGGCAAGTGCCGGTGGAGTTACGTCTACTTCGCCACTGTCTGTACCTGTACCTGTGTTGCCCGCTGCATCAGTGATGCTGGCGCTAACGCTATAATTCCCTTCGGCTAATGTGCCTGTTGGTGTCGCACTCCAGTTACCATTGGCATCGGTTTGTACATCAATGCTTTGAGTGGCATTTGC
>NZ_JACJEA010000074.1:0-776 GCF_014163835.1 Pseudoalteromonas sp. SR43-5
TGCATGGCGTATGTCGATTTAAACCCCATTAGAGCCAAAATGGCTAACACCCCAGAGGAGTCAGACCATACCAGCATCAAACAACGCATAACACAGGCAAAAGAAAGCAAGCAACCAAAACAACTACTGCGTTTTGCAGGTATGCCACGTCAAATTATGCCAAAAGGACTCCCGTTTGAACTTAAATCGTACCTTGAACTTGTTGAATTAACAGGACGTTGTATACGAGAAGGCAAGCGAGGGTATATTGATAGTACACACTTGCCCTTACTCGAAAGAGTCAATATTACCCCAGAAAACTGGTTAAAACTCACAACTCAATTTACACGTGTATTTCATGGTGCAGTTGGGAGACCATCCTCACAAGCCGGTTACTGTGAAAACTTAAACAGAAAACGGCGGGCAAATATCAGTAATTGCAAAAAGCTTCTCGCATAAACTTAAACTGCTCAGTAAAGCTACTCAGTAATAAATCACAACTGCACCATGCAGTTATTTTCATGCGTGTAATTTAGGTTTAATAGCGGTCATGTTTTATTTAATGGGTTAAATGAAAAGAATCGATTAGGAAAGGTAAATTTTTAACCTAAAAAGTAGATTTTATAGCACAGTTTGGCTTGTACAATTAGAGTGGCTGTCTAGTTTAGTTCTATTGCCTCTGAAGATCCTAAATCATTCGGAAGTAATAAAGGCTATTTTAATCCACAAAATTGGACTGATTACAATGACTTAATCGGTAGATATGATTCGGTCGAGGGTGAATTAGTAGTAGTACC
>NZ_JACJEA010000075.1:0-767 GCF_014163835.1 Pseudoalteromonas sp. SR43-5
AGCTTACGGAACATTTCAACACCAGTACAAGTAGAACGAGTTGTATCATTGATACCAACAATTTCTACTTCGTCATTGATGCGGATGATACCAGCTTCAACACGACCAGTTACAACAGTACCACGACCCTGGATTGAGAAAACGTCTTCGATAGGCATGATGAATGGCTTATCGATGTCACGCTCTGGCTCTGGGATGTAAGAATCAAGTGCGTTTGCAAGCTCAACAATCTTATCTTCCCACTCTTTCTCGCCTTCTAACGCTTTAAGCGCAGAACCAGCGATTAGAGGTAAGTCATCACCTGGGAAATCGTATTCAGAAAGAAGTTCACGAACTTCCATTTCTACTAGTTCAAGTAGCTCTTCGTCATCAACCATGTCACATTTGTTCATGAATACGATGATGTAAGGAACGCCAACCTGACGAGAAAGAAGGATGTGCTCACGCGTTTGTGGCATAGGGCCATCTGTCGCAGCAACTACTAAGATCGCGCCGTCCATTTGAGCAGCACCAGTGATCATGTTTTTAACATAATCGGCGTGACCAGGACAATCTACGTGTGCGTAGTGACGTGTAGGTGTATCGTATTCAACGTGAGACGTTGAAATAGTGATACCACGTTCGCGCTCTTCTGGAGCGTTATCGATTGATGCGAAATCTTTAGCAACACCGCCGTATACTTTTGCAAGTACGTTAGTGATTGCTGCAGTTAGTGTAGTTTTACCGTGGTCAACGTGGCCGATTGTACCAACGTTTACGTGCGGTTT
>NZ_JACJEA010000076.1:0-767 GCF_014163835.1 Pseudoalteromonas sp. SR43-5
AAACCGCACGTAAACGTTGGTACAATCGGCCACGTTGACCACGGTAAAACTACACTAACTGCAGCAATCACTAACGTACTTGCAAAAGTATACGGCGGTGTTGCTAAAGATTTCGCATCAATCGACAACGCTCCAGAAGAGCGCGAACGTGGTATCACTATTTCAACGTCTCACGTTGAATACGATACTCCTACACGTCACTACGCACACGTAGATTGTCCTGGTCACGCCGATTATGTTAAAAACATGATCACTGGTGCTGCTCAAATGGATGGCGCGATCTTAGTAGTTGCTGCGACAGATGGCCCTATGCCACAAACGCGTGAGCACATCCTTCTTTCTCGTCAAGTTGGCGTTCCTTACATCATCGTGTTCATGAACAAATGTGACATGGTTGATGACGAAGAGCTACTTGAGCTAGTAGAAATGGAAGTTCGTGAACTTCTTTCAGAATACGATTTCCCAGGTGATGACTTACCTCTAATCGCGGGTTCTGCGCTTAAAGCGTTAGAAGGCGAGAAAGAGTGGGAAGATAAGATTGTTGAGCTTGCAAATGCACTTGATTCTTACATCCCAGAGCCAGAGCGTGACATCGATAAGCCATTCATCATGCCTATCGAAGACGTTTTCTCAATCCAAGGCCGTGGTACTGTTGTAACTGGTCGTGTTGAAGCTGGTATCATCCGCATCAATGACGAAGTAGAAATTGTTGGTATCAATGATACAACTCGTTCTACTTGTACTGGTGTTGAAATGTTCCGTAAGCT
>NZ_JACJEA010000077.1:0-749 GCF_014163835.1 Pseudoalteromonas sp. SR43-5
AGTTGTTTTGGTTGCTTGCTTTCTTTTGCCTGTGTTATGCGTTGTTTGATGCTGGTATGGTCTGACTCCTCTGGGGTGTTAGCCATTTTGGCTCTAATGGGGTTTAAATCGACATACGCCATGCAGGCAGCAAGGGCTGCTTCATCTAATAATGCTTGAGACGTAAAGCGCCCCTCCCAAAACCTGCCAGTGCAGTTATCTTCTTTATTTGCTCTACGAGCAATGCTTTCATTTAACAACCGCATAAACCAGCTAATACTTGATAGGCGCTCTCGATATTCTTTTACTGTTTGATTAAAAAATATGAGTTCTATTTTACTTAGCTTTTCGCCCTCCATGTATTTTTGCGTAAGTACAGTGCCTTTACAGAGCTTATGCCAACGAATAACAATCGCTTTATCATTTAGCCTATTCGCTTTTTTATCATCAACATACAGGACTAAATGGGTATGATTACTCATTACGGCATAAGCACACACATCAATACAAAATACCTTCGCTAATCCAATTAGCTTATCTTCAACCCAGCCTCGTCGATGTTCGTAAGACTTACCTGTAAAGTGATCTTCACCACATAAAAATGCACGACGAACACACCGTGAAATACAATGATAATATTTTGTATCAACCAAACTTACTTGACGCTTTCTTGCAATTGCCATAAGACACCCTGCTTGTTTTTTATACTGACAAAAGCCTAGTACTACGTTTGCTAAACTGCAAAATTAAGATGGGTGTCTTGTTTATTG
>NZ_JACJEA010000078.1:0-580 GCF_014163835.1 Pseudoalteromonas sp. SR43-5
GAAGTGCAGTGTTATTAAGAAAGCTCGCCTGAAACGAGTCTAAAAATTCAGTTGTCCTAGTGACACATTTATGTGTCCCCATCGTCTAGAGGCCTAGGACACCGCCCTTTCACGGCGGTAACAGGGGTTCGAATCCCCTTGGGGACGCCACTTACTATTTTAAGTATTGTGTAAAGCAGTGTGACACCGCACTCTCTATGCACGACGTTATCAAGAGTACTAATCTCTTGGGGACGCCACTTACTTATTTTAATAGAGAAGTGCAGTGTTATTAAGAAAGCTCGCCTGAAACGAGTCTAAAAATTCAGTTGTCCTAGTGACACATTTATGTGTCCCCATCGTCTAGAGGCCTAGGACACCGCCCTTTCACGGCGGTAACAGGGGTTCGAATCCCCTTGGGGACGCCACTTACTATTTTAATAGGGAAGTGTAGTGTTATTAAGAAAGCTCGCCTGAAACGAGTCTAAAAATTCAGTTGTCCTAGTGACACATTTATGTGTCCCCATCGTCTAGAGGCCTAGGACACCGCCCTTTCACGGCGGTAACAGGGGTTCGAATCCCCTTGGGGACGCCACTTACT
>NZ_JACJEA010000079.1:0-511 GCF_014163835.1 Pseudoalteromonas sp. SR43-5
CGTGGTACTGTTGTAACTGGTCGTGTTGAAGCTGGTATCATCCGCATCAATGACGAAGTAGAAATTGTTGGTATCAATGATACAACTCGTTCTACTTGTACTGGTGTTGAAATGTTCCGTAAGCTTCTTGACGAAGGTCGTGCTGGTGAGAACATTGGTGCACTTCTACGTGGTACTAAGCGTGAAGACGTTGAACGTGGTCAAGTACTAGCTAAGCCTGGTTCAATCAACCCACATACTACATTCACTTCAGAAGTATACGTACTTTCTAAAGATGAAGGTGGTCGTCATACTCCATTCTTCAAAGGTTACCGTCCACAGTTCTACTTCCGTACAACTGACGTAACTGGTGACGTACAGTTACCAGAAGGCGTAGAAATGGTAATGCCTGGTGATAACATCAAGATGACAGTAACTCTAATCGCACCAATCGCGATGGATGAAGGTCTTCGTTTTGCTATCCGTGAAGGTGGTCGTACTGTAGGTGCTGGTGTTGTAGCAACTATCGTAG
>NZ_JACJEA010000007.1:0-92128 GCF_014163835.1 Pseudoalteromonas sp. SR43-5
GGATGCGAATAATACACCCTTTATTTTTCGAGTCAACACTTTGTTTTAAACTTTCTTTTTAGAAGATTTAAAACCGAAGTTTTATTTAACTCTCTGAGTAGTTCGTGCCTCGCTATGCGTTGGCGTTTCCCGTCTCAGTGGGGTCGCATTATAGGGAGAACAGATTTTTACGCAAGCGTTTTATTGACAAAACTTTAAATAAAGCACTGTTCGCTGAGAATTTAAGCTAAACGCATTAAAAACACAACATAACCAGCATTTTATTAACATTTAACGCTTATTAAAGTGTTTGTTATGGCCTGCGCTATCAAAAAAAAACTGTCTACAGACCTGCTATTAAGTCATTTAGCTAAAAGCTATAGTTAAAGCCCGCGTAAAAACGACGACCTGAGTAGCTAGTATTGAGTAATCGCGCATCGGTGTCATTTCCTAAACGCGTTACTGATTCAGATTTAGTTAAATTAATAACCGCTGCGGTAAAGCTAAGCCCGTCGTATAAATTTACGGATGCATTTACATCGAGTTGCTCGTAAGGGTCTTGGTATACATTTAATCCGCTATTTAAACCGAGTACTGTTTCGCCGCGCTTATTATAAGAAGCACGTACATTAAAATAATCTCCTTCATAATAAACAGAGGTGTTGTACTGATACTTTGCACTACCTATTAAGGCCGACTGACCAAATTCTTTACCATTAATTGTTACATCTGCTTTATTGGTTTTGTTATAAGTGTAATTTGCGTAAAAGCCAAAACCATTATCAAAGGCATGCTGAATAAATACTTCCGCGCCTTTTGATACTGCATCGGTGCCATTACCTACAGTGCTGTAAGGGGCTATATTAATAGTCCCTGCATCCACTATATTATTTTTACCAGCAAAGTTTTGCTCTACGTCGATCACCAGTGGCACAACAAAGTTATCTACTTTTTTATGAAAAAGTGCCAACCCAACAGCAGAACCTTCGCCATAATAATACTCAATAGATAAATCAGCTTGAACTGATTCAAATGGTTTCAAGTTTTTATTTCCGCCACTACCGCTAAAACCAGGAAGCTCGTTAAATGCAGCTCTATCTTCTGCCCATTCACCTGATACATAGGTAATGCGCTGCTGCGCACCTAAATCACTATAGTCAGAACGAGATATTACTTTAGCTATTGCCCCACGAATAACTAAATCGTCGGTTGCATCCCACGCTATATTAAAGCTTGGCAAAACTTGAGTGTCTTTGTTTTGCTGAGTGACTAATTGATAGTCTTCTACAAAACGAGCGTCACCTGTTACTGGCTCACCTGTTTCATCATTTGTGTGATCTAATTGGTAGGTATATAAGTCAGTAGATGAAGTAAGTGTTTTTGTTTGCACAACACGCACACCCAAATTACCTCTGACTTCACTAAATTCAAAATCACCTTGTATATAAAAAGCCGATATTTTTTCTTCTATATCGTAAACAAAATTATCTTCAATGCGCGTATAAGGTACATAACTAGCAGTGACAATATCGCGGTATTTATTCCAGTCGATACTTGGCATTTGGTTTATATCAAAACCACCTGCAATATTATTCTCACTAGTAAATACATTTTGAGCTAATGGCATTCCACCATTCCATTGGTAGCTATCAAAACGGGTAATACCTTGTTCACTTGCTTCCCCTGCAGCAATATCAAAATTTGGATCTAAAAAGAAGGTGTTGCCGGTTTCACGGTGAAGAATTGAGTTGCGGTACTTAACACCGGTTCTAATTGTTTTTAAAAAGCCCCAATCTACATAAAAATCCACATCAGCTTGGTAGTAATCTTCTTCTAGCTCACTGCGTACAAAGCTTGAGTTTGAAGAGCCCGCATCACGACCGCCTCCAACTCCATTTTGTAAATTAACTAATGTATTAGGGTCGATATTAAGTGACACATTATTTTGATTGAGCGACCAGCCAGCCGTTTGAGCTGCGTTTTGAATAGTGGCTGCGTTTTCGCCCGCGTTAGAACTTTTATACGCCGCTTCCCAGCTTTCTTCTGGGCCGCCCTCTGATTGTGTATTACCAATTACAAAGCGCGCTTTAAAATTATCACCTTCATAGGTTAAATTAAAATCAAAGGTATGGGAGGTAGATTCCTCACGTACGTAGCTGCCACGCATCCACGGAAATTGCATATCATTTTCGACACCACTTGCCATTGCATCGTATTGCATACCAGTAACAATAGTGCCCGACTCATCAAGATTTACATCCGTCAAAAAATCAGGACTTAAAGACCACTCTGGTATATCAATCACAGATTCTGTTCTGTCTTGCCCAAGTGTAAAACCAAAATAATTAAAGCCAAGCTCTAAACGATTTGTTGGTCGCCACTGGGAACTAAATTGAATCCCTTCGCGCTCACGTTTTTCGTTAAGAACAGAACCTCGAACAACTTGCGGAAACCAAACGCCATCGTAACTGTTGCCGTTTGCATCATTAATAGTATCCCAACCGTTATTGTTATCAACTGTATTACCATGTATATCTGTTGCTTGCCCAGTGCCAGTATAGCGCCATACATTAGCATCAGTACCGCCCGAAAGCGTTCTGTTTGTCCGTTCCTGATAGGTATAGCCAACTAATACACCAAAGTTTTCGTTGTCATTTTTCCATGAATATAAACCCGTAAACTGCGGTTCGTACTCTTTTGTAACATCAGCGTAAGTACTCTCTACATTAAATACACCTGAGTTTGCATCCATACTCAGAGGTTTTCGGCTATGCATTAATACAGTACCACCAACCCCACCTTCATCTAAGCGTGCTTCTGGCGATTTATAAACCTCTACGCTTTCAATCATTGAAGACGGTAACAAAGCATAATCAAACGAACGCGAAGGCTCCCCCGGGGAAGACGCAATAAAATTACCATTAAGTTGTGTAAAGGTAAGTTCTGACGATAAACCACGAATACTAACCGATGAACCTTCCCCGCCGTCACGCTCAATTACCACACCGGGTACACGCTGAAGTGAGTCTGCAACGTTTTTATCAGGGAACTTTCCAACGTCTTCCGCGGTAATGGCATCAACTACAGATCCCGACATACGTTTTACATCTAAGTTTTCGGCCATACTTGAACGGATACCACGTACTTCTATTACTTCCATATCTTCTTTATTATTAGTTATATCTGCGTAAGCTTTATTGCTGAAGCCTATTGCCGATAAAATAGAAATACAGAGTGTTGATTTGAATAGTTTGGGTGAAGCGTGTAGTGAGTTATTATTGTAGTTAAGTGCTGTCATGAAGAGTTCTATTCCATTGAAAACTGCTTATATTGATTCAAGCAAGTTAATTAATCATTTTGCTGCAATAAATTGACGAAAATATAAAATTTTTTGCCAATTTTATACAACCAAACTTAATCTTTTATTAACGGGAGCTTAAAATTAAATTAATCGCTTTGATAAATGATTACTTGTTTATAATTAACTTAAATTCAGAATAGTAAATCAATTTTAAGCACTAACCGACTGAACTATCTAGTTATTTAAATAAATACAGTTACATGAAGATATGCTGTGAGGATCTATTTTTTTAAAGTTAAGTGGCTCTTCTAAAAAACATAGACTAAGGTTAATTAAAAGTTTTACTGTAAAAATATCAGATATCCAACCTCTAAATGGTTAGCTTTAATTATTACCAACATTCGGCTATATACTAAAAAAATCACTAAAGATAGCTCTTTTTTGTATCGCTATTTATTCAATGCTTTGTTTCCAATACTCAACTATTTGAATAAATATCCCTAAAAACTTTAATAGGAGCCTATTTATGAAAAGTAATATTAAACTGATCATCACTGCGTGTTTTTTCATTTGGTTTATTGGTGATAGTAACGCCAACAATGCAAAGTCTAACTTTGATCTAGACGGCAATGGTTTATATGATGACTTTGAACGCAATTTACTGCTTGATTTTCTCGGAAACCAGTACCCTGAAATCAAAGCTGATTACGACACTAATAATGATGGCAAAGTCACGGTGCTAGAGCAAACCACTGGTCGACTCCCACTATCGCTGCGTATTCCGAAACGCGCAATTGATAGCACAATCAAAGTTACGTGGGCTTTAAACCTTTTTCCTGAGTGGCTTATGTCTGCTTATTTTCAAGAAGACACTGAAATAGGTAATGTAATAAATCATTCTTCGCGCGGGACAATTACAGCGAATGCAACACAAGCAAAGCTCTCCCTTCAACCATCCAAAACAAGAAAAAATAATGGTGTTGAATTTGCGGAGAACTCTGGGCAATATTTAATAATGCCAGGTCAGCGCGATGCTAGGTGGAATTACAGATGGATGCTTTTTACGTTTAGGATCGATGCTAATACAGGTGATAATGCTGAAACGATTTTATTAGATATTAACCATGGAGAAGGTTCAAATAAGTCATCTCCTAAAATCTGGTATAACAAAACAAACGGTCTAAGTATTCAGTATGTCGGTCTTAATAATAATGGTCTTGATAAACGGATTATGACAACTAAAAATGACGTGATTGCAGATGGTAAAACATGGAATGTTATTGTTGCTGGGATCCGCTATGGTCAAATGTTTGCCTCAGTAAATGGAACACCAATCTCTAGCGAAGCAATCCAACCTGATCGCTTTTCAGGCGAATGGATTAGCAATACTTCCTCATACATTGGCGATAAGGATATTGGTAATATGGCTTGGGCATATGATTCACTAGTCTTTGGTTTGACAGAACCATCAGAAGCAATGGTTCAAAAAATGACTGGCTGGGCGGCTTATCGTCTAAGTACGAATCAATCGTTATTTAGTAACGGAATATCTTCAATTGATCTGCCAAACGAACACCCATATAAAAATATTAGACCTACAATGGATGCTGAAGACTTCCCTTATCGCTATATTCATAATGAAAAAGAATGGACAGCTTGGGGGAGCTCTATTGATAGAGCTGAAGTGCGCATTAATGGTGGTGGAGAACGTGTACCTACAGACGACTTTGAAAGAGTATTTTATGATGACTTTCGTAATAACCGAGTAAAAGCGAGTTTTAGTGGTGAATCTGACCTTTGGTCTGCCCCTGGGTTTAATCCGGCAGTTGGCGCGAGCGCTCAGCTGATGCCTCCTAGTGAAACATTTAATGTTTATCCCCACAATAAAGATGAAAAAAAGCAATCTCTTTTACTACGAAAACAAAACGAAAGATGGAAAGCGAGTGCTTTTTATAGCGTGAATGATCTTGGGCATGGCTATACTTGGACTGGGCCAAAAATTTTTCGAATTCGTAGTATGCTTCCTAAAATAGACAAAAATGATTTGCCTGGGGGGTTATTTCCAGCATTTTGGTCTTATAATCCTGATTTTTTGTTTTGGCGAACAGCAAACCGCATCGAAGTAGATTGGTTTGAATTCGATGGAAAAAATGGAGCTTGGTTAAACGGACTTTCTTCTCATTACCACTATGCTCACGTACCAAACATATTTGCAAAAGATGACTCTAGTTATAAAAGTTACAAAGCATATTGGGGAGAACTGACGGAGCAAAAAAGTAAAATTGAAGGTGGTCTTGAATTTTGGGATGGACAATACCATACCTGGGAATTTGTTATTGATAATGACATGACTTATATAAATGTGACTATTAAAGATGAAGCTGGGAATGATAAGTGGGTTGAAGTTGGTCGTGTGCCAACCGCACCAACTTATCTTGAAAGGCTTGATTTGCAACTTGACTATGCGCTTAGGTCTTACGATGGCAATCCGACGAGCGATCAAGAAAGCTTCACCATAGACTCTATTGAAGTACTACAAAAAACATCAGACATAATAAAAATCCCAAAACCCTTTTTCAGTAAACCAATTATTACAGGGGAAAAAGCTGTTGGTGAAACAATAACTTGCCAAGCTAATTTACAAGATATTACAGATATTCGTTATTATTGGTTTGCTGATGGTTATCCGTTAACATACACAGCAACTAATACTTACGATATTACCAGTGAAGAGTCTGGGAAAGAAATTCGCTGTATGGTAAAAGCGGTTGGCGCACTTAACATGCCAGAAGCTTGGACAGAGAAAGTAGTTATAGCAGAACAATATAAATGACGTATGGGTTACAACGGAGCTTGTATATTTACTAACACAAAATAAATAGCCCCTTCAGTAAAATTTAACCATTAAAGAACTACCATTCTTTACTGGTTAAATTTTTCAAACTGGGGATAATTTAATCTTTGTAAAAAGTAAAAACCACCCCAAAAAAGCTTGTACCGCAGCTATTAGGTATTTAAATAGTTATAATTTTCTGATCATTTGTTTAATGCACATATCCACGCTTGGCATCTTTAGTATTGTGCAAAAAAAAGTACTTTACTGAAAATTAACTTATATGAGGTCAACAACCTACGAACTTTATACTACTTCTCTAATTTATTAATAACATCAGAGAGTTCTAAGAGTGTAGGCTTTCCACCATAATAATTGGTATCTATGTGATAGCTATTACCCACCCAAAAAGGCGCTTTAGTTGAGTTATGTCCATGTATTGAAAAGTCGACTCCATGACTTTTAACTACCTGATCTTGTTTAACTACTTCGCGATCCCACAATAGAGATTGCACAATTAGCGATTTATCATCAGGGTAATTTTCCCAATCCCATGATTGTGCAAATGTATGAGACAACCCAATTTTACAACCACGATACTCAAGTACTATTGAAAGCGGCTTAGTTAGTAACTCATCGCACATAACACTGAGCTTTTCACTTGATACCGACTTGTGCCAATTGCCACCATTGTCAGTCCATAATTTAAAAGCCGCTTTATCATTACTTAATAATGATTCCAACATTAAATGCTCATGATTACCTAATATCATACATGCCCTAATGGCTTGTAAGTATGTAAATAAGTCATATGTTTTATCCCCGCGATCAACAAAATCGCCTAGGCAAAACAAAGTATCTCTTTCAGGATTAAAATTTACGTTATTAAGTGCGTTTTTTAAGGCCGGTAAATCACCATCAAGATCGCCAATTACAAATACTCGGCACTCATCATTAATAAATATGGCTTGTTTTGAAGATACAGCCTGAATAACGTTAATACCTATATCCAAAATAGACTCCTATAGAATGCAATCTAAAACTTAGATTAATACTTGAGTTTATAAAGCCTTAAGGTAACACAATATAGTTGATAATTAATGAAGGTAATAAGATTTGATTGAAACTAAAAATGCATGACAGAGGACCTTAGCTACAACCTAAATAATTAATGTAAGTAGTGTTTTTAGCCTAAATTAAAAGCTGCTTAGCAAAATACCTGACGAGTTATTTGCCAGTTACCCGCACAAATTTTTCTGCTAGTTCGTCCAAAGTTTCACGCTTATTCGGATCGGGCTTTATGCAGTCAATAGGGCAAACACTTACGCAAGTAGGTTTATCATAATGCCCTACACACTCTGTACATTTGTTTGCATCTATTTGGTATATTTTAGCGCCCATATAAATAGCCTCATTAGGGCATTCTGGGTCACACATATCGCAGTTAATGCATTTACTATTTATTAGTAGTGCCACTTTTTAGCCTTTCCAATTAAAATCATTAAAAAACATAAAGATAGAGTTAAACTAAATATTTTTGACTACTTTTGATACAAGTCCAGTTCAATAAAAAACCTTTATTTTTTATTTAATCGTAGCACACATTCGTAACACACCATTTTATTTTTAGGTGTAAATTTCAGCCATAAATTATGCCTATTTTTCTCTGTTGCTTTGTTGATCCTAATCAATAAAAATAGCTGCACTTTTACTAAGCTTGATACTATTATTTTAACTTTTCTATGTCATTTTTTAAGCTAATATAAAACTAGCTGATCTGCCGAAAAGCGCTTAAGCCCTCTAGTCATACGCTAATCTCGCCAAAAGAACATTCAAATAAGTGATAACAAGGGAATATAGTACCTCCAAAAATTTAGTCTTTCTCAAAGCGTTATTTGCTCAAATACTCTATGCCTAAAATTAAACCCTATCTAAAGCGTTAAGATGCTCTAAATGATAATTTATTCTTCGTATCATTACTTTAATTTACTTAATCGCCCAACCGTACCTGTAATCAATTGGTCATATTATTCACTTAGTATTTATTTAAAATAAAATTCTAGACTGAGTAATGAAGACTTTTAAAAGCCCCCTGCCATCGAATTTAAATATTTCTTCTGAACAAAGCGATGTAAAAAACGTTATCAGCCATATTCGTAAGTTTGTTAGTCGTCGAACAAATAATACCGATGACGTAGACGACCTAGTCCAAGAAGCTTTGCTGAGAACTTTAAATAGAAATGACACATTAGAAATTGAAAACTTTCAGGCGTACATAAATCAAGTCGCAAAGTCTGTTATGTATAGTGATTGGCAAAAAAATAAAAGCCAACCAAATAAAGCAGAAGATATTGAGCTTTTTACAGATGATAATAGCGATCCAGAGGCGCAGTCAATTACAGAGCAAAAGCTCGAGCTTGTTAAAAGTGCGTTGGAAGAGTTGCCACCTTTAAGAAGAAAAGTATTTAAGCTCCGACGTATTAACGGATTAAGTCGCGAAGAAATTAGTCTGCAGTTAAATATGAGCCAAGAATCTGTAAAAAAACATATTACGCGCGCAATGATACAAATAACGCTTCACATAGAAAAAAATCAATAAAAATGTCCCCTTTATTACACTTTTACGCTCTTTATATTTAATCAACGCAGGTTAGGTTTTTTAATGAACGAACAACGCTTAGAACAGGCAGCAGATTGGGTAGATCGGATTAATGATTTAAATGATCATGACCGTAAAGAACTATCGCTTTGGTTAAAATGCACAGAAAATAAGGCTGCATTTGAGAAAATAGCCAATGTATTTGGCGATCCTGCTGTTAAACAGGCTCTACACATTTACACTAAACAATATAGTTTACCGACTCCAATAATTACGCCTAATGCTAAACGTTCTAGGGCTTTCCCTATGCTCGCCTTAGCAGCTAGTTTTAGCGCTATTGCTTTTGCAGTGTACTGGCTTTCTATATCTCAACAAGCGTTTACACCAACACCTATTGCAAAAACAGCAGTTGAAACTAACCTACCTCAGCTTTTAGAAGCACGTTTAGGCAAACGTGTATCTAAGTTATTAGATGACGGTTCATATTTACACTTAAATGCAGATAGTGAGTTGACTGCGCACTTACTACCACACTCTAGGCAAATCGAATTAAAAAAAGGACAGGTTTTTTTTGATGTAGCCAAAGATAAAACACGGCCATTTATAATAAATTCCGGACAAGCAAGCATTAAAGTACTAGGTACTTCTTTTGATGTAGAGCGCAATAAGGATGAAGTAGTGGTAACAGTGTACGAAGGCAGGGTAGAAGTCTCGGCCTTAGATAAAGTGATATTAACTCCCTCTCAACAAGCTGTTATAAAAAATGGACATATAGCTGTAGATTATAGCCAGCAGTTGACACAACTCCCTGCTTGGCGAATGGGTTGGATTGATGCAAAAAAAGAACCTCTAACCACTGTTATTAAGCAATTGCAGCGTTATAGCCCTATGGTAATTAAAGTAGATAACGCACTAAATAATACTTTAATTAGCGGACGATTTAATCTCGAAACGCCGCAACAAAGCCTTATGCTAATAGCATCTACTTACAACTGGAATGTAGAAAAAAAGAGCAACGAACTTCATTTAACGCGACCTTAAATGAAGTATGTTGATTAAACTCTTATGCTAAAACATGTATGTACATTAGATAAACGTATTTTAGTGTACTTTTTTATTGCTGTTAGTTGCTTAACAGCAATGCCAAGTGCCGCAAAAAACATACATACGTTTGTTTATATACCTGCCGGTTCTCTCAGTGACAGCTTAAGAGAAGTAGCAAATGCATATGCAGTCTCTTTTAGTAGTAACCCTTCCCTTATCGACGACAAAACTACATCCACCTTAATTGGCGATCATACACTTGCTCAAGCACTAGATTTTTTATTAATAGGCAGCGAGTTAACATATAAAATTCAAGACAAGGGTTTTGTTATTTTTCAACAAAAAATAACGACCAATAAAGAAACACTTGAAGAAATAACAGTAAAGGGTATCCGCTATTCGTTGGCTCGCTCACGAAACTTAAAACACAATAATAAAACGATTAGCGAAGCCATTTCTGCACAAGATATTACCGACATTCCCAATACTAACTTGGCTGAAGCCTTACAGTATATTCCGGGTGTAGCCATTACTCGCGAAGCAGGCGAAGGTCGCCAAGTATCAATACGTGGCAGTTATCCTGATTTTAGTTTGGTAACACTCAACGGTATGCCTGTATTGGCAAATAATGATTCACCAATGGATAGTCGAGTGCAAAAACAGCGCGATCGTTCTTTCGACTTCAATATTTTACCTGCCGAACTATTTAAACAAATTCATGTAATTAAAGCCTATTCTGCCGACAAAATTGCAGGTGGAATATCTGGCACTATGGCACTGCAAACTATAAACCCCTTAGATAATGAAGGATTTAAATTTATTATTACACCAGAAGTCGGCTACAACGACTATGTGGGTACAGGCGCAAAACGCTATTCAAGCTTAATTTCTAACACGTGGAATAATTGGGGGGTACTTGCAAGCGTTGCGTACACAAACAGAGAATCGTTAGAGCAAGGCGCTAATACATTTCGCTGGCGAAATATTGCCATAGAAGGCGCTGATCTCTCGGCGTTAACTCAATCACAAGCTCAGCATTTAACTCAAGGCGATTATATAATCCCTCGCGGTAATCGCTACTCGGTATGGCAAGCAACCCAGCAGCGATTTGGGGCAAACCTATCTGTAGAGTATAAAAACGAAACCACGCATTTTGATTTTGATATGCTCTCAGGTTTTTTAAAAGGAGAGCGGCATGAATATCATTTATACCCTAGAGGGGATCAGTCAACGCCTATAATTAAAGGGCTAACAACAATTAAAGACATTCAAGCTAATGAAAATAATGAGCTTGAGTATGCACGTTATGAAAATGCACGCGTGGCAACCGAAAGCCGAACTCAAAAAATAAATACGGCATATCAGCAAGGCGTGCTGTCATTTTCCCAGCAACTAGATAAAAATTGGAAAATAAACGCCATATTAGGAAACGAGCGCTCAAAGTATGACATTCCTTACAGCAATAAAATTTATACCCAAGGTATAAGTGACGTTACAATTGATTATCGTAAAACGCCATTTTATGCAGATATTAAGTACAGCGAAAACTTGAAAAATCCGACGATGTGGCAAATGCATCATGGTGATATAGAGCAATACAATTCAAATAGTGAGTACACCTTCGCAAAATTAGATTTTCAATATGACGTTAATAGTTTAATAACCCTTCAATTTGGGGCTGACTGGACTCTGTTTGAAAATAAAATGAATAACGCACAGCAAAACGATATTTTTTTTAATGAAATATCCGATACACCACAACAATTAATTGACCTTCCTGCATCGTATGTTTCATCGCAAAATGCACATAAAAAACAGCAGTGGTTAAAAATAAACACTAATGAGGCACTTAAGCTTTATGGCATTGACCCATTTAATGTACAAGCCAATAATTTTTTAATCACGACTAAAGCTGAACACATAAAGGAATATAGCAGAGGTGCTTATACTCTATTAAGTACAGAGCAAGAAAAATGGGAGGCTCATATAGGTGTACGTTACCAATCAGAATCTATAACATCTTACACTCAAGCGCCTTACTCTCCGATTTTGTATAGTCTATGGCTTCCAACTTTTAATGGGTCATATTTTATTAACGATAATTGGCGATTTCGTGCAGGACTTTCTAAAAACTATTCAAAACCATTACTAAATTCACTCAATTTTGATGGCTCAAACGATACCCCCAATAGTACAAAATACATATTTAACTCAAATCTAAAACCTTACTTATCTTATAATAGCGATATTTCCTTAGAGGCTGATTTTAGTAGTCGCAGTTCGTTTAACATATCACTTTTTTATAAAGATCTAGAGGATTACATAGTCACAACACAAGCGCCTTTATTTGAAGATTCGCCGCCTACAACCTCCGATAGTCAATTACTTTGGCTAAGTAATGCAGAAACGGGCTATCAGTGGGGAGCCGAGGTAAGTTTAAACTACTTAATACATAATTCTGATTGGGGCATTAATATACAAGCGGCTTATAATAAAGGTAAAGTCACCTATTATGACTCAAATAGTGGCACTGCTTTATTTAAAAAAAACCTGCCTTTTTTATCTAAAATTACCGCATCAAGTATGATTTTTTACGACCACCCTAAATTCAATTTTAAACTCGGCGCTATTTTTAGAGATAAATATTTAGTGCGTGCTGGCAGCCTTTTACTCGATGAAAACGAAACCGGATTTATGCCGACCATCTATTGGGATGCAAGTGTAAATTATTATTTTTCTAATTATTGGAAACTTAAATTTAGCGCATTTAATCTCAGTAATGAACAAGAGCAACAATACAGTAATTCAACCCTCAGAGCTTACAACTCAACCACAAGTGGACGTACCTTTTACTTAGGGTTGAGTTATCAGTATTAAATGATTTTTCCTGTTTTTAAATCAACGCGGAAATTCTCCCCCTGGGTATGTTGACTAAATTTTGCCATTACTTTTATTAACAGGGCTAAGTATTGCTGTATTTGCGTATCTGTTTTACATGTCGATTGTGCTAAAAAAGTATTTAGTTGTTGATAAGTAAGACGCTTTTGAGGTGTTATATCTGCTGTTACATCACCATTTCTTAATAAATAAAAATCTTGAAGCCATTCTTTTGTCGATACAGCTTCAAGCTGAGAGAGCAAATTAGGCGGTGCTTCATTTAAACATTGCATATTTGTAAACCAATCGGCTAAATGATGATTGTCATTTAACCATGCCACTAAATTTTTAGGCCAATCGCGTTTTAAAAAACGCTGTTTAATCAGCCCAAATAAATGTTGCTTGGTAAAATCACCATAACTCTTTGAGTTCAAAATAGTGCGGTCAAAATTACTAAGATTATGCAAGTTACGATACTGCCATTCCTTTTCATATAAACTAAATAAGTTATTAAAACCCGGCACATCGTCTAATGTATGAGTACTAATAAGCGCGGTTTGCTTAGCTAAATTTAGCTCTACAACTTTATAGGCCGCTTTGTAAGCCGCTAAACTTGGCACTTGCACATTAACTAACTGGGAGTGCTGATTACTGGTTATCAGCGCCGTATCATTTAAATGCATATGCCCTGCAAAATGGAGCGTTAACCCTGTATCTGCCAGTATTTTTGCTGTACGTGGTGTTGGCACTCTTGGTAGAGAAAAATGACCACGGCTAAACACTTTATGTAATTCGTCATTTGCATTGTCGTAAAACTCCCCCATTGGAAAGTGACTAAATGCAACCAGTGTTTTATTTTGCGTTTTGGCTCTTTTTACAACCGTTTTTATCCACTTTAACAATAAAGGCTTTGCATCAATTAAAGCATTATAGCCAGCACCAGACGACCCTTTAAAAGTGAGCGGTGAGTTTTGCCATTGCGGTGCATAAACATTGGCATCAATTGCCATTAACCAAACCCCTTTTATAGGCTCAACTAAATAACTCGCATCGGGCATGGTGATACAGTGTTTTTTGTTATTGGGGTTACACCATATAAACTCTCGGTTTTTATAAGGCGTTTCATATAGCACATCACCTTTATGTTTACTAAACCCAAAGTCATTGAGTGTGCTTAGTATTTCAGCGTATCCCCAGTTTTTTAAACCATCATCACATACAGATTGCTTAGCCATACACTTTTCATGTTGATAACTATAAACACCAAACTCTTTACCTTGCGCCATTAAAAAGTCCGCTTTACCTGCCGGTGTTGTATATGGTTTTACGGGATCGTGATTACCCGGTATGGCAAAGAAACGCATTCCATATTTCTTTTTATAATGACCTAAAATACGCGCCAGTGCCCGCACATTAATAGGTTGACCATCATCAGTAAAATCGCCAGGTAAGGCGACTAGTTTTATTTTTTTTTCGGCTAATTCATCTAATACATGTAAAAAAACAAAATAATTTTCATTAAAAAGACGTGTTGAATGAAGCTGGGCAAGCATACTACGCACTAGTAATGGTTGCTTTGAGGTAACATCCTTTGGTAGTTCTATATTATCTACGTCATGTAAATTAGCAAAAATATCATGTAGATGAATATCAGCTAAAAATGCCACTTTAACCGTCTCCATCTGCGACGCACTTTTAACCTCAAAGTACTCAATAGCACTTACTTTGCATGTAATACATAACCCAATCCATAGTGCTAACCATAGTACTTTGACTCTAATCATGATGGCTTTATCCCGTTTTTATTTCACTCATTATTTAGAGCGAGGTAATGGATAAAAGGGGACATAAAATTTTATAAACATGCTTTTCTATTATGAAACTTTTATTAAATGCATATTTTTGTGTCCCCTAATTTATAAATGCTCGCTCTTAGATAGCAAACTCAACAATTGAGACGTGCTATGCCATTTTTTATTTTTTTTGCAGGTTATGTAAGCAGTGTTAGCGCTAAGCCATTAAACACCCTGCAAATGATTGGCTCACATAACAGCTATAAAAAAACATTAAACGTAAGCGTTAAACATAAATTAAATGATTTAAGCCCCAAGCTAATGGCCCGTATTGATTACGGTCATTCATCTATTATTAAACAGTTAAATAGCGGTGTTCGCCATTTAGAAATTGACGTTTTAAAAGACCCTAATGGGGGTTTATACATAAAACCTTGGGCTAATACTTTTGCAACAACACCTTTGTTTAATGAGTTAGAAAAAAAGCAATTAGCTACTCCTGGATTTAAAGTAATGCACATTCCCGACATTGATGTGCAAAGCCATTGTGTGTTGTTTAGTGGCTGTTTGAATACATTGAAAGCATGGTCAGAGGCAAATCCGCAGCACTTTCCAATTGTTGTAATGCTCAATGTAAAAGAAACACGATCTGATTTAGTTCTGGGGAATAATCCACTTAAATTTACACCGAAAGATTATTATTTACTCGATGAAGTAATTCAAAAATCGTTACCTAACTTATTATTCACGCCAGATGATTTACGCAAAACGCCATTATCTTTAAACCAAACAGTCGTTAAGTTTGGGTGGCCAAGTACACGTGCCTTAGCAGGTAAGTTCATATTCTTATTTGATGGCAATACACAACAATCCGCACTTTATAAACAAAATAGGCCTTCGTTAAAAGGGGCTAGCATGTTTGCCCATTATGATGAAAACCACCCCGAAGCTGCTTTTATGATTGTGAACAACCCTATACGCGACTTTTATAAAATTCAGCAACTTGTATTAAAAGGCTTCATGGTGCGTACCCGCGCAGATGCAAATTTAAGTGCCACTAATTCGCAACGAACAATGCAGTTTAATGCTGCAAAAAATAGCGGCGCACAAGTAATTTCAACCGATTTTATACCCGGCTCGCCACAGCAGGCGCGCTTTAACTATGTGGTGCAATTTGACGAAGGTCATTTAGTGCGCACAAACCCTTTTATTAATAATCAACTTTAAATTAAAAACCAAGGAAGCATCATGTTGAACAAACCATCTCGTACGCTTTTAGCAACGGCTATAATGAGTTCATTAGGCGCGTCTAATTATGTGTATGCAGAACAATCTGCGCAAACAGAAGTGGAAGAAATTGTTGTACAGGGTTATCGCAACAGTTTGTTAAAAGCAAAAGATTTAAAACGAAATGCTGTGGGCGCACAAGATTCTATTGTGGCTGAAGATATTGCAGATTTTCCCGATCTAAATCTAGCAGACTCACTACAACGTGTACCTGGCATTGCCATAACTCGAGAGGGCGGCGAAGGCCGACAAATTTCGTTACGAGGCTTGGGTCCAAACTTTACACAAGTACAACTCAACGGTATGGAAGCTTTAGGTACATCGTCTTCAGCAATGGATAGCCGAGGCTCAGTAAGCAGATCACGCGCTTTTGATTTTAACATATTTGCTTCTGAGTTATTTCAGCGCGTTGATGTGAAAAAATCCTTCTCAGCCGAAATGGATGAAGGTGGTATAGGTGGAACTGTTGGGCTTCATACAGCAAAACCATTTGATTTTGATGGTTTTAATACTGCAATATCAGGTCAACTTGGCGACAACTCACAAACCGATGATGTTAGTCCACGTTTTGCAGCTCTGATCTCAGATACTTGGGATGATAAATTTGGCGCATTATTTTCAATTGCATACAGCAAACGTGATGTAAATGAGCAAGGTTACAATACGTATCGCTGGCGCAAAAAAAATGCTTCAGGCTCTGATATCTCAAATCTTTCAGGTGAACTACAAGACAAAATAAATAACGAAGAAGTGAGCTTTTCACGCGGTAGTCGCTATTCGTTATTTGAGAATGATCAAGAACGCTTAGGGACAACACTTGCCCTGCAGTATCGCCCGAGTAATAACCTTGAATTCGGTTTTGACGCTCTATATGGTGAACTGAATAATGACCGCAGTGAATACCACTTACAAAACAGAGGTTCTAGCTCAACAGCTATTGGTTGTACTGGACCAGCTTATAACAACGAGCAAATATGCTCAAAGCTCACAACTCTTGAAATAAATGAAAATAACGACGCTATTTATTCAGTATACGAAGATGCCGCAATACACTCAGAAAGCCGCAGCCAATATGCAGACACTAAAATAAGTCAGTTTGTATTAAATAGCGATTGGCAAATTACAGAAGATTTAAATATGACCGCCTTAGTAGGGCGTTCAGAAACCAAGTTCAATACAGGCAGTGTTAAAGTTTACCTAGAAACATTTGGCGATGAAACTATTGATTATCGCAAGGATGCTTATTATGGGGAAAATACATACGGGTTTGATCCTACTGACAGTAGTTTATTCCGCTATCACGAAATTGATATATCTAAAGAAGAAATCACCAATACATTTGACTCTATAAAATTAGATTTTAATTACACGCTTAACAATACTTCAAATATAAAATTCGGTGTATCTAATAAAAAGTTTGAAAGTGAAAACGGTGAAACTAAATCTGATAACGTTAACCGCAGCGATTGGGAAAATGGCGTACTGGATGACACGGTAGATCCAAGCCTGACATTTACAAATACCGCGCACAATAAACAGCAATGGGTAAGTGTCGATGTACTAGGCACCCTAGCAAGTATGAATATCGATCCTAATTTAGATAATCCTGATTTTACCGATAACGTACAAGAAAAAACCTTTGGGGCTTATTTGCAATACGAAGCTGAATGGGAATTGGGCTCAGGTTATTTAATGGGTAATGCTGGTGTACGCCATTACGATACTAAGACCAACGCCGTAGGTTTAATAAATGGAGAAGTAGTTGATGTTGAAAACACCTACTCAGGACTTTTGCCTGCTATAAATTTAGTTTGGGATAGTAATAACAGTTTAGTACTTCGTGCAAGCTATGGCGAAAATCTCACCCGCCCTTCGCTCGGTGCATTAGTGCCAACAGGCGTTGTACAAAATGATGCCACATCAACCAATGGCCTTAGTATCAGTTCAGGAAACCCAAACCTTAAACCTTACGAATCTGTTAACTTCGACTTTTCAGTCGAGTACTATTTTGAAAACATTGGGTATGCGGCCGTAAGTTACTTCCATAAGTCTATCGATAACTTCATTATCACCGAAACATATGATATCCCGTACAGTCAAACCGGATATCCTCTTAGCTTTTTAGGCGACGTAGACGAAAACGGTAATCCGCAAACAGCAAATACTGTTTTCACCGTTATTCAACCACAAAACTTAGATGAAAGTGATATTAGTGGCTGGGAGCTCGCCTTTCAACGAGATCTCGACTTTTTGCCAGCTCCGTTTAATAACTTAGGTGTTATTGCTAATTATACATTTGCTGATGGTGAAGCGCTGTACCGTAACGTAGGTAATTCGGGTATTGATCAATATAAATCATTCCCAGGACTTTCAGAACACTCTGGTAACTTTACAGTATATTACGATTCTGATTCATGGGGCGCACGCGTTGCAGCAGCTTATAGAAGTGACTATATTGCATCGGTACAAGCCGGTAACGGCGACGAAGACGAAAATGGTTTTCATGCCAGTACATACATAGATGCATCAGCATTTTATCAGGTTAATGAAAAGCTAAAGCTCACTATAGAAGCCAGTAATTTAACTAATGAACGAGAAGAGCAGTATTCAGACTCCAATGATCGTTTATACAATACGACGGTTAATGGCCGTACTGTTTATTTAGGTGCCAGTTATCGTTTCTAAATTATAAAAATGAGGCTCTACTTTTGTGTAGAGCCTTTTATTATTCTTTAGGTATTCACCTAAAAAGACGACTTATTAATTCACTTAATTAAGCGAATTTATATAAAGCACTCGATGTAAATCACTATTTTAAGTCTATTTTCAATCGCTTTAGCAAATATGACTTAAAACTACTTTTAATTAATTTGCTGAACAGATTAAGTTACGTTATTTACCAGTGCTTTTATTTTAAGGTCATGAAATCAAAGTTATATAAAATTTGATTGCCTAATTTCAGTTCTCCCCCCTTTAATCTCTAATGAAATATTAAGGCGCCGCTGTTAGTATTAAACAACATAATCAATAATTAAGTCTTAATATGATAAGTGGTTTTGATGGCAGCTAATTATTCTCTCGATGATTTACGTTACTTTTGCACCATAGTAAAACTAGGTAGCTTTAAAAAAGCATCCATAAACCTTGGTATGTCACTATCAACTTTAAGCCGTAGAATACGTTTATTAGAGCAAGCCCTTCAATTAACGTTACTAAATCGAGATGCTCATCGGGTAACACTTACGCATACTGGCGAATTATATTACGACCGCTACCGCAAGTTATTTGACGAAGTAGAGTGTATTGAGCAAGCACTTTGTGATGAGAAAGACCAACCTAAAGGGAAAATTAGGGTCTCAGCACCCATTTACATGGGTAAACACTTTTTAAGTGCTATTTTTTGTGAATTTTTACTGCAATATCCCGATATTCAATTAGATTTACGCTTTTCAAATAATCTTATTGATATTGAAAAAGAAGGGATTGATATCGCGTTTAGAGTAAGAAACCCAGCCATCGATAATTGGGTTATTAGAGAACTTAAGCTTACTCATAACCTGCTTTGTGCTCACCAAAATTATGCTCATCATCCCATCACTCATCCGGAGCAATTAGAAGAACACCCAAAAGTTACGTGCCTTGGGCTAGTCCCGTGGCAGTTAAAAAATCTGCAAACGAGCGAAGAATACAGCTTTAATCCAAACTCGCATGTCCGATTAGAAGTTGATGAAATTCAAATGATGAAACAAGCCGTTGAGTCTGGTGTAGGCATTAGCTACATTCCTGATTATATAGCATTGCCTCTTATTAAAGCCGGAAAGCTTAAACGTATTCTTCCTGACTGGCAAAGTGAAGGGCAGCCATTTTCTATGCTTTATCGCGACAGAAAACAAGTACCTTATCGGGTACGACTATTAATAGAGCATACATTGCAACACTTCAACGAAAAGTAGCAATGTATGCTTTTAAAAAGAAAGCTTTAAACGTTTAAAAACTAAGCCTAAGTACAATTACACCTAAAAATGCTGTTGCTAATCCTATAACTTCTTGGCGTGTAAAAGACTCTTTTAGGATGATGCGTGAGTACAACAAAATAATTAAAATATTCATACCTGAAATCGCTGAAACTAGCCCTGTATTACCAATAGCAAAAGCCGATATTATTGCAACCATGCCAGCCACATTAGTTAAACCAATAAGTAACCCGCACGAAAATGTTTTACCGGCAGACCAATACGCTTGAGAAGCGCCTTGCTCTGCTAACATTTTTTTGCGCTTTACTAACCAACTAATAGCAAAGAGAAAACTACCAAACCCGAACATCGACGTTAAAGTGGCAAACGTATCGGCCTCAAGAAGTGTTGATTGCTTACCCATTAAATCATTAAATGCAAAGGACAGAGCAGCGAGTAATCCCCATTGCGCACCTTGTAGGTTGTTCAACGAAATATCGCTTGAATAACGAATGATATAAAGGCCACCAAAAATAATGAAAAAGCCAATTAATTGAATTGTTGTTAAGGTCTCCTGCCACAATAAAAAAGCAAATAAAAGGACAAACAAAGGCGTCAATCCTGATAAAATACTAATTAAAGACGCTTTACCAACCGAAAACCCCTTATGCAACAAACCATTAGCAGCAAAAGAGCCAAAACCTAACGCTAGCCCAACCGTAATGTCTGCCCAGCCATACCATGTATGTTCAAATACCACAGTACCTAGCGCACTAATAACAAATCCTACAAAAAATACACCGAATAATAATAAGTTACGGTTAATCTTTTTCTGCGACGTCCATTGATACAACACTCCTCGGGCACCAAAAAAAACGGTTGCGAGTAATGCAAAAATTATCCACATACAAAAATGATTCCTTTAAAAAGTAATGGGGTAACAGTGAGGAGCGATTTAACAACACGTGTTAAGTACGAATATCCATTATATTCGCTTTTAAAATTTTATAAATAAGCATTAATGATAAGATAAATTCCATAAATGGTATTTAAAAAATAGCAGATGAAGATATAACTGCTCAGCGTCACTCTATTTAATAAAATAGCTTTGAGCAGTTATTAGAGTGGATCCTAACTGACCTTTTTGAACGGATTACGGGTATCTTGGTGCGCGTCTAGATTACGCATTAAAATAGCGTGATCTAAGTTAATGCCCTCATCTAGCTGGATTTTTACAATATGACCAGAGCCTTTAGCATCGCTAATACTTTTGCCTCTTTTGTTTTCCATATATTCAAGCGTAAAAGTAATGTTACCTTGTGGTGTCATAAGCTCTAAAGAGTGACCAGTACAAAATTTATTTTTAACGTCTATTTCAACTAATCCACTTTCGCAGCGCCCAAGTACTTCACCCACAAATCGCTGCTTAGTTGATACAGAGTGACCGTATTCATAGTTTTGATAATCTTGGTGGGCATGGCGTTTTAAAAAGCCTTCGGTATAACCACGATGCGCCAAGTTTTCTAATGTTTTAAATAAGCTAGTATCAAATGGTTTACCCGAAGCCGCATCGTCTATTGCTTTACGATAAACTTGTGCAGTGCGCGCCACATAATAAAATGACTTAGTACGCCCTTCTATTTTTAAACTATGTACACCCATTTTTGTTAACTGCTCTACGTATTGCACAGCGCGTAAATCTTTGGAATTCATAATATACGTGCCGTGTTCATCCTCAAACGCAGGCATATACTCACCAGGGCGACCTTGTTCCTCTAGAATAAATACATCGTTGCTTGGCGCGCCTTCCCCCAGAGTAGGAATCACCTGTTTGGGGTCAATTTTATGCACCATTTCGCCAGTTTCGTTCTCAACACCAGGCTTTACATCGTAATCCCAGCGACATGCATTAGTACATGTGCCTTGATTTGGATCGCGCTTGTTTATATAACCAGAGAGTAAACAACGCCCCGAATACGCCATACACAGTGCGCCATGTACAAACACTTCAAGTTGGGTGTCTGGGCAGAGTGTGCGTATTTCAGTTATTTCTTCGAGCGACAGCTCCCGCGATAAAATAACGCGTTCAATTCCCTGCTTTGCCCAAAATTGTACACTCGCGTAATTTACCGCATTTGCTTGTACCGATAAGTGAATTGGCATGGCAGGCCACTTTTCACGAACAAGCATAATCAAACCAGGGTCTGACATAATCAGCGCATCGGGCTGCATCGCAATAACAGGTTCTATATCACGTAAATACGATTTAACTTTGGCATTATGCGGCGCAATATTAGACACCACATAAAACTTTTTATTTTGCGCATGGGCTTCACTAATGCCGACTTGCAGAGTGTCTAGGTCAAACTCATTATTACGCACACGCAAACTATAACGAGGCTGCCCCGCATAAACCGCATCTGCGCCATAAGCAAACGCGTAGCGCATGTTTTTTAAACTGCCTGCCGGGCATAACAGTTCAGGTATAAAAGAAGTTAAAGAAGAAACAGTTGGCATGTGCGCTCCATACATCGAACCGAGTATAAGTCGGTTGCATGATTAATTAATTTACAAGCGCGGCATTATAAGAGGCTTTTTATTAACTATTTTGATCAAAGTCAATATTGTCCATTTTTTCAAGATAGAAAAAAGGATAGGTTGCCTACTGAACTAATCGTTAGACCTTCTTAAAAATACCTGCCGGTCTTTTCTAGTAATGGTTGATTTCAACTAATTTATTAGCCATACTTGCGCTTATTACCAACTGTAGACAACAGTATTCGGTAACTATAGGAGAGTTAAAATGTTAATTTCAAAACATAACCCTGAAGAAGAGAAGTGGACTTAAATCCCACATAGCGATTAAAAATAAGAGGCTTAGCCTCTTATTTTGCCTTAAACGGAGCAACTGTAGCTGATGGTCAGGCCTTTTTATATATTTTCATTTGCCCTAGCTTCCTTAATTCTACTAACATATATATTCACAATACCCGCTCCGATTATAGCTTCTATAATCGCCTCAATAGTTGCTATATTAGGCTTCACGCTTCAAAAACATATCTCAAGAGAGAAGAACTCTTTGGATTTTGAGGCATCTTATAAGCACAATAAAAAAATAGTCAAAGCTTTCCGTGCCACCAAGGAGCTGAGAACAGCAAAAAAGCTACCTATAAGCAAATACATTCAACTTTCAGACAATCTAGACTTATTACTAAACGAGTGGGAAAGTGTAGCAAATGGTATTTTAGCCAAAACTTTTGATGAAAAACTCTTATACCGAGCATACGGTTCAACCATCATAAACATGTATGACTCATTTCAACCTTACATAATATATTCGCAACAAGAAAATCCAAAATACTTTATTATGTTTACTAGATTGGCCATAAAATGGAAAGTTAGGAGGTTAAAAGAAAAGGCAATTCAATCAAACTTATTGCACTCAAGTTTAAAAGAACTACACACTGCAGCTACAAACTTGAACCTGACATTAAATAAAAACTATCCTTACAATCCCTGTAAGAAACAAGCCATAAAAGAGCTACAAAAAAGAGAACAAGAACTAATTAAAACAATTAAGACTTTGAATTAAAGTTCTAAATGCCCGCTTTAGGATTCTTAATTGGTGTCTTACAAAGCTTTATTTAAAACCGGCATGTACCTACATCACAAAACGGCAACCAAACTGGTTTTTAATAAAATTAGGATTTTTCACTTAAAACGCGTATAATTCGCGCCCGTTAATATTCACACTTTTACTTAAAATTATTGGAGCATAAAGATGGCTTTAGAACGTACTTTTTCAATCGTAAAACCTGATGCAGTTGCTAAAAACCACATTGGCGCTATCTACAACCGTTTCGAATCTGCTGGCCTTAAAATCGTTGCAGCTAAAATGGTTCACCTTTCACAAGAGAAAGCTGAAGGTTTCTACGCAGAACATAGCGAACGTCCTTTCTTTGGCGCTTTAGTATCTTTCATGACATCTGGTCCAGTAATGGTTACAGTTCTTGAAGGCGAAAACGCTGTTCTTAAAAACCGTGAAATCATGGGTGCTACTAACCCTGCTGAAGCACTAGCTGGCACTTTACGTGCAGACTACGCTGATAGCATCGACGAAAACGCTGTTCACGGTTCTGATGCTGTTGAATCTGCTGCTCGCGAAATCGCGTACTTCTTCGCTGACGAAGAGCTTTGTTCACGTACTCGTTAATTCGAATTCGTTAACAAAATGAAAAGGGCTTTCGGGCCCTTTTTTAGTCATTACGCAAAGTATTCATAAGTGCATTTTTTGATATTTTACTTAATGATTAAAGTGAGTGAATTGTGTACAATTCGTCCTCGTAAATTTTTATCTCCACCGTCACCGATTGAGGTTGTTTCATGACCGAGCAAAAAAAGATTAACTTATTAGATTTAAACCGAGATGCAATGCGCGAGCTATTTGCATCGTTCGGTGAAAAGCCGTTTCGTAGTGACCAGGTGATGAAATGGATTTATCATTTTGGCGTAGATAACTTCGACGAAATGACTAACGTAAATAAAAAGCTTAAAGAAAAGCTTAAAGCTGAGTGCGAAATTGTAGCGCCAGAAATAACAGTTCGCCAACAAGCAAGCGACGGTACTATTAAGTACGCGCTTATTCTTGAAGGCGGCCAAGAAGTAGAAGCCGTTTGGATCCCTGAAAAAGAGCGCGCTACGTTATGTGTATCATCACAAGTGGGTTGTGCGCTTGAATGTACTTTTTGTTCTACTGCTCAACAAGGCTTTAACCGTAACTTAAAAGTATCTGAAATTATTGGCCAAGTTTGGCGTGTAGCTAAAGATATAGGCCTTGATGGTCATAGCGAAAAGCGCCCAGTGACTAATGTTGTGATGATGGGTATGGGCGAGCCTTTACTTAATCTTAAAAACGTAGTGCCAGCAATGGAACTAATGATGGACGATTGGGGCTTTGGTTTATCTAAGCGCCGCGTAACATTAAGTACTTCAGGCGTTGTACCTGCTCTTGATTTACTAAAAGAAAAAATTGACGTAGCACTGGCTATATCACTTCACGCACCAGATAACGCACTGCGTGATATTTTAGTGCCTGTTAATAAAAAGTACCCTATTGAAGAGTTTTTAGCGGCGTGTCGTCGTTATATCGACGGTTCAAAAGCTAATAAAGACGTAACTGTTGAATACGTTATGCTTAATGGCATTAACGACAGCACTGATCAAGCGCATGCATTAGTACAAACGTTAAAAGGCACACCGTCTAAGGTAAACCTTATTCCGTTTAACCCGTTCCCGGGTAACGAGTACACACGCTCAAGTAATAGCCGTATCGACCGCTTTTCAAAAGTACTACAAGCTGCAGGTGTAACCTGTATTGTGCGCCGTACTCGCGGTGATGATATTGACGCAGCTTGCGGTCAGTTAGTCGGTGACGTAGTTGACCGTACTAAACGTTTAGCTAAAAAGAAAATCCGCGACGATAACGCGATTGCCGTTAATATCCACCAAGCATAATCTGTAACAGCCTTATATGAATAAACCATATAAGGCTGTTAAGTTGTTTATTTTTAAATAAATGATGCAAGAGTAAAGCTTTTAGGTAAGATAGGCGACATGGACTAAAAATAAAGAGATAAGGTAATGCGATCTATACTTGCTATAACACTATCAACACTTGCCCTAAGTGGCTGTGTGAGCGAAAGTAGTTATAACGGCAGTAATAAACCCGTCGTCGAAAATAAAGTTAATAATACTGGCGCAGCACGAACACGAATTGCTTTAGCCCTACAGTATTTAAAAACGGGTAATAATTCTCAAGCCAAATACAATTTAGAACGTGCAGCAGCATTTGCTCCTGACCTACCTGAAGTACATTACTCTCTTGCTTATTACTACCAACAAGTGGGCGAAAACCCGCTAGCTGATAAAGCCTACCAAAAAGCACTTGAAATCAAGCCAGACGATCCTAACACCCTCAATAACTACGGTGTGTTTTTATGTGGTATTGATGAATACGATCGTGCAACTGATCAATTTTTAAAAGCCATTGAAGTACCAAGTTATATTCGCGTTGCCGAAAGCTACGAAAATTTAGCCCTGTGTGCTATTGAATTTGATGACTTTGAAAATGCAGAAAGCTACTTTCAACAGGCACTTAATCACAGCTCTCAGCGAACATCTACATTAATTAGCTTAGCCGCACTGTATTACGCTAAAAGTGACTTGTACAAAGCCAGTGAACTTTTAAAACGCTATGAAAGTACGGGTCAAGTATCTTCTCGCGCATTAATGCTTAGCTATCTTGTAAAAAACCGAATGGGCAGAATTGAAGAAGCTGAAAAAATTTCCAACACTATTTTGCAAACTTACTCTACCAGCAACGAAGCCTATGCGTTAAAAGAGAAAAGAACACGTTTTAATGAGTTTGAAATACTGCGAGAAAAATACCGTAAAGCGCAGTTAAAAGAACTAAAAAATGACGCAAGCGGCGCGCACGTTAGTTCAAAACCAAAAATAAAAGTTATTAGAAAGAAACGTTCGCCAGAGGACGGTTCAACAAGCTTGGTAACAAACAACGAGCAAAAAACAGATAAAAAGCTCGCAACAGCAAATAACCAAGATGTAAATCCAGTTATAGCAAGAGAAGAGCAAGCTCAAGCATTGCCAAATACGCTCAGTACGCAAGCCGACGAAGCAACCGTAATAGCAAAACAAGTAACGACCCAAAAAGAAGAGGCTCCTAAAGTCGTCGCGCCAAGCAATCCTACCGATACATCGGCTGTTATGATTGCACTTACTACTGAGCACGACTCTGCAGATTCTATAGTAGCAGCGCCTGAAAAAGCACAGCCCGTTTTAGAACCTCAAAAAGAAGTTATAGCAACAAAACAACCGGTTAAAGCCGATGACGAGGTAACAATAATCTCGTTTGGCGCACCTAAAACAGGCCAGTTTAATTCGCAGCAAACTAGTAACTACAGTAATTCTGCACCTGCAGTTACAAATCAAAAAAACAGTAGCGACGTGGTATTCTACGAAGCGACTAAAAACACAACCGTTTTTGAAAACAGTAACTATCAAAATAATGCTGATATTGAATTTAAAAGCTACGAAGCAGTGCAAAAAACTGAGCTTCCAATGCTTAATCCAAAAGTATCGCCTTTACGCGTGCCATTTCATGTAATTGCTGTTGGCGAAAACCTATTTAGCATTTCGGTGCGATACAATGTTAAACTACAAAAACTCCTGCAATGGAATGGTTTAAAAGAGTCGGATCGGGTAATGAATGGAAGTAAAATATACCTAAACGATCCTAATATTTATTACGAAATTAAAGCTGGTGATTCCCTTTACGATATAGCTACCCAGCGGCATGTATTAATTGATGAATTAATGCGATGGAATAAATTAAGTCCTGATATAGCATTAAAACCAGGGCACAGACTTTTACTAGTGGATCCAGACTCATACACATTATGAATGAAGAAAATACGCAAACACAGAGAGAACAGCCAACTGTAGGCCAAATACTAAAAAATCATAGAGAGCAAGCAAACGTTAGCATCGCAACTATCGCTGCACCGTTAAAGCTGTCTGAACTTCAAATTAAACGCCTTGAAAATGATGAATTTGCGTTACTAGGCCCTATCACTTTTGTTAAAGGCTATATAAAAAATTATTGCCGTGAATTAAAAGTCGATAGCGCACCTATATTAGCAATGATGCCGGCCCCACCAGAGCCGACCAAGCCCGCTAATATGCAAAGCTTTTCGCGCCGAACAGAAAAAGAAGCAAGCGACAGCCGTTTAATGTTTTTTAGTTATTTAATTTTAGCGATTGTTATTGGCTCATCTGCTTTATGGTTTTGGCAAAACGCCACCCCCATTGAAGAGCAAACCAGTAAAATAAACGTTGCCAACTCAATAATGAGTGAACGACAAGCAGCTCAACCCAGTATTTTACAGCAACAGCAACAAGCCGAAATTAACGACGAATCACTATTAGAATCAAAAGATACGCTTGAAACATCAACAAGCTCAGAAGCCGTTACAGAAACGGCTCCTATTACATCTAACAACGAAAGCCAAGAAGATGCTAGCAGTACAATTGTTATGAACTTTAACGGCGAAAGTTGGGTTGAAATTTACGATGGCGAAGGCGAAAAAATAGCATTCGGCGTTAAAAAAGCAGGCTACATTATGACCGTAAGCGGAACGCCTCCTTTTTCAGTTGTGCTTGGTAAGCATGACGCTGTAGACATTACTTTAAACGGCGAACCTGTAGATGTTTCTGCATTTCCTAAAAACCGTTTAGCCAAATTTACATTACCACTAGCAGAGTAGTCGCTATGTTTTCAGAATCCCCAATTAAACGCAGAAAATCCACCCGTATCAATGTAGGTAACGTCCCTATTGGTGACGGCGCCCCTATTGCTGTGCAATCAATGACCAATACCGACACCATGGATGTTGATGCAACCGTTGCACAAATTCAGGCAATACAAGATGCAGGTGCCGACATAGTGCGTGTATCAGTACCGACTATGGACGCAGCTGAAGCGTTTAAAAGTATTAAAGAACAAGTGACTATTCCGCTAGTAGCCGATATTCACTTTGATTACCGTATAGCCTTAAAAGTGGCAAAGTACGGCGTAGATTGTCTGCGCATAAACCCAGGTAATATAGGTAGCGAAGAGCGTATAAGAGCTGTGGTCGATTCTGCTCGCGAGCATAACATTCCTATTCGTATTGGTGTAAATGGCGGCTCGCTTGAGCGCGACTTACAAGAAAAATATGGCGAGCCTACACCTGAAGCCTTATTAGAATCAGCAATGCGCCATGTAGATATATTACGCCGCCTTGATTTTGACCAATTTAAAATATCGGTAAAAGCATCAGACGTATTTTTAGCGGTAGGCGCCTATCGCTTACTCGCTAAAGAAATAGACCAACCACTGCATTTAGGTATTACCGAAGCGGGCGGCATGCGATCTGGCTCGGTTAAATCAGCCGTAGGTTTAGGTATGCTACTTGCTGAAGGTATTGGCGATACACTGCGAGTGTCGCTTGCAGCTGACCCTGTTCAAGAAATTAAAGTAGGTTTTGATATTTTAAAATCGCTGCGCATACGTTCGCGCGGTATTAACTTTATTGCATGCCCTAGCTGTTCTCGTCAAGAATTTGATGTAGTAAGCACCATGAACCAGCTAGAAGAGCGCCTTGAAGATATTATTGAGCCTGTATCGGTTTCGGTAATTGGCTGTGTTGTAAACGGCCCAGGTGAAGCACTCGTTAGTGATATAGGCCTTGCCGGTGCAAACCGTCGCTCAGGTTTATACATTAATGGTGAGCGCCAAAAAGCACGTATTGACAACAACAATATTGTTGACCAGCTCGAAGGCTACGTGCGCGACTTTATTGCTCAAAAAGAGCAGCAAACACCTATCGATATTAAAATAGTCGAATAAATACCGTATAAAGCGCCAAACAGCGGTGTTTGGCGTTTACCTTTATGACCAGAACGCTATAATAGCGGGTCAATTTTTAGCATTCTTGTTGTGTAAGCATTTTTTATTACACATAAACAGCATTTAGGATTTATCAGTGGCAAAACAAATTCAGGCAGTTCGCGGTATGAACGATTGTCTGCCGGGCGATACACAAGTTTGGCAGAAAGTAGAAAGCATTTTACGCGAGACAGTAGCATCGTTCGGTTATCAAGAAATTCGTTTTCCTATTGTAGAATCAACCGACTTATTTAAACGCTCTATTGGTGAAGTTACCGATATAGTAGAAAAAGAAATGTACACCTTTGCCGATCGCAATGGCGACTTATTAACACTTCGCCCAGAAGGCACCGCAGTATGCGTACGTGCTGGCAACCAAAATGGCTTACTATATAACCAAGAACAACGCCTTTGGTACATGGGTCCAATGTTTCGTCACGAGCGTCCGCAAAAAGGTCGTTACCGTCAGTTTCACCAATTTGGTTTAGAAACATTTGGTATTGCCACAGCCGACATAGACGCAGAAGTTATTTTATTAACAGCGCAACTATGGGAAGCCTTTGGTATTACTGACCACGTTCGTTTAGAGCTAAATTCTTTAGGCTCTAACGAAGCGCGTGCAGATTACCGTGATGCGTTAGTAGCCTACCTTGAGCAACACATTGATGTGCTTGATGAAGACTCAAAACGTCGTATGTATTCAAACCCATTACGCGTACTTGATAGCAAAAACCCAGACGTACAAGCAATTTTAACTGATGCGCCTAAATTGTCTGAAAACTTAGACGCTGAATCAAAAGAACATTTTGAAAATTTATGTGAACGTTTAGACGCTGCTGGCGTCTCATATACGGTTAATGAAAAGTTAGTACGTGGTTTAGACTACTACAACCGTACCGTATTTGAATGGGTAACCGACAGCTTAGGCGCACAAGGCACAGTATGTGCTGGTGGTCGTTACGACGGCTTAGTTGAACAGCTTGGCGGCAAAGCAACGCCAGCAGTTGGTTTTGCAATGGGTCTAGAGCGATTAGTGTTATTACTACAAGCGCTTGAGTGTGTAGGTGACATTCGTCGTAATGCTGATGTATATTTAGCAGCAATGGGCGACAAAGCAAGCATTCAAGCTCCTGCAATTGCAGCGCAACTACGTAAAGACGTACCAGGTTTACGCGTTATGGTGCATGCGGGCGGCGGCAACTTTAAAAAACAATTAAAACGTGCTGATAAAAGCGATGCACTTGTTGCAGTGATTATTGGTGAAGATGAATTAGAAAAAGGCGTTGTGACCATCAAGTATTTACGCGAGCGTAAAGAACAAGTCACATTAGAATTAGAACAAGCTAAAGCGCTATTAGCTGAGCTTATTAACGGCTAAGCGAACATTAGAGGTAAGAATGGATATTTATTCAACAGAAGAACAACAAGCAGAAGCCATTAAACGCTTTTTCCGTGAAAACGGCATTTCACTTGCACTAGGCATACTTGTTGGCCTTGGTGGCTTATATGGCTGGAAAGCATATAACCAAAACCAAATTACTACCGCTGAAAAAGCATCAGATTCATATACAGCGCTTGTTGAAAGTGATGATGTATTATCTTCAGCTGATGCGTTTATTAGCGAAAATAAAGATACAAACTACGCAACACTTGCTGCATTTGTTGCTGCAAAAGACGCTGTAGAAGCAAAAAAATTAGATGTAGCAAGCGAAAAGCTAAGCTGGATAGTGTCTAATACTGAAAATACAGAATTAAAAGCAATTGCGATTACACGTTTAGCGCGAATTCAAATTGCACAAACTAACTATGACGATGCATTAACTACATTAAATGCACCATTACCTGAAGCATTCAATGCAAACGTTGCCGAGCTTAAAGGCGACATTTACACACAGCAAGGTAACAAAGATCAAGCACGTACTGCATACCAAGCAGCAATAGATGCGGGTGGATTAACAAGTAACCCACTATTACAAATTAAGTTAGATGACCTAGCAGTAACTAGCCCAGCGGCATAAGGTTTTAGGCATGAAAAAATTTACAACAGCAGCCCTTGCCCTATGTATGGCAACACTGATGGGTTGTTCATCAAGTGATGATGAAGATGAACTAGTACTTCCTGAAATTGTAAACCAATTTGAAACTGACGTTGTTTGGCAAGAGTCTGTAGGTGATGGAGTAGAGCATTACTTTTCTCGTTTAACACCAGCTGTTTACAAAGATACTGTATATGTTGCTAGCCGCGAAGGCCAAGTAGAAGCGCTTTCGCTTACTAACGGCGATACCAAGTGGGAAACCGATGTACGCCAAGATTTATCGTTTTGGCCATGGGCTGACAACGGTAATGCAAAATTATCAGGTGGTATTTTGCAAGCCTATGGTAAAATTTATATAGGTTCTGAACACGGCTTTATTATTGCTCTTGATCGCGAAACCGGTGAAGAAGTTTGGCGTAAAAATGTACCAGGCGAATCACTGTCTAAACCGACAGCAGGCGATGGCTTAATATTTGTAAATTTAGGCTCTGGTAAATTGTTAGCCCTTCACCCAGATACGGGCGAAGAGCGTTGGAGTTTTGAACAAGAAGTTCCACCACTAACATTACGCGGACAAAGCTCGCCAACTGTTGCTAACGGTGGTGTATTAGTAGGCCTTGAAACAGGCAAGCTAAGCGTTTTAATTTCAGACAGTGGTTACTCAGCATGGAGCGCAGAAATTGCGGTTGCTAAAGGCGCATCAGAATTTGAACGCCTAGTTGACGTAGACACTCAACCGCTTATTAGCGGTCCATACGCTTACGCTATAGCTTACAACGGCAACTTAGCTGCTGTAGATATTCGCTCTGGCAACGTAGTGTGGAAACGTGAGTACAGCAGCTACCGCGAAATTGCGATGGATGCACAAACAATTTATTTAGTAGATAGCGATGGTGTTATTTACGCATTAGATAAAAATTCAGGTATTGAACGTTGGAGCCAACCCGCTCTACGTGGTTGGTACCTAACAGGCCCTGCAGTTGCAGGTAGCCACTTAGCTTTAGGCGACCAAGAAGGTAACCTACATTGGCTAAATAAAGAAACTGGCGAGCTAGTATCTCGAGAAGACTTTGACAGCTCAGGCTTTTTTGTTGAGCCAGTTGTTGCCGACGATAAGCTAATTTTATACACCCGTGATGGTGAAGTTAGTATGGTAAAAATACCAAACTAACTGACTGCTATTAGTATAACCTGCTAATAGTTAATTGTTTTTTGTAAGGCTTCGCACTGCGAAGCCTTTTGTTGTTTTTTAAAGAGGTAGTTTATGCTTCCCGTGATCGCTCTAGTTGGGCGACCCAATGTGGGCAAGTCCACATTATTTAACCGTTTAACACGTACTCGTGATGCACTCGTAGCCGATTTTCCAGGTTTAACACGAGATAGAAAATATGGCCAAGCTAGTTACGATGGCTATGAATTTATCGTGGTAGACACGGGCGGTATTGATGGCTCAGAAGAAGGCATCGAAATCGAAATGGCAGATCAATCTCTGCTAGCCATTGAAGAAGCCGACATTGTTCTGTTTTTAGTAGATGCTCGTGTAGGTATGACCGTAGCTGACCAAGCCATTGCTAATCACTTGCGTAAACAAGAGAAAAAGTGCTTTGTTGTTGCCAATAAAACCGACGGCATTGATGCAGATTCAAACTGTGCTGAATTTTACCAATTATCATTAGGTGAAATACATCACATTGCAGCTGCACATGGCCGTGGTATTACCCTATTACTTGAACAAACACTTCAGCCGCTTATTGCTGAACTAGCTGCTCAAGATGAAGAAGTAACAGGCGATGACGAAGAATTAATCGATCTTTACGAAGAAGGCGAAGGTGATGATACCGATCATCAAGCGTTTGCAGACAAACCTGTAAAGCTTGCTATTATTGGTCGCCCTAACGTTGGTAAGTCAACACTTACAAACCGTATATTGGGTGAAGATCGTGTAATTGTATATGATATGCCAGGTACAACGCGCGATTCTATTTATATTCCAATGACGCGTAACGACAAAGAGTATGTGTTAATTGACACAGCCGGTGTTCGTAAGCGTAAAAAAGTAAGTGACGTAGTTGAAAAGTTCTCAGTAATTAAAACATTACAAGCAATCGAAGATTGTAACGTGGTTTTACTTGTTGTGGATGCGCGCGATGGTATTTCTGATCAAGACTTAAGCTTATTAGGTTTTGCGCTTAACTCAGGTCGTTCGCTGGTTATTGCCGTTAATAAATGGGATGGCCTTGACGACTACGTTAAAGATCGTATTAAAACAGAGCTTGATCGCCGTTTAGGCTTTATTGACTTTGCACGCTTACACTTTATATCTGCACTTCACGGTACAGGTGTTGGTCATTTATTTGAATCGGTTGATGAAGCGTACGAGTCAGCAACTAAGCGTATTAGCACTGCAATGCTTCGCCGTATTATGGACATGGCTCAAGCCGATCACCAGCCGCCACTTGTTCGTGGTCGTCGTGTTAAGCTTAAATATGCGCATGCCGGTGGTTATAACCCGCCACGTATTGTAATTCATGGTAACCAAGTTCACGATTTACCAGATAGCTACAAACGCTACCTTATGAACTACTACCGTAAAGCACTTAAAATTATGGGCACCCCAATCAAAATTGAATTTAGAGAAGGTGATAACCCATTTGCAGGGCGTACTAATAAAGTAACGCTTTCGCAAAAACGTAAAATACGTGCGTTTGCAAAAGAAAACCGTAATAAATAAACTGCATAAGCGTTAATCTATTACAGAAAAACGGCGTACTTTTTAGTACGCCGTTTTTTATTACTGAAAATTAAGTAATGCTAATTGCACCAGCCGTTCAACTGTCGTGTCTTGAACATTTTTAGGCGCTTTGGGGTAATACTTTGATTTTGGCGGCTTAATAGTTATAAACCCATGATTGGTCGCCATTTCGTGGGCTAACAGCTTACGCTCTCGGGGGGTTAAATGGTTTTCGTGTATTTTTGCCAGCTCGCCGCTATCAAGCCATATGCCTGCACAACCAGGGCATTCGTCTATCTCAACCACTTTGAGCGGCGAAAAATACCGGCGCATCATCACAATATCTAGGGTCTGTTGATCTTTCAAGGTTAAATTTGCAGCAGCCTGTTTGGTATTTAGGCAAGGCAGAGCCTATGTAGTGTGGTTATTCCCCATAAATAGGCGATAACGTAGCATTAATGCCAAACAGGCGCTACCCAAAGGGTTCTTCCTAGGGACTATTTACTCTTTGTTGCTCGGCTTTTACTTAGTCCACTAGGTTACAAACCTCGCGCCGTGATTAAATAGCCCCTAGTTTGAACAAATTTTAATCCGAAAAGTTCAACAGACCCTAAGCATTTAGGGCAATTTACTCGCGATGAGACTTCGCCCTCACCTTCGGTATAATTACTCAAATACTTAAGTAAAACCTGACCATGCTTTAACTCCGGCGAGCTAAATTTAAAAATTTGGCTGTTATCAAAAAATACGCCGCCTTGCGCTGACGTAAAAACAGTAATCCCGCCAACAAGTAAAGGTTCAAGTGGCGTATTACTACGAGGACAATACATTTAAAATTCCTTTTTATTTATTTTCTTTTACTCAAGTGCTTTATGAATAAGCCCAACAAGCGGGCCGGGCAATGTAATATTACCTGCAAGTACAAACTCATGCGCGTCATCTGACATTTTTTGCCATGTACGGCGAATAATACCAATCCATTTTTCTTCATTGTAATCTGGTTTTGCATTGGCAAACCCAAGCATATAATGTTCAATAAATACAAGGCTTGCTACATCTTCTACTAATTGGCTGTCTGGGTTACGTTTAATATTTTTTTTAGCGACCGCATCGTACACTCGGTTTTGCTCAGCTTCACCGTAATCAGCTTGCTTCATGAGCGCAACCACGCTGCTAGCATGAAATATATAAAGTGCACTGCGCCACTGATGATAGCCCTGTTTGTTCATTTCAAAATCACTACGTGGCGACTTCCAACGCTGAATATGCTGTGCACGCACTGCAATTTGCATGAGTTCATCTGCATCTGGTTTAAAACGAGTTAACATTTCGCTCATGCGCAAGGCGTATAAACTTTCTTTTGGAAAGCTTTGTCCATTGTGCTGCTCAGTATTAGGGTCTTGGTCGTTTGCTTCATCAATTAAGGTAATTACTTTATTAAACATGACGATCATTTTTTATAATAAGTTTTAGTCATTCTAAACGCTGATAAAACAATAAACTAGTACGCCAATCAGTTACGCAGTGAAATTTGTTCAATCAAAAAGTAAAACCAAGAGTTACAGGTTATAAAAGTAAGCGCATTGATTAAGTTAACTTGGTACTATATTGAGCACAAATTAAAATAAAAAGCGCGATAAATAATAACTAACTCGCCAATAACGGATGACTATGTTTAAAAAAAGTATTCTAGCTATATGCTTAGCGGTTGCATCGCTACCAAGCTTAGCCGACACTAACACTGATTTAAAAACCATTATTGATAACCACTGGCAAAACGCCAAAGCTGAAAAAATATTTTTTCGTACCGACCCAGACGGCTGGAAGCCAAACGGTACATTGCCAAATTGGAGCGAGCAAGCCATTGCAAAGCGCCAAGCTTATAACAACAGCGTACTAAAAAGCTTAGCCAGCATTGACCCAAAAACGCTCAACAACGAGCAGCTAATGAACTACCGCTTATTTAAATATGAGCGAAAAACCGAGCAGCAAAGTTACCTTTTTCAAGATAAGTATTTTCCGGTTAATTTTTTAAGTGGCTGGCATACTTATTTTGCCGAAGCCCCCGCTAACATGGCATTTTTAACACCCGACGATTACAACGCATTTTTAATCAGCCTTGCCGACTACCCTCGCTTTAATCAGCAAAATATTGATTTAATGAAAGAGGGTATAAAAACAGGCTTTACTCATTACTGCAAAACCTTTGAAAATTACAGCCAAAGCATTAGCGCGCATATTGTTAAGCAACCTGAAAACAGTGCCCTTTACGAGCCCTTTACACGTATACCAAACACGTTTACAGCAGAGCAAAAATCTACATACCAAAACAAAGCTAAGGCCTTAATCAGCTCAAAAGTAGTACCTGCTTATCAGCATTTTTACGACTTTTTTGAGAACGATTACATGCCTAACTGTAGAGCGCAGCCGGGTATTTCAAGCGTTAAAGGCGGGCTTGAGTATTACAAATATGCAGTTAATTACTACACCACAACAGACGCCACGCCAAAGCAAATACACGAACTAGGCTTAAAAGAAGTCGCGCGTATAAAAACGCAAATGCAAAACATTATTGATGAAGTAGGTTTTGATGGCACATACAGCGATTTTTTAGAATTTTTAGCGACCGATAAGCAATTTTACGCAACAGACGCGCAAGACCTGCTAGAAAAAACCGCTTTTATTACGCAAAAAATGTATGGCAAGTTACCAACCTACTTTAATCATTTACCGCGTAATACCTTTACTATTAAAGGCTCAGCGAGTCGCGGCGCGTTTTATATGCCACCTGCTGATAACCGTTCCCCCGGCACTTATTTTTTAGCCTCAACACCTAAACTACAGCCTTTATATAATTTAGAAGCACTTAGCTTACATGAGGCAATACCAGGGCATCATTTACAAAACGCTATTGCTATGGAGTTAAATGTACCCGAATTTAGACGCACACTTAGCCACTCTGCATTTGGCGAAGGTTGGGCACTATACACAGAGCGCTTAGGTAAAGAAGCCGGCTTTTATCAAAGCCCGTACAGCGACTTTGGTCGTTTAGGCTACGAAATGTGGCGTGCAGTAAGACTTGTTGTTGATACCGGTATTCATGCCTTTGGTTGGAGCCGCCAAAAGGCTATTGACTACTTGGCAGATCACACTGCTTTGCCACAAAGCGCGGTGGAGGATCAAATAGATCGTTATATATCATGGCCAGGCCAAGCGCTTTCGTACAAAATGGGCGAAATAAAAATACGCGAACTGCGTGCAAAAGCCGAAAAAGAACTAGGTGCTAAGTTTGATATTCGCAGCTTTCACGACACCGTTATAGGCCAAGGCTCGCTGCCTATGGAAGTATTAGAAGACGTAATAAACGATTGGATAGAAAAACAAAAATCGGCTATTTAACATTAAAGGAGGCGGTATTATTTGCCGCCTCTTTTTAAAACCCTCTTAAACACCTCAAAACTAATCCCTACCCGCTTTTGCTTCGTAAAGCTCTAGAGTTTAAAAACCTGAGCAAACCTATGAGCAAACGTATTTTATATTGGCTACAAAACGATTTACGAATAGACGACAACCCTATTTTAAGCGAACTTGCTACTGAGCAATGCGCGCTTGATATTGTATTTGTTATAAACCCGCACTGGTTTAAAAATAATAACTATCAACAAAAGCCATATGGCGTGCACAAACAGCAGTTTTTAATGCAATGCTTGTACGAACTACAACAAGCACTTATTGAGCACGGGCAAACCCTGCATGTGCTTGAAGGCGAACCTGTATCGCTTTTGAAAGCGCGTATTAATGAGCAAAATATAGATAAAGTTGTATACAGCGAGCAATTTGGCCTGTACGAGCAACGCCAAATAAACTTACTCAAAGCACATTGCCCTAATACTAAATTTACAGGGTCGCAGCATGACACGCTCTTTAAGCAAAGTGACCTCCCCTTTGATTTAAACGAATTACCTAAACACTTTACCCCGTTTCGTAAAAAGGTAGGGGCCGCCACTAGCCCCATTTCACTTTCAACATTACCAAACGGTTTGCTCCCTCAGCCAATAACCTTGTGCGCTAAAAAACCTTTAGAGCGTATAGCAAATAATGGCGTAATGCATGGCGGGTTTAAAAGTGCGCAAACACATTTAAAACAATACTTTTCAGGTTTACTACCAAGTACTTATAAAATAACTCGAAACGAGCTTGATGGCTTTAATAACACCACAAAATTTAGTACCTGGCTTGCTTTTGGTTGTGTAAGTGCGCGGCAAGTTTATAAAGCAGTTGAGGCGTACGAACATAACCAAATAACAAACGAGTCTACCTACTGGATTAAATTTGAATTGCTATGGCGAGAGTATTTTAAATGGCATGCACTTAAGGCAGGTAAAAGCCTGTTTAGCTTTAAAGGCCAAAAGCAAACAAAACCCCTTACTACATTTATGCCAAACCGCTTTGCTACGTGGTGTAATGGCTCAACACCCTACCCATTAGTCAATGCCATTATGAATGAGCTTAACGCTACGGGTTATATATCAAATAGAGCAAGGCAAATTGCAGCCAGCTGCTTAGTGAACGAGCTTGGCCTTGATTGGCGCTATGGCGCAGCATATTTTGAACAACAATTGATTGATTACGATGTAGCCGCTAATTGGGGTAATTGGCAATATATAGCAGGTGTAGGCGTAGATCCGCGTGGTGGTAGGCACTTTAATATTGAAAAACAAACGTTACAGTTTGACCCGCACACTGTTTACACTAATAAATGGCAAGGCAATGAAAATACCAGCACGCAGCTGGATACCTTAAACGAAGTTGATTGGCCAATTTAAGCCGCCAATCAACTTTTACACAGTAACGTTTAAAACAGCTCAGCAATACCCACATTAATAGCGTAACCACCCAAGGTTAAAAACAAAAATAAACAGCCTGCTAATAACAGCGGTTTTATACCCGCTTGGCGAATAGCGCCAACATGTGTGCGTAAACCTAAAGCCACCATCGCAATGGTGAGTAATATATTATCAAACCAAACAACTGCGCTTGTAGCGACTTGAGGAATAACTGATAGCGAATGTACACCACTTGCCACAATAAATAACACCGCAAACCAAGGGATTGTAATACCCGCTTTTTGCTCGCCGCCATGCACGTTATTGTTTGTTTTAGCATGCTTTTTACTTTGCCAAAACGATAAGCCCACTAAAAATGGCGCAAGCATCATCACCCTTAGCATTTTTTCTATAACGGCGGTATCTGCAGCATTGGCGCTTACAGCTGTGCCCGCTGCAACCACTTGCGCTACTTCATGAATAGTTGAGCCTACAAAAATACCGTAAGCGTGCTCGCTCAATCCCATGTAATCAAACATGATTGGGTAGGCGAACATGCTTAACGTGCCAAACACCACCACCGTTGCCACCGCTACCGATACTTTATGCGCCTGCGCTTTTATAACTGGCTCAGTTGCCATAACCGCAGCGGCACCACAAATAGAACTACCCGCGCCAATTAATATGGTTGTTTTTTCATCAAGCTTAAATACCCGCTTACCTAGCTGCACTGCCAAAATAAATGTGCCTAACAGCATTACAACATCGATTAATAAGCCTTCCCAGCCTACGCCCGCTACTTGCGCAAAGGTAATTCTAAACCCAAACAACACAACCCCCGCTTTAAGCAATATACTTTTAGCGTAATCAACACCTATATCGGTTTGCGTAGCAATACGCGAAAACACACTGTTACCCACAATAATGCCAAGCACTATACCAATAGTTAAAGAGCTAAATTGCGCACTTTGCATTATGGGTAACTTACTTAATGCAACAGATGCCCCCGCCAAAACCACCACCAGCAGCATACCTAACCACCAGCGCGTATCGCCATATTGCTTAGTATTAATACCCAAAGGCTGAAACCCATTTTTAATAGCGCTAAGCATAATATTCCCTCAATTGAACAACGTTAAACTGTTGACTTCATTTTAAGAAAGCGCAAAATATAACTCCAATACATTAAAATCATGATTCGATAACTTAAAGTTATGTAATTTGAGAGGCACAATGAACTTGCATGCACTTCGGGTGTTTTATACGGTAGCAAAGCTTGGTAGTTTTTCAGGCGCAGCTGAAGCGCTTTTTATAAGCCAACCGGCTGTATCTAAAGCGCTAAAAGAGCTTGAGCACCAATTAAATATTCAACTTATAGAGCGTGCATCTAAAGGCAAAAAACTTACCTTAAGCGAGGGCGGCCAAGCCTTGTATGATCATGCACGTAGCATTTTTGCCATTGAAAAAGCCGCCATAGAAGATATTAAATCACGCACAGGGCTTAAGCGTGGCACGCTCGTTATAGGCACTAGTACAACCATTGCCAGCTATTGGCTACCGCCCTACTTAGCTAAATTTTGCGCGCAGTACCCTGATATAAAGGTAGAAGTACAAGTGGCTAATACAGCGCAAATTGAGCACGCCCTACTTGAATGCACTATCGATTTAGCACTGGTTGAAGGCACACCTACCGAGCCGCATATAATAAGTAAGCACTGGCAAAACGATTTAATGAGTGTCGTTATACCCAGTAACTTTAAGCCCGCTAAAAACTTAAAAGTCTGGTTAAACAAACAGTTTTGGTTATTACGTGAGCCAGGCTCTGGCACTTTAGAAATGTCGGTAAAGCTATTAGCACAACATGACGTACAAGCAGAGCAAAGTATGCAATTAGGCAGCAACGAAGCCATAGCAAGGGCCGTCGCTCAAGGTATGGGGGTCGCTTTATTGCCAAATGTAGTCACTGAAGATTTAGTGCAGTTAGGCAAATTAACACGCCTGAGCCAAAAAAATAACGAGCAACTCTCTCGGCCTCTTTATCAACTGCATTATAAAGACAGGCCGTCTTCGCATGCTGCGCAAGCGTTCGAAAAAAACCTGTTTAGTGAATAATGTTTGATCTGAGCTGTAAGCCGAGTAAGAAAACGGTTGTGTAACATTAGTCGCTTATTGTGGTGTTACCTTAATTTATTATATATAAGCCAACTAGTTAAACCCATTGAAAGTACTAATAAATGAAGAACCAATGTTTCACGATTAAATTCACTAAATAGACTGAGTAAAAAAACTGGAAGTATGCTTAAGATTAAAACTACCGGTAATTTAAATAAATTTAACTTTTGGAGTAATAAGCTAATAGGTAATCCGTAAATGAACATTAAAGGATAAAAATAAAATAAACTTCCCACCCCTATTGATATACCAAAACCAACACCTGAAATTAATGAACTCACAGAATTATAGTTTTCGATACCCGCATAAAAATAACAAAAACCAAGGACTGGTAATGCAATTAAAGGACTAAGAATCGCAGCAATCAAATTTTTACGTAGCTCCTTAGACATATTAAGGCATACCACAACGAGCTTGTAGATTAATTCGTTTTTTATTTGTTTTAATTGATATACAAACCATAGCTGAATTCCTATTTTGGCTCAGCCAAAGGGGTAAAACTTGGCCTTACACATTAAAGTACCAGGAGACTAGTTATATGAGTCCAGCAGCTACCTCATAAACCTATTAGTTAAATCGGTAAACCAAATACGAGCAAGCTGACCTTACAAACCCTGAGTTAAGTCTTGCGCTAACGTACCCGTTGGCTTTTCAATTACGCGTACCAACTCTTTGCCATTTTGTTTAACAATAAACGTTGGCGTGTATTGTAAGTCGTGAGCCTGTGCAATGCCTGCATCGTCTTGCTTGTTGTAACCTACGGCCACATAGTCAATGCTTGCAAGTTGTACTTTCGATGCATCAAGTAACTTAATGAGTTTTGGCACTTCGCGCTCACTGTCGTGGCACCACGTTCCAAATAATACAATTAGCTCCTTGCCTTCTAGCTTTTGCATTAATGAAATGTCTTGTGCTGTTGGTGTATACGCCTTGTATTGCTCGTTAAACTTGTCGTAGTCGCTTAGCAGTGCTTGCGTACTTATCTCGCCCGAAAATGGCGCTGTAGCAGCGCAGCTTACAAGCGGCATACTTAAAGCGCACAGTAAAATTAATTGTTTAAACATAAGGTTGCTCTTAATTTAGGTATTAAACGACTATACCCAATATTGAGTGTGGAGTGAACAACTCAAAACCGTTACTTTTTATCCATAAAAAAGTTAACTTGCGATAAGTGAGTTAAATATTCTCGCCTAACGTTTTTATTCTCAGCTAGCTTATCTAAGTCACCAATTAAGGTAACAAGCTTGGTGTGTGAGTGACGGTTTGTTTCTATAAAATCATCTTGCTTGTCATCACTCTCATCGCGCTCTTTTTTATGCATTGAGTAGCTGTTTTCGTTTTCTTCAAGCCAAATATCGTCAATTAAGCGAATGTCGCTTTTGCTAATGGTTTGTTCTTGCATCGCCATTTGCAGCTCGTATTGATTGGTTTGCGGATTAAACTCAAACATTTTTGTATCAACATCAACCTCGTGAGACTGAACAAGCCCCACAAGTTCTTTATTTTTAACCGCAGTACCTACGTTATAACTCTCTTCTTTGTTGTAGTAATCAGGGCGACTGTATTGATAATCAAAGTGGCTACTTACATTTTTACTTTGCGTTACACCGCTAAGCTCCCCTAATTGGCTTTGTTCAGTCGCTTGGCTTAGCTCAATTGTACTTTTAGGCTGATAATCGCCGTTATCAAGCACATAAGAAAACGTGGCATCAAAATCAGCGAGCTTAGAAATCCCCGCTCCTAATGTATTCGGCGCCTTATTACCAAGCCCTTGGTAACGGGCATCGTTTGTAATCATGTTATCAACCAAATCGGCAACCATGGCGCGCCCGTCATTAAAGTGCTGATCTGCAAGCGACTCCAAATTGCTATAACGCTCAGCCGCCGCCGACATACTCGTAAAAGCACCTTTAAACAATGCAAAACCTTGCTGAATTGCCTCATCGCCTTTGCGCCCAAATGCAAACTCTTTATCGTCTTTGGTGCTGTTTACTCGGCTATCTTCTAGGCTTTGATCTAGCGACGCTAAATACTGATCCATTTGCTGCGTGTCTTCAGCGCCAATGGTTGACATATCGAGTGCAAAATCAATGTCGTTTTGCCCACCTGCGGCTGTAAACACAAGTGCTTGCTGGTTTGATGCTTCATCAATGGAGTAACTCAAATCAAGCGTGTTCTGGGCAGTATCAAGCGCATCATTTTGCGTTGTTGAAAACGACACATTAAAACCGGCTAACTGTTCACTATTAAAGCCCGCTAAAAAATCTAAGCTCATGTCTGTTTGATTTGGGACTATAAGAGGGTTGAATGAATTTTCACTCACTTTAAAAAATTCATCGGCCATTTCACCAACACCCGCCATAACCTGCGTTAAAGCGCCATGTTCAGCCTCAGATAAATTACCATTAACTTCGTAACTTATGCCAAAGCCATCTATCGCTTCACCTGTTTCTTCGTCATAACCTTGCGATGAGTTAAAGGTAATGTTTATAACATCGCCTTCTTTAGTTTTTACCGAGAGCTCAAACAGGTAGTTATCGTCATCCTCGTATTTTGCGCGATTAAGGCTTTCCATGTATGGATTAAGTGAGCGCTCAACACGTTGCTGGCTTGAGGCTAAAAACGTTTTTTGCTCATGCCCAAGCTGACCTAAACTCGATAAAATATCGCTGGTATTAGCATAAGCACCCTGAATATTTTTAACTGACGTATTTAATCGCTCAATTAATTGGGTGCTGTTTTCGTTTTTTAATAACCCCTCATGCTGAGAGCTTATTACGGTGCGCAGGGCGAGTTCTTCATCGGAGAGTTTATAGTTAAGCATGCTGGGCGTGCTTGAAATAGTAAATAACGAGGTAAGTTGCTGCTTTAAAACGTCCTCGACCTTTTGATTACTGGCTAGTGCTTCATCAAGAGTTTCATTATTTAACTGGCTTAATAACCCATCGGTTATTTTTGGCGCGTTAGTTTGTAAATCATTTATAGCTTGAAGGTCGCCGCTATTTTCTAGCGCAGCCAAAGAGGTATGATCCGTATTATTAACTGATTGGGAAAGCAAAGTGCTCAAATTAGCCTGGCTGGCGAGTGTATTATTAACCATGATTATCCTTAACCGCTTAACCCTATTAAGTAATGTATCGGTCATTTGGCTAGAAGCTTTAGCTACAGTTAATTAAGCTAAAAGCAGAAAAAATTAATACTTAAATTCAAATAATAATGGTCTGCTTTTAGGGAGCAATCTAAATTAACCCTCTTCTTCCAACACAATATTTCGCTCAGCTAAGGCATTTAATAATTTTTTACTCGGCTCGCTATTTTCTAAACCAATTATTTTAGTAAGATTAGGTAGTAAAGCTAAATCATCAATTACTTTGTTCGTTACTTTGGGTACTTCATCTCCCATTCCGGGATCCCAAAATGGATGCATGTGTTCTAAAAATACAGCCCCTCCACCCAAACCACTGTCTTGATAAAGCTGCGTTACTTTTTCGAGTAAAGTCATCGGTATTTCTACGTTTTTAAAGTACTTTTTAACTTCAGCAATGCACTCATATCCATCTTCTTCTCGATCAATTTCGCGTTTTATATACTCTTTGGCAAATAAATCTAAATCAAACTTTGGTAAGAGGATCTCTTGTCGATACATCAGCTCTTCAATAACGAGTAACTTAAAATTAAAATCACGAAATAAAATGGTTGGTTTATTATTAATATTAAACAATTTAGGTGTGTTTTTTAAAGCATCAGCTTCTAAAAGTAACGATTTTAAGTGTGTCACTTTAGCTTTATCGGTAGTGGCTTTAAGTAATATGTCTAAGCTTTTTCGAGTAGGGGCTGAAACGGTAATTCTACGCAGAGCCGTTTTAATATTTTTGTTGTATTTTTCTTGGCTAACTGCATCTATATTATCTAATTTTTGTTGATAATCGTTAATTATACTTTGTTTTGCGCCCTTTGCTTTAATGTGATTTAGGTGTTCTTGAATATGTGCTTGTTGTGTTTTTTTACCTTCAATCCCAAGCGGGCATAGTATTAAATTTTCAATTAAATAATCCATCTCAATATCAGAAAAATCAAAGTCATTAATCAGGCTTTTAAAAATCAGAGGTGCGTTTTTATAAAACACATCTGCAGGCTTTGCAAGCATACTTAGTAGTTCTGAATGCATCCAGCCGTAACTGCTATTTCTAGCATGCCTAACAATGCTCGAATGTAATAGCTGAGTAAACTCGTTTATAACATCTGGGTGAAACTCTTCAAAAATACCCATTATCAAATTACTATCTTCATCTGGAAATGCTCGATAAAAAGAAGGAAGCAATAGCGCTATATCAACTTTATTGAGTTCATACCGCTTGATAAAATCTGGAGTGTAACTGCCTACTGAAAGATAAAAATATAGCTCTATTAAACCTGAAACAACTAAGTTAATTTTTGTATTTTGCTGATGTACCCGTTGGTGTTCAATAAGTTCTTTTATTTTAGTTAGTATAGTTTGGTGATATTTTAATAACACCAAAGCATTTGGCGAATAATCTGAGCTACTTACAGTCTCAATAAACGTAGCAAGGTACTCAACCTCAAGTGTGTCAGATAAATCTATGGTTGAAAGCCAATTCATCATTGCGCTGTATATTTCATCTTCAATGCTAAAATCAGCCCTCATTAAACTACGACATTCTGGCCAATCAATGAGCCCTCGATCATATTGCCTTTTAATGGTTGCTTGCTGTTCTTCTATTAATTTTTTCCATTGCGCATGAATGTTTCTTACTGTTGCTTTATTTTTTTTATTAGGTACACCTTTTTGAACAACACCAAAATTAGGGTCACGAATTAAATCTATATTTTTTTGTATCTGAGAATGTATAGTCAACATATTTACTCGGTAGTCCTTACTCGAAAGATATTTTTGTGGGGTTATAGGGTATTCTTTTTATTTATTAGCAAACTGCAGACAACTTAATCGACGAACCATCACCATAATCATCATGAACCATAACTAATACTGGAATAGGATAATCCCAGCCTCCAGCCTTCCACCAGCTCTCAGCCAGCCATTGTTTTGTTAGATTAGCAATTAAGTAACCCGCGTTGAACTCTTCATTGATATAATATTTCTCATCAAAATGAGGTATAGCATAATCACCCGAAAGTAACTCCACTGATTTACCAGAAAATATTGAAGCATCAGTGCTATTTATCTTTTTTTGTTTTCCTTCGTAATATATCCAAGCTGAAGGAGTCTCCATACAATCATCACCTAGAAATATTTGAATCTCAGCACCTAAAACAGATTCAGGAATTGAAACTGTAAACAACTTCTTGAGCTCGCGAATAAAACAAGGTGATATCTTTTCTAATGAAACTAAAAACTTAGCTTTAAACTGCTCTGAACTTAAACCAAATGGCACCATACGTACTTCTCCCAATAACTAAACATTAAGCCAGCTGATACCGCTTAACATACTGATTAAACTTGTCTTTTATAATTTTATTTCAATGTTTTTTTGTAGATCAGGGGTTGACTCTAAGAATAACTTCCACGCGCCAAGAGCTTCTTTAAGCTGCTGCGTAGATATATTTTGAAAATAGCTATCGTCTAGTAAAGAATATACTTGTGCATTGTGTAGCGTGAATTCAGTTCCCCATCTTTCGCGGTTCCAGTCAAGAAAGCTACATTCACTTGCTAAAACAGAGTTTATTCTCTTTATTCCTTCATCAATCCAAAAAATAGTTTCACTGTAATGTAACCCACCATCATCTAATAAAAGACTTAACAATACACTCTTACCATTACTGTTTACATTTTCACAAGAGCATATTGGTACAATGCGACCAAACTGAATTCGCCAAGAAAAATTTATTTTCATAGCCCACCCTAAATACATTTGAAATTAAACTAGGGGAATATAAATATTCCTTTAAAGTCAAAACGAGCTTATTTATTAAGCATTGAATTTATACTATTTAGGAATTTTTAACTCCTCTTCTATGATATTAAAAGCAATTACTGGAGAACAAAAAGATAAAATTTATCTAGCTTTTTATTCTTTGTACTAAAAAGTCGACCGCCGCTTTTACCTTAGGCACTAAATAGCGCTGCTTTTGGTACAACAGATAAACGGCCATATTGGTGTTTTGCGTTATTGCTAACTCATGCTCAAACTTAAGCTCTTGCAACTGGCCAGACTCAAGGTATGAGTCGAGCGCCCATCGAGTTGACATTAAAATGCCCTCGCCATTACATGCTTTTTTAGCTAGCCACGATCCGTTATTTGAAATAGCGACCGCAGGCCCAGAAACGTCGTGCCATTGCTCATCCACTTTACATAACCAAGGCGTTGGCCCCGCTGGCGTTTTAAAATAAAGACCACTGTGGCCCTTTAATTCCATAACATTAGTAGGTACACCGTATTTTTGTAAATAGCAGGGTGACGCAACAGGAATAAAGCCGTTATCCATTAGTTTTATTGCTAGCACGCGCTCATTTGGCGCATAGCCACCGCGAATCGCAATATCAACATCGTCGCGCCCAAGTGTCGACAGCTCATCACTTAAGCTAACATCTAATATAATTTCGGGGTATAGCGCGCTAAATTCATCAAGCAGAGGCAGTAGTATTTTGTCACCAAAACTCACCATTGAGCTTATACATAATCGCCCCATTGGTGTTGTTTGATAACTGCGCACAGTTTCATGGCTTTGCTCTAGCTGATTTAATATTTGCTGAACATCGTTATAGTAAATTTGCCCAACTTCGGTCAATTTAACTATGCGGGTCGAACGCTTTAAAAGCGTCGCCCCTAGGCTTTTTTCTAAATCAGCAACTCGCCTCGACAACGACGAAGGCGGCACATCAAAAGCTTTGGCGGCTTTGGTAAAACTGCCCGTTTCAACCACCTTAATAAAATACCGTATGGCTTTTAGTTGATCCAAGTTGCCTCTCCATTAAATAAAATGCTTTATTGTCTTAAAGACAAAAGTGATTCGCATTTTCCCCTATATATAAGCAAATTAAAACAAGTAATAATGTACTCAACCTAAAGACAGGGACTTAAATTGCATTTTTTGGCAATGAGTATCTTCACGTTAATGATGGAAAGCTGACTTATGATTACTTTGCACGGTTTTGCTGCTAGCAACTATTACAACCTAGTTAAACATGTACTTTTACACAAACAACTGCCATTTAAAGAACACCTTGTTTACGGCGGTAGCGAAGAGTTATTAGCAATCAGCCCTGCAGGCAAAGTGCCTGCAATCACAACAGCTAACGGCCTTAATATTTCTGAGTCGAGTGTTATTTGCGACTTTATAGAAGAGTCGTACCCACAAACCCCGCTATACCCTGAAGATGCAGGTGAGCGCGCAGTTGTACGTCAAATTATGAAAATGGCAGAGCTTTATTTTGAACTGCCAAGCAGACGGTTCATCCCTTATGTATTTTCAGGCGCTGAAGTAACCGACACAACTAAAGGCGAAGTACGCCAAGTATTAACGCGTGGTGTAACCGCTTTGAGTAGCGTGTGTAAGTTTTCACCTTGGATTGCAGGCGAGCAATTTACAATGGCAGACATTTACGTTTATTACGTAAACACCATTGTTAACGCCTTTGGCTCAAGCCAGCTTGATTGGGATGTACTTGCACAAGTACCCGGCATGAAAGAGTGGAACGAATCAATGAGCCAATTAGCCATTACCCAAAGCATAGAGGCCGATCGGCAATCAAATATGGCTGAATTTATGCAAAAAGTGAAAGCGCAAATTCAAGCAGCCAACGCTAAATAACGCGTAGCTACAAAAGTATCTATTCTAATTTTTAATTACTAAGACAGATCGCCAATACAATAATGCTATTGGCTTAACAAATTTAATTCTTTGCAGGAGACACCTATGACAGATAAAAATATCCAACTTACTTCAACTATCAGCGAAGACAATAAACTTACACTTGCCTTAAAAAACATCGAGATGCCAAAGCCAAATGCCGATGAAGTGGTTATTCGTATTGAAGCTGCACCATTAAACCCATCAGACTTAGGCGTTTTATTCAGCGCAGCTGATATGTCTACTGCAAAGCAATCGGGTACTGATGAAGACCCAGTAATTACTGCCGATGTTCCAGCTCAATTTATGCCATCACTTAAAACTCGTGTTGGAAAAGCAACCCCTGTAGGTAATGAAGGCGCAGGCACCGTAGTAGCTGCGGGGTCATCACCAGCTGCACAAGCATTAATGGGTAAAACCGTTGCAGTAATTGGCGGCGGTACGTATCGTCAATTTATATGTGCCAATGTACAAAGTTGCCTAGAGCTAAAAGAAGGGACTACTGCTAAAGAAGGTGCATCATCTTTTGTTAACCCACTTACCGCACTAGCAATGGTAGAAACCATGCGCGCCGAAGGCCATAAAGCCATTATTCACGCCGCAGCGGCCTCTAACCTTGGCCAAATGCTAAACCGTATTTGCATTGCAGATGGCGTTGATTTAATTAATATTGTTCGCAAACCAGAACAAGAAAAATTACTGCGCGATATGGGTGCAAAATATATTGTTAACTCAAGCAGTGACACTTTTCTTGCTGACCTAACAGCTGCAATAATCGAAACCGGTGCAACTATAGCGTTTGACCCTATTGGTGGCGGCCAACTAACAAGTGACATTCTTAACTGTATGGAAGTTGCAGCTGCGCGCGATATGAAAGAGCACACAATTTATGGCTCTGATACATTTAAACAAGTGTACATTTATGGCGCACTAGACCGCGGCCCTATTACATTAAACCGTAACTTTGGCTTTGCTTGGGCTGTAAACGGGTTCTTGCTATTTAATGCTTTAGGTAAATTAGGCACAGATACAGTAATGAAAATGCGCAAACGCGTTGCTGATGAAATCACCACTACATTTGCGAGTAACTACACGCACGAAGTGTCATTAGCTGAGGTATTACATTTACAGTCAATCGCGGCTTATTCTAAACAAGCCACCGGCGAAAAGTACTTAATTAAACCTCAAGCTTAATTAAATATTCTTCGTTAAAAATTAAAAAGCAGATGCTAATTAGGTATCTGCTTTTTTACGTTTAAATATACGCACTCTACTATTGCTAGGTTTGCAGTTAACGCGTCCTTAAAAGCCTGTCATAAAACCATCACAAAAACGTAATTTACTGAATGTTTACACATTGTTTGCACCTTTTATTCTTATAGTTTATCCACTTTAATAAAATAATAAGCGTGCCTACATGAATATAAAACCTTTTATATTTTATTCAGTTATTGCCTCTACTACATTATTGTATGGCTGCGGCGGTGCTGAGCAAACTACCGACACTAGCACAGAGCAAAGTACTGATTCATCATCAACAATCACGTCAACTGGCTTAGTTATAAATGAAATTGTCGCAAGTCCAAGTGATACCTCCTACGATTGGATTGAGCTATATGCCACTGAAGATATAGCCGATTTGTCGGTATTTTCACTTGTTGATGATAACGCCGACAGAGAGCCTCAAGCATTACCCGCAGTAGCGCTTTCGCAAGGAGAGTTTATTGTTATTCAAGCCATTGATGAAACCGACACACCGCCCGATAATGGTTATTACGTTACCTTTAAACTAGGTAGCGACGACGCTGTTACGCTTTATGAAAATAGCACTGCGGTGTCTGTACTTGATTGGGAAGAAGGCGAAGCCGCTGAAGGTTTTAGCTACGGCTTATACACCGACGGCACCGGCACCGCGCAAACATTAACACCAACACAGGGCGCAGCTAACCAAACAGCCGACACCTCAACACTTGTTACCACGCTAATTGCTGAAGATGCCCCACTGCGTATAAACGAAGTAGTAGCAAAAGACAGCAGCGGCTCCGAGGACTGGATAGAGCTTTATGTAACAAGCAGTAGCGATGTTTATTTAGCTGACTACACACTAAGTGATGACAATAACGAGCAATTTTCCCTACCCGACATTACTTTAGCGCCCGGTGAGTTTTATCGTATTTACGCCAGCACCGATGATTTAGGCGACCTCCCAAGCGTAGCGTTTAAATTAGGCTCAAGCGATACCGTAAGCCTTTACAGTAACAATGTAATTATAGAGCAGTTATCGTGGAAAAAAGGCCAAGCCTTGAGTGGTTACAGCTATGGCCGCTACCCAGATGGCAGCGATGCAACAGCGGTATTAACTCCAACAGAGCTTAGCCAAAACAGCAAAGCAACTCACGGACCACTCGTTATTAACGAAGTGGTGGCAAGCGCTGCAGACGATGGCAACGACTGGTTTGAGCTATACAATAACAGCGAAAATACTATTAACTTAGCCAACTACCAAGTTATTGATGAAAGCGACGACATAGACCCAGTAACCCTGCCCGACATAGATTTATACGCAGGCCAATACATTACTATTTATGCCACCGATGAAGATCCAGGCACTTACTACGTACCCTTTAAACTAGGTAAAGAAGACGAGTTAAGCTTAATACTCAACGATGAAGTAATTGACTACAATGATTGGGACGAAAGCGATGTAGCCACAGGCTTTAGTTACGGCCTAAGTAACAGCACCGACTTTACTCATGCGTTTTTAACCCCTACTCCAGGTAGTGAGAATACCGTTGCAACCGCATTTACACCCACAGCTGTTAATACGCTTTCTATTACAATTACCGACGAAAACTGGCAAGACATTCTAGATAACCCACTTGATGAGGAATATCACGAAACTGCTATTACCTTTAATGGAGTAACACTCGATAGTGTGGCTATTCGCACTAAAGGCGGCTCAAGCTTAAGCAGTGTTGCCAACTCTAGCAGTGACCGATACAGCTTTAAGGTCGACATTAACGAATACGTGTCGGGCCAAAAGTTTTTTGGGCTAAAAAAATTCACACTGCAAAACTCGTTTAACGACCCGTCGTACATGCGTGAAGTAATTGCCTACGACCTAATGGATGAAATGGGCGTACCAACGCCTGAGCATGCTTACGTTAACTTTTATGTAAACGGCGAACTATTTGGTTTGTACTTAATGGTAGAAGCCATAGATGGTGAGTTTGTAGAAAAACACTTTGCCAACAGTAACGGCGATTTATACAAGCCTGATGGCACAGGCAGCGATTTACTATGGCTAGGTGACGACATACAAAGCTACACCGACATAAACTTACAAACTAACGAAGAGAGCACCGATAACGGCGCATTTATTAACTTTGTAGAATCGCTCGATGACGGCGAAACCAGCGCCATCGAGGTAGATACACTTTTACGTTATATGTCGGTTAGCACTTCGCTTTCTAATTTAGATAGCTACCACGGAACGCTTGCTCATAACTATTATATTTACGATGACGATGGCGTATTTAGCATTTTGCCATGGGATTTTAACGAGTCATTTGGCACCTTTAACATGAATTGTAATGGCGTAGATGTAAGAGAGCTCTACATTGATGAGCCAGTAAGCGGCGCATTAAATGAGCGCCCGTTAATTGCTAATGTATTTGCCGAGCAAAGCAACCTTGATGTGTACCACAGTTACTTAACGCAACTTATTAATGGTTCACTTTCAAGCGACACATTTAGTGCCCGCGTAAATGAAATAGCCGACTTAATCCGTGAGCACGTACAAAACGACCCCACTAGTTTTTACGGCTCAGATTACTTTGAGCAAAACCTAACCTCTACTACGGGGCAGTTTTACGGTTTAACGTCGTTTATGCAGTACCGCGTAGCAAATATGACCGCGCAGCTTGATGGCACATTGCCTTCAGCCGGCGACGGCAGCGGCTTTTGCTCTAGATAAACAACCCATCCTTCATGCAGTGCCAGCACGCTGGCACTGCACTCTGTAACTTTGCAATTTAATAATCTGAGAAAATTATGACAATTCAAGCACGTTTAAAGGATGAATTTTTTGAAAAGGACGCTTCAATTGCACCTGTAGCAATTACTGCAATAAACACTAAAAATAAGCAGGCCCAACCTGAAAAGCCAACCGCTGATAGCCCATTATCAACATTAATTAACGAGCTACTCACCCCGTTTGAAGGCTACGGATTAAAAGATCTTAATAACGCCAACTTAATGAACCGTGTAGACAGCAAGTTTATGCTGCCACTGTCTTTTTTACCTGAGCTACTAACTCACTTACATGGCCAATACCGTGTGCTTGATATACAAGGTAAGCGTTTATTTTCTTACTATAATCAGTACTTTGATACGCCCGAGCTTGATTTATACAAAGCCCACCATAACGGTAAGCTTAATCGATACAAAGTGCGCCAAAGACGCTACGTTGATACCGCCACCGAATACCTAGAAGTAAAACTAAAAAACAATCAAAGCCGTACGGTTAAAACACGTATCAAGCTCGAAAAAAACAACGAGCAAGCTCATTGTACTGCGTTTATGAAAGAACAAATGAAAAACAGCTTTGCACATTTAAACGTAACCCAACAAAGCGGCTATAACCGAATAGCCTTAGCCAACGAAGAAAAAGCCGAACGCTTAACGCTTGATTTTAACCTGTGGTACAACACCCCAAAAGGCGATAACAAAATAACCCTACCGGGCTTTTTTATTGCCGAACTTAAGCAACGCAAAAAAACAAAACACTCGCCATTTTATAAGCTGATGAGCAAACACCACATATTCCCTGCCTCGTTTAGTAAATACTGCATTGGCTGTGCTTTGCTCTACCCCGAGCGCTTAAAAGTAAACCGCTTTAAACCCGTTTTAGCCCGTTTAAAACACCTTAACCGCACTAACCCGCTTTTACCTTTAGAGAATAATTAAAATGACAAAATTAGATCTTATTTTTCTTTCCCGTTTTTTAGTAAACATCCTATCGCTGGCTGTACTTTGCTATGGCTGTTACTTTCGCATAAGTAAAAATGCAGTGGTGGCAGGCTCGTTTATTTTATTTGGCGTAGGCGTTTTTATTATTACCTTTTTGCTGCATGGCGTTGATATGTCAATGGAATTTGCATTTGGTCTATTTGCCGTATTTACCATGCTAAGGTACCGCACTGAGTCTATTTCGATTAAAGAAATGACTTACTTATTCCTTGTTACTGCTATTGCTTTACTTACCTCTGTAGGGCAAATGAGCTTAATTGAGCTAAGTATTCTTAACGGCATAATTTGCTTAATTGCCTTTGTAATTGACTCAAGCATATTTGTAAAACGCTACGAAGTACAAAGCGTTTGCTACGAGCGCATAGAAAACATAACCCCGCAAAACCAAGCCACACTCATCAACGATTTAAAACTGCGCACAGGCCTAAACGTAGTTGCTGTAGACATAGAGCACATCGACTTTTTAAAAGATGTAGCCCAACTAAAAGTGAGCTACTTAGCCGAAAAAAAAACAAAGGTAGCCTAACATGACCTCTAAACTAACTATTTCTACCGTGGCGCTTTCAACACTTTGTTGTTTTGTTAGTAACGCAAGCTTTGCCAAAATTAACGATGATATAGACCTAAGCGGCTATATCATGCTCGACTACAACAAGTTTGATACCTCATTATTAGAGGATCAATACGACAGCAACAGCTCAGAAAGTACCTCAGAAATACGCCGCGCTCGCCTAAGTTTTAAATCAGACATAAGCAAAGACTGGAAAAGTAAATTTCAGCTTGGCTTTGCCGATGGCGAAACCGAAATAAAAGACGCCTACCTAGAATACTCAGGCTGGAAATATGCTGATTTAACCATAGGCCAGCAAAAAGAAGGTTTTGGCCTAGAAAAACTAACCAGCTCTCGTAATTTATTAATGCTTGAACGCAGCATGATGAGCGAAGCGTTTTCGCCAGGGCGAAGTTTAGGTATTAGCCTATCGGGAGAGGTAGCCTCAGTAAATTGGCAACTTGGTTATTATCAGCCCGACGAAGACGAAGCAACATCAGCTATTACAGGGCGGGTAGCCTGGGTGCCATGGCAGCAAGATACCAACCTATTACACTTAGGCGTCGCATTTAGTGAGAGGCAGTACGACGGTAACGAATTTAGAGTAAATGAGCCACTTGAAGTTTATACCGCCGACTCATTAATAGAAGGCGATAAAATTAATGCCGATAACCTCTCGCAGCAAGGTATAGAGCTGTTATGGATTAAAGACAGATTGACCATGATGGCCGAGTGGCAACAAGCACAAGTAACCAGTATTGAAGAGTCAACCAATGATTACGAAGGCGGCTATTTGCAATTTGGTTATCAGCTGTCGGGCGGATACCGTAAGTATAAAAACGCAAAACTAGGCGCAAGCTCAGAGCCTGGCTGGGAAATTACAGGCCGCTATAGCTTACTTAAGCTCAAGCAAGAAAACCAAGACGCAAAAACCTACTCCCTTGGCGTTAACTACACCGTAAACAAAAACATAAAATTTATGGCCGACTACATTAAAGCCGACTACTTTGAAGCGGGCGGTACTATCACATCGGGCAATGCAATCTCATTAAGGCTGCAATATTCGTTTTAATGCGCTTGGTGTTTAGTCGTTTAGCCTAAAACTATAAAGCCCCTGTGTTAAACGTTACGTTTAACACAGGGGCTTTATAGTTACTTAGTAAATAATATTTAAGTTAGTTTTTAAATACTAATTACCAGCGCCTGCAAATTGTATTGGGTAATCCATATCGCCGCTGCGGTTAATACTGTTACACAGGTTTTTATTAAAACTGGTCAGTGATGGGTCGATGGTGTGCTCATTCACTACAATACCGTCACTTCGCCTTTTAACCTCAATAGATCCGATTGTTTTAATCGCTGATAAATTATCGCCTACGTTTTTAAATATAAAATACTCTATGTGTTCAGCAATAGATTCTGCGTTTTCGATATCTCCTTTAACGGCAGGCACTTGGTAGTTAACACCATTACACGTTAAATCATAAACCCTTACTAATTCTAGCTCGTCAGCTCCTTGCATATCAGCAATAACTTTAATAGTGGGCTGCGTTGCTGTTTCAAGCAAGTATTGTGTTTCATTCATTTCACTTAAAGAAAACGAATCAACGCTTTTAGCTATAGAACAGCCCGATAATAAAGTAAAAACTAAAAACACTGCCCTATTAAAAAACACCTATAAATACCTTATTTCTAAAATTTATTTGCTTAGTATTACCATAACACTAAGAGAGGTTCTAAATATAACCTCTAAACAGCTAAAACAACCTCACTTATATTCTTTCTCATTCAAGCTTGAAACAGGGCTTTATATAAGGCGAGGCTTTGATAAGTGAATTTCCAATAGGAAGTTGGAATATTTCCCATTCAATGCTGGAATTGAGCTTATTTCTCAATTAACGCTGGAAGGGATCACCCGTACGTTGCTAGCCACTCAAGTACATTAAAGGTTTAACGATATAGTTAATTTGATAGGCGTACTCTGGCAAACTTCGCTAGTGCGACATCAGCAGGCACTGGCAAACCTTGATGTATGAAGTCAAAATTTGACTCTTGTGACCCAAAAATTGTTGGCTAAAATAGGCGACGCAGGAGCAAAAGCCCACTGTTTTTAGTCCTTATTGATTTTCTTGTTAGTTGAGCTTTTTAACAAATCGAATTTCGTAATGATATAAATAGGTTCTTTTTTATATTCGACTTTATAAAGATATTGATTTTTAAGAAAATTAGTTTTCTCTTTTATTAAGCTAATTTGCTCCCATGGTATAAAAAAACTCTTGGGAAATAGTAGAATCAGCATCCGTTTTTGGCTTATAAATACCCCTTGCTCAAATGATTTGATATTTAGCCAAGTCCTATATTCACTGTTTTTCTCACGAGAAATATCTGCAATATTTGTCAGGTACATACTGCGTGATTTAAAAATAGATGAATCCGAAATGCTTAAATCCGTTTTATATTCTCTAGCTAGTTTAGGGTAATACCCAATAGTGCTTTGGATATAATTCACTAAAACATAGAACAATAAAAATGGAATTAAGCCTATAACAAAGTCCACTTTTAAATACTCCGAAACTTGTTCCGTGCTGCTGACTAGGTTGAAGCCAACTAACACCCCGCTTAGGGGCAATAACACGTGGGCTAAAATTTGGAGCGAAGCGACTGAGTCCACGTATTACTGTCCCAGGGAGCTTGCGACCGACTTAATGTGATTTTTCAACGTTTAATTACCAATCAGCTGCATACTGTTTATTTGCTTTAAAGCCTCGACTTCTAAAGGTGCTTTGTCATAACCAAATTCAGCTATGTCAGAGAAGTGCTGAGTTATCACTTGGTCAAGACTAGATCTTTCGATTTGTAGCACATGAACCAATTCATGAGCCAATTTTGGCCTATTGAGCTCATATCCATTACGAACATAAATAGAATACCCGAAAGCCTGAGCGTTATTGGTAATACCTTCACCAATAAAACCTAGTGCTTCACCTAGTGTTTTTAGAGCGAAGTTTTCGAATGGAAAGGGTACTTCTTCAACATGTACAATCCTGACTTTCTCTGGTTTTTGAATTCCTATATCAGCTGCCAAAGCTAATTCTCGTGAATTTAGCGGAATTCCTGACTCCGAGCCTTTTCTTTCAGTTTCATAAGCCCAGTCAACATACTGTGGTATCAATATGTCTGAGATGATTTTCTGGTATGACAGTGCTGCACCAATAATTAAAGCAAATAATATTATCACTGTAAGTTTGAAAAATTTCATTCAATTCAAATCCCTTTAAAAATTCCTACTAACTTGCAAAACAACATAACGCCGCGTTAAGTAGTGAGCGACGCCTACGTCTAACCTAAACCATTACACCGTAAACACAAAACTCATTTGAACCAAGAATGCCATGCGTTGCGAATCTGCCTTAAACGCTTTGTTATGCGTTCATTCCATGTGCAGGGCTGATTCTGGACATGATAACCATATCTATATACCGTCCACTTTTGAATGTACTCAAACGCTTAATGCCCTCAGTTTCAAAGCCTACCTTTTCATACAGAGCTTTGGCTGAAAGATTATCAGCATGAACCTCTAATTCAACACGAACTAAATTAAGCCAATTATCAGCTTGATTGATTGCTTCATGCATCAAGGCTTTTCCGACACCTTGTCCGTGACTTTCAGGGTGAACAGCGATGGCAATAGAAGCAGTATGCTTATCCCGAACTTTATCCGTTAGGAATAGCGTCACGTGTCCAACCACCTTACCATCAACTTCTGCGACTAACGTGTATTGATTTGATGCTGAAAAGAGATTTGAAACTTGCGAAGAGCTCAAAAAAGGAAGTTGTGATGTATTTGCCATTACTTCCGTAAAGCTATAAATATTATGAAGATCTTTATGATCAAATTCTTCTAAGTGTCTAATTTTCAAGTTATATCCCTACTGTAAGATCTGCCGAACACCTAGCAATTTAATAGTACGCTCATCAAGCATATTTCTGCCGACATAACGCTCATCTATCTACTTTATATAGTTTTAGCAAATTACCTAAGGTATTACTATAACTAAGTTTTCTAAAGTTTTTAGGTGAAGTTAATAATCCAATTTGCGCGCAGCGCGCATTTTCATGAATATATGCGCAAAAAGCAGTTTGACCAATCAATTAACTACTATATTTAGCCAATCTCAATAACTGGTTTTCGCTCATAACCGCCTTAGAACATTTGCATTGCGACATTTATCTTGGCCGCTAACACCGCTCTATTAATATGAGTTACAACAATAAACCGCTATCCATACAGTAATAAACCAAAAAAGATAAAGTATAGAATTTTAGTTGGGAATCTCTGTTTAATTAGTTTAAGCCTAAAAACAAAATTCTGTCCCCTATGAAAAGAACCCAAATAAGGAACGGAAGCACCATCGCTACAAGCACTGCCACATATGGCTCTTCATTCCAGATGTGTGATAAAACATTCCAAAGTTGGATGAGAAAGAACAAAAAGATCCTCTTTGATCAAACTACTCAATAATTGTACTAAATAATGCAATTAGTCATAAATCTGTAACTTTGATCCGCGATAATCTCTATCCGATAAATGAATAGACTCAAGAAGATTAAGTAAGATGAGTACACCCTTAGTGCAACTAACATTTGCACTGCAATCATTTGATGATTCTATGTCTGCGGCGATGAGCCACGCTATGGAATATGAAAAGCTATCGCTAAAAGCCAATGCTGCGCATAACATTACGCTGCAGTGTGTGTTGCCTGATGGCGCAAATGAGAGCGATGTTATTTCACTAAGTGCAACGCAGCCCAGTGCGCGTGGGGCGCAGTATTTTACTGAAAAAACGCTGAGCAATGCAGACCTTGAATCTGGTACTGTAAATCTTACTTTAAGTAACATTACACAAAGCCAGTGTTTTGTAGTGCAAATGATGCTGCACGGAAAAAACACGACCTTAAAAGAAAGCCAGCAACTCGATGTGTACATTAAAGCATTTGAGCAAGGCTATATTCCTGAGCAAATAAAAACTGAACATACCAAGTCACAGGGCGTTCGTAGCTACTTTGCAAGTATGGGCTCTACGTTTTTATCGCTGTTTTAATGCAAACTGCACTTAAATTACGCGACACTACTTATAAGTTGTTAGGGCGTGTTGAACTTTGGTGGGTGAATTTACAGCAGTATGTTTGGTTTTTAGGCAAGGCAGAGCCTATGTAGTGTGGTTACTCCCCATAAATAGGCGATAACGCAGCATAAATACCAAACATGCACTGCCCTTTGGGTTCTTTCTAGGGACGATTAACTCTTTGTTGCCTACATGGATGTAGGTAAGGGGCGTGAGCAGGACGCGGAAGCTTTGCTCGGTTTTTACTTAGCCCACTAGGTTACAAACCTCGCGCCGCGATTTAATCGCCTCTAGATTGAACAAATTTCAATCCACAAAGACCAACACGCCCTAGTCTGCAAAACTTACTTTACCCATAGTAACTCCCGCAATACCTTGTGCGGTGTTACTTAGGTGTTGCTGCTCTCCGGCTAGGCATTCGTTTGCTAAAATAGCAAATAACACGGCCTCTTTTGCGTCGGGGTTTATACCTAAATCGTCGGTATTTTTAAAAGCCTTAATACGTGGGCAAAGCGCTGTAAGTTGCGCCATTAGTAATGGGTTATGAATACCCCCACCACTTGCATACACCACACAATTTTGTGCGCGCTCTGCACACTCGTTTAATGCATTTGCTATAGCGGTTGCTGTAAAGGTATTTAAGGTGGCCATTACATCTTCATGGCTTAAGTGCTGTGTATTTGTAAGCTGCTGTGCGGTGTTTAAATACGCTAAGTTAAATACCTCAGGCCCTGTGGTTTTAGGCATTGGGAGTTTAAAAAATGCGTTATTACACAATGCATTTAATAATGGTGTATTTACCTTGCCTGCTTTAGCTATTTTTGCGCCATCGTCATAATGCATATCTTTAAAATGTTGCTGTACGTAGGCATCCATAATGGTATTACCGGGGCCAATGTCGGAGCTAAACACACGGTTTGCATCACCATTTTTGGGTAAAAACGTTAAGTTAGCTATGCCGCCCATATTTAGCAAAATCCGACTCTCCACAGCGCTCGAAAAATACAAATAATCGCCATACACAGCAAGTGGTGCGCCCTCGCCTCCTGCGGCTATGTGTTTTTGCCTAAAATCACCAATGGTAGTAATACCCGTAGTAACGGCTATTTGGTCGCTATCGCCAATTTGTAACGTGCCATTAGTAAAGCTTTTATGATTATGTTGCGACTGTGGGCAGTGGTAAATTGTTTGCCCATGACTGGCTATAACATCAATACTTGCCGGGTCTATTTGCCAAGTATGTAAGCACTGGTTAACCATATCGCCATGGAGTTTACCTACCCACGGGTGCAGTAAAGTTACAAGTTCTAAATCGCATTCTCTTTTGGCAAATACCTGCTTTATTTTAGTTTTATAATCGTCGTTGTAGTCAACGGTGGTAAAATTTAAAACCTCAATGTGAGTATTTAAGCCCGCGCCCGTTATTTTACACAGTGCAACATCAAGCCCATCCAACGAGGTGCCGCTCATTAAACCAATAATTAAACGGCTTGGTTTTAGGGCGCTGTTATAAAGCGCTTTAATGTGAGGGTGCATAATGGCATCTAAAATAGGTGTAATATTTTGCTTATATTAGAGGACTTTAAAACAAAGTAATAGCCGTAAAGCGTTTAATTTAGGTTCTGATTGTTTAACTCTTAAATGATTGTTAAGTTAGTGTGCATACTAAAAATTTATGAAAAAATATGATCACCCTCAGAGAGTTTAAAGCCCAAGACGCGCCTTTTATTATTAACACCTTAAATGATGAACAGGTAACGCGTTATTTATCGTCAAAAATTCCGTTTCCGTATACGCAAGCCGATGCTGATTGGTGGATAAACCAAGGCTCAAAAAACGGCATTATTAAGGCCATTGTTGTAAATGGGCAATTTGCGGGCTGTATTGGTATAACTCCCGGCGAATTTGAATACAAACGCAGTGGCGAAATTGGTTATTGGCTTAATAAAGCCTATTGGGGGCAAGGTATTATTACTCGCGCTATTGAACTTATATGCAATGGAGCGTTTGCAAGCTCACACTTAAACAGAATTTTTGGTGCCGTGTTTGCTGGTAATACCGGCTCTATGAAAGCACTTACTAAGAGCGGCTTTGAGCAAGAGGCTGTGCTTAAACAGGCCATTTATAAAAACGGGGTATTTTACAACAATCATATATTTAGTAAGCTCAAAGCAGACTAATTACTCTAATTAAATTTGCGCAAAGGTTGAATTATCAACCACCCGCCCAAAACTCCTTTATTAAGGTACGCATTGTACATATTCATACTGCTTAGCCGCGCATTATTGTTTAGCTGAACACGATTTTTAAAACGTAAACATTCGGTAAGTAGTTTATTTATATTAATAGGAGATCTTATATGTCTACGACTAGTCGCCAACTTACTCTTGAATCACGCCCTAATGGCGCTCCAAAAGATGAAAACTTTAAATTAAAAACGGTAGAGCTTCCTGCATTAAAAGACGGCGAAGTTTTACTACGTACTATTTACCTATCGCTAGACCCGTACATGCGTGGTCGTATGAGCGATGCTAAGTCGTATGCTGACCCTGTTAATATTGGCGATGTAATGGTTGGCGCAACAGTGTGCCAAGTAGAAGAGTCTAAAAACGATAAGTTTAACGAAGGCGAATGGGTACTTGCCTACACAGGTTGGCAAGACTACGCCATTACCGACGGCGAAGGCTTAATGCAGTTAGGTAAAGAGCCTGCAAACCCTTCATACGCATTAGGTATTATGGGTATGCCTGGCTTTACTGCTTACATGGGTTTACTTGATATTGGCCAGCCTAAAGAAGGCGAAACCGTAGTTGTTGCAGCAGCAACAGGCCCTGTAGGCGCAACGGTTGGTCAAATAGCTAAAATTAAAGGCTGTAAAGTAGTGGGTGTTGCTGGTGGTAGCGAAAAATGTGCACACGCCGTTGAAAAACTAGGGTTTGATGCCTGTATTGATCACAAAGCTGATGACTTTGCAGAGCAGTTAGAAAAAGCCTGTGATAAAGGCATTGATGTTTACTACGAAAATGTGGGCGGTAAAGTATTCGACGCCGTACTACCATTACTAAATACCGCAGCACGCGTACCATTGTGTGGTTTAGTATCGCAATATAACGCTACTAGCTTGCCAGAAGGCCCAGACCGTTTAGGTATGCTAATGGGTCAATTGCTTACTAAGCGTATTAAAATGCAAGGCTTTATCATTTTTGATGATTACGGCGACCGTTACGACGAGTTTGCACAAGACATGCAAAAATGGCTACAAGACGGAAAAATTCAATACCGTGAGCACATGGTAGAAGGCATCGAAAATACAGTAGACGCGTTCAACGATATGATATGCGGTAAAAACTTTGGTAAAACTGTGGTTAAAATTAATAACCCACTTTAATTTTATACGGCTTGTAAGGCAAAGCCCTTACAAGCCAAAAAAGGACTGACATGATTAAACTACACCATTTAAATAAATCCCGTTCTAAACGTATAATTTGGCTTTTAGAAGAACTAGATGTTGACTACGAAATTGTGGCTTATCAGCGTAATAAAGACACATTTTTAGCGCCTGATGAACTAAAGCATATTCATCAACTTGGTAAGTCACCGGTAATTGAAGACGGCGGTTTAATTATTGCTGAATCTGGCGCTATTACTGATTACCTTATTACTAAATACGGTAATGGTAAATTTGCTCCAAAAGTAGATACCGCTGAATATGTTGACTACCAACAGTGGCTGCACTTTGCAGAAAGCTCAGCAATTTTACCGCTTTTACTTAAAATGTTTGTACTAAAAGACGGCGCTAAAACACAGTTTTTAGAAGGCTATGCCGACGCTGAAACAGCTAAAGTAATTAGCTACTTTAACGACCGCCTAGAAGGTAAACGTTATTTAGTGGGCGATACCCTAACGGGCGCTGACTTTATGATGTCGTTTATTGTTGAAATAGTTAAAAACTCAGGTCAATTAGCGCACTTTAAAAACCTCGTTAAATACGACGAGCAATTACAAAGCCATGAGAAGTTTCATACAGCTAATGAGCTAGAAGCAAAGTACGACTAAACCTTTATATAATATTTTTATATAACACTAAGGAGCATTTTGCTCCTTTTTTAATACCTGTAAAATATGCCCCGCCAAAGTTACGCTTGTAAACTAAATTAACAATCACCTACCTTATTGCTAATAAAACTTTAATTAATAAGGCATAATGCTGCTATTGTTTAAGTATTTTCACTAATAATACAAGCTGCTCTTGCGCGTATTGACTCACCCTTGGGATCAACCATGACCATAAACATGCGTTTAACGACCGGCTTTGGCGTAATTTTATCAATGATGATTATTTTAACCATTATTGGAATTTCGCGCGTTAGCCTTATTAATAATAACATTACCCACATGACCGACGTAAATTCGGTAAAGCAACGTTACGCAATTAACTTCAGAGGCAGCGTACACGACAGAGCAATAGCCGTGCGCGACGTAGTGCTAATTACCGAGCAAAGCAGTTTAAGTACCGTGTTAAATAACATACAAGAGCTAAACGCATTTTACCAAACGTCAAGCCGCGCTATGGCTAAGCTAATGGGTGATATGAATAGTGAAGAGCGCGCTTTAATTAATAAAATAAATCAAATAGAGCAGCGCACTCAGCCTTTCATTCAAGGTGTAATAAACGCTAAAAATGCAGGAAACCTAAACGAAGCTGAACGCATTTTATTAACCGATGCGCGCCCTGCGTTTACCCAGTGGCTAAGTGTTATAAACCAATTTATAAACCTGCAAGAGCAAGCAAATCAAACCACCACTATTGATACTCTCGATATTGCCAGTTCATTTGAAATTTGGATGATTTCGCTCACCGCGCTTGCAATTTTAATAGGTGCAAGCGTAGCGTATGTTATTAGCCAACTGATCAGAAAGTCAGTAGGTGGCGAACCACAAGAAGCCGCCGAAGTAATTGCCCTTATTGCCCAAGGCGATTTAAGAGGTGATGTACAGTCGTGTTGCCCAAATAGCATGATGGCTTCTGTAGGGGTTATGCAATCTAAATTAAAAGCCATTGTAGATAGCATTATTAACTCATCTGAAGAGCTTTCTACTCACTCTGCAAGCGTAGCGTCTGGCTCGCAGCAAGCACTTAGTGCCGCTGACGCACAAGTAACCTATACAAACTCGGCAGTAAGCAGCTTAGAAGAAATGAGCCGCAGTATAAATGCAGTTGCAGGCTCTGTTAAACAAACCGAAGATAACTCAAAAGTAACTGCACAACTATCGCAGCAAGGTAGTATTGCAGTGCAAAAAGTAGCGGCCGAAATTGAGCAAATTTCTGTAACCGTAAAAGCCACAGTTACCCAAGTAAACGTGCTGCAAGAACATGTAAAACACATTGGCGATATTTTAAGTGTGATTCGCAGTATTTCTGATCAAACAAACTTGCTTGCACTAAATGCAGCAATAGAAGCTGCGAGAGCAGGCGAAACTGGCCGAGGGTTTGCTGTTGTTGCTGACGAGGTAAGGCAACTTGCCCAGCGTACAGGTGATGCAACAGGCGATATTGAAAAGATGATTTTGCAAGTGCAAGAAAACACGCAAGCGTCGGTAACAGCTATGGAAACCACAGTACCACAAGTAGAAAATGGCCTAACGCTTACCCATGAGGCAAACGAGCTATTGCATCAAATACAGCAACAAGCTAACGACTCATTAAGTAACGTGCTTGAAATTGTTGAATCAACATCAAACCAAGTAGCCACCGTGGCGCAAATTAGTACCGGCGTGGAAGAAATTGCCAGTATGTCCAAAGAAACCAGCATGTCGCTTAACAGTAACGCACAAGAAGCCGTTGCATTAGCTGACCTTTCAAACACGCTTAAAAAGTATATTAGCTACTTTAAAGTTTAATTTTTATAGTAAACAATAAACAAAGGGGCTTTTAAGCCCCTTTGTTGTTTATGTACTTTAATAATAGCGGACTATATACCCGCTAAATCGCGCTCGGTAATGCACTCGTCTGAGGCCATTTCAAACTCGCGGCAAACTAATGGGCGGTTTTCGTAAATGGAGCACATAAGCGTATTGCGGTCGAGTGCTTGGCACCAACCGTCGTCAGCGCGTTTCATTACTTCGCTGCCCCATTTATCGTATTCAATGTAGTTAAAAGGCACGCCGGTGTCGGTTACTATGCGCACTTCTAATTGGCAACAACAGGCTTGGCAGTTAGCACACGTAACAGGCTCTGGGGTAGTAGAAATATTTTCAACAGGAATAACAATATGAGGCATAGTGGCTTACTTTTTTGAATAAGCCACTAGGATACAGTAACTAATTTAACGCGCTAGTAGTTTTGCTTTTATATCGCTGTAACGCATTTGCTCGCACAGTGCAAAACCACTCAATTGGCGAACTTTATTACGCGCAAATAATGGCACACTCATCCCCGCTAAAAAGCGGCATTGGGTTTCAATACCCACATTATGATTACCTTTGTCTGCCATATGCGCTAAAAACTCATCCACCTTTTGATAAATAAGTTGCTCGTCAATATATGCAGGCTCTATAGAGTATTCAAGCTTAACCGCATGGCCTCTACACACACTACAATGCCCACATTGCTGTGGTGCGTTTTGATCGTCAAAATAGCGCGCTAAGTTATAGCTTAAGCAACTTTGTAGCTCAAAAAAGCGTACCAGTGCAGCAATACGTTTAATTTCGGCTTGTTCTTTATCACTAAAGTAGTCATGTAGTTGTTGGGCAAGTTCTGGGTTATTTATAACCTCGCTATGCACTTTGTATACTTGGGTAATACGTTTGGTTTCGAGCGTTATTAGGTTTTTTTCGGCTAGGTAATCAAGGGCTGCCACTACGCGTTTTCGATCAACCTGCGCGGCTTGCGTAAGGGAGTCAAAATTTAGCGTGCCCCATATTTTTTTAAAATCGGTATGGCTAAATATTTGTGTTAAAAATGCTTGGCGTTGCTCGTCAAACTGGCTTAGTAGCTCGTTTTTATCGACCAAAAATTTATATTTAAAATCAGCGTAGTAGGCATATTGCGGCGTTATAGCGCCTTGCATTTCAAGCTGTACAAGTAAGGTTTTAAGTGCCAGTTGTCTAATATTACTTTCGCTTGAAAGACTGTATTCTTGCATTTCCCATTGCTGGTGGCTTTGGCGAATATCGTTAATTACGTATTCAATACCGCTAAGCTCAGGGGTGTCGCCATATACAAAGTTTTCAACCGTATTTAGCCCATCTAAATTGGCAAGGGTGTAGCAGTTTGATGGATTGCCATCGCGCCCTGCTCGGCCAATTTCTTGGCTGTAGTTTTCAATCGATTTTGGTAAATCGTAATGTATAACAAAACGAATATCTGACTTATCAACGCCCATACCAAAGGCAATGGTTGCCACCACTACGTTAATTTTACCCGCCATAAAGTCATCTTGAATTTGCCAGCGTAGCGTATCTTCAAGCCCCGCATGATACGCCACCGCGTGCACACCTTGTGCACTTAGCACATTAGCAACTTGCTCGGCGCTTTGCTGTAGCGTTACATACACAATACCAGGGCCATTTTGCGCGCGCACAATGTTGGTAAGCTCGGTATTTTTATCGGCGGTTTTAACGCTCAACACACTTAAATCTAAATTAGCGCGGTAAAAGCCCGTTTGCACAATGCACTCAGGCGATATAGCAAATCGCTCTGCCATATCGCGTTTAACTTTTTTAGTCGCCGTTGCCGTAAGCAGCAATACTAAAGGAATATTAAGCTCTTCGCGGTAACGCGGTAGTTTAAGGTAGTCGGGTCTAAAGTTATGGCCCCATTCTGATATACAGTGCGCTTCGTCTACCACTAACATCGAAAGCTTAACTTGGCTTATAAACTCTCTAAAACGCTCGTTTTTAAAGCGCTCAACCGACACCATTAGTACTTTAATTTTACCATTTCGCACATCATTCATTACGGTGCTGCTTTGCATTTTATCTTGGCTCGAATCAAGGCTAGCCGCGTAAATACCTTTGCTATTTAAAAAGCTAATTTGATCTTTCATCAATGCAAGCAAAGGCGAAACCACTAACGTTAAATTTGGCAAATGCAACGCAGTTAATTGATAGCACAACGATTTACCCGAACCGGTCGGAAATATAGCCAACGACGATTGACCATTTAAAAGCTGCTCTATAGTTTGTTGTTGCCCTGTTCTAAATTGGCTAAAACCAAAGTGCTGCTCAAGTGATTGAATTAATGGCGTGGTCATAAATGTCCTTTTGATGGCTAAACAATAGTCATGCTTATAAAAATGCGGTGTAGATGAAATATTTGCAACTCAGTATACAACAAATAACATTATTTATTGCTGACATCACCTTTATTTAAGCGCAAACTAAAGCACTATAAAATGAGTAGTAACTGCTTGTTGCCAAAATAATTTATTGATACCCAAGTCACCTTAAAAAACTAATAAAAAATACAGATCACTTGGGTATATTATTTTTAAGGGCAACGTTATGAATATTACTACACCTAAAATCGTCGTTATTGGCGGTGGTGCTGGCGGATTAGAACTCGCAACGCAATTAGGCCATAAATTAGGAAAGAAAAAACAAGCTGAAATTCTACTAATAGACAAAAACCGTACCCACATATGGAAGCCGTTACTGCACGAAGTAGCGACAGGCTCTATTGACCCCGATTTAGATGGCGTTGTGTATTCAGCCCATGCTGCAAAACACCACTATAACTTTCAACTTGGTACTTTTTGCAATATAGATCAAAGCAATAAAACAGTTACCCTTGCACCACTTTTAGACGAGCTAGGCCACACAATTTTACCCGAGCGCACCGTGCGCTACGACCACCTAGTCATTGCCATTGGCAGCGTAAGTAACGACTTTAATACCCCAGGTATAAAAGATCACTGCTACTTTTTAGACTCAAACCAACAAGCAGAGCGCTTTCAGCATTCATTACTCGACAGCTTTACACGCCTTCACCAAGACGACAACCAACAGCAATCACTTAATATTGCCATTGTAGGCGGCGGTGCTACCGGTGTTGAACTCTCAGCTGAGCTTTATCATGTGTCTGAACTATTAAAGCTTTATGGCTTAACAAATATGTCGTCTAAGCGTTTGCATATTCATTTAATAGAAGCCGGACCACGAATTTTACCAGCACTACCAGAGCGTATTGCCGTAAGTGCCAAACGCGAGCTATTAAAGCTTGGCGTAAACGTGCGCGAGCAAACACAAGTAAAAGAAGGCACCGCACAAGGCTTTATCACCAAAGATGAAGAACACATTGATGCCGATATTATGGTGTGGGCAGCAGGCGTAAAAGCCCCTGATTTTATAAAAGACTTAGGTATTTTTGAGCTGACGCGTAGCAACCAAATTCAAGTAAACGAGTTCTTACAAAGCACCGTAGACGAAAGCATTTTTGTATTAGGTGATTGCTGCGCATTTACCCAAGCGGATGGCAAGCAAGTACCGCCACGCGCACAATCGGCGCATCAAATGGCGCAGTGCGTCGAAAAAAATCTAATCGCAACGCTAAAGCAGCAACCACTACGCGGCTTTAAATACAGCGACCATGGCTCGTTGGTTAACTTATCGAGCTACAGCACCGTGGGTAACTTAATGGGTAACCTAACCAGCAATACCTTTTTTATTGAAGGTAAAATTGCCCGCTTTATGTATATATCTTTATACCGTATGCACCAACGCGCTATACACGGTAGCGCAAAAACCTTTGCATTATGGATAAGCGAAAAAGTGCTGCGTGTAGTGCGCCCTAAAATGAAGTTGCACTAATAAATTAAGTACGCTCACAAAACCACAAAAAAGCTTTAAGAGTTAATAAGTATTATCTCTTAAAGCTTTTTTGCACTTTGCGTACCTAAAGTAGTACGATGTGAGAATATTTTAATAACATCAAAGGATTGGCGGTTATGAAAAAGCTACTTCTCGGACTTATAATTATAGCGGCTTTGGCAGTATATCTATTTAAAACCCAGCCTAACACAGCCGATGTAGAGCAGCCCAACGTGGCTGCACCAAATGCCACTGAGCCTAACTTAGTTAATAAAAAGCAGCCTGCAGAAGGCACCCCGCTACGAATAGTCACAGATCTAAAAAAAGATATTCGCCTTTGCAGAGATCAATCACAGCAACAACATATAAAAATAAATAATTTAAACCAATCGCTTGTTTCATTTTTTGTGAGTGAGCTTAAAAAAGGGACGTCGGTCCCTACGATTTTAAAGTATGCAAACCTATCAGAAATCAATAAGCGTCAATACATTGCCTTTTTAAGAGATGCCATAGTTACTGAGCAAAAACAGCAGCTTAATATTACTAGCTCTTTAAACGAATTAGCTAATTGGCAAGGCATTGAGGCAATTAAAGGCTTCACCAATGATAAAGTAAAAGAAATGATTCAACAGCTTGGAGATAATAAGCATAGCCCTCCAGGACTTACTCTGAGTGTACCCCTTGATGAAAATGTACAAAAAGAAACCCTTTATGCTTTATTAAACAACACAGATACATTTACCACTTATTCTAAAACGTTTATTAAACTTGAAGGCAGTGAGGTTATTTCCCCGGCTACATTGTTTGTGCTTAATGCAAATAAATTTACGCCAAAAGAGTTTGAGCAGGCAATTTCATCTAACCAATTCACAGTAAATGAAGTGGCTACTGCGATTAAAAACAACATTCCTAATGAGTATATTTTTGCGCTTATGAAGCAGGTGCCGGCACTGGATGCTATGCCGCTGTACGAAGAAAATTCTGTTTTATATAACATGGCTGATATTGCCGTAAGCCAGTTTAATTTACCGCTTGTAAAAGCACTGCAGCAACTAGCCGTAACACCAACCAATCAGCCAGGCTTATTTACGGGTTTAGACGTTGCAATAGTAAGCCTGCCTAAAAGCGGTAACTTAACGCCAGCCCCTTTAGATGCAAAGCATACTCAAATGTTGGACTACCTCACAGAGCAGGGCTATAAAGCTCATAGCGGCAATGCTAATGACGACCTAAATGGCAAAGGCGTTTCTTTTGTAAGTGACTTTATTTACCAGCAAGGCGCCTATATTAATGGGCAGGAAAACCCTGAGCAATATGCTTACTTTAGCCCTATTGGTAAAATAGACAACGCCACATTGCCACAAGTGAGTGAGCCCGATGATTCTGATGTTGCACGTTTTTTAGTAGATTTGAAGCAACAAAAGGAAGATCTAGATAATAAAAGACAAAACTGTGAACTATTACAGCAGCAGTTAAGCGCTACTGAACAATTACACTCTACTATGCGAGCATATAATACGGTGCTAGAGATAAAAAAAGAGCAAGGTAATAACTTCGAATATATTTTACAAGAACAAGACCCCGTATTAGTTAATTACTGGTGGAGTATACTAAGCAATCAGCTTTCAAACGATAGAAGCCATAGCGCGTTCAGCGAATATTTGTCTAAAAAAGATTACCAAAAAGCTTATGAGTACAGCCTTAGTACACCATTAACTCAAACAGAAACCGATACACTTTTTTCATTCCTACTATTAGAGCCTCATGACTTTATAGCGATCTGGCAAAGCCGAGTTGAACCTAAGCCACCGAGTGATTTAGCAAGATTAAGTCGTTTTCCTCTTAGTCAATGGCAAAAGCTTAAACAAGCTGGTTTTGATTTTTCGATTACCGATACGTATGGGCGCGACGTTTATGTACAAGCTGTATCGTCTTCTGTCGAGATAGTACAATTTCTAATTGATAATAAAATACCCGCTGATTCAGAAAAATTAGGCGTAGATATACTCGACCTAGCGCTTGAGCAAAGCTACACCAAAGGGGAGTTAAGCCCAATGATTCCTTTAGCCCTTCAGCTTGTTGAAAAAATTGAACCGAATCACCTTTCTCGCGCAGCACGATTAAAAACGTTTTATCCTGAGGTTTACGAGCAATTAATTAAGTTAAACCCCGCATTAAAACCCGCAGAGGGCACGCAGCTAAATCACTATACTTTTAATAGCCTATAACCCGCACTTTTAATACGCCAACAAATTAGTTGGCGTATTTGTTACTAACCAAAATATTGTCTTTAATATTTAACATTGTCTGTGTAGAGTATTTAAAACAACTAAGGAAATTGGGTTATGACGGGTAAAACGCTAATTTTTAACTTTGACGGCACAGGAAACGAGCCCCGTGATGCAGAGCAATTTAGCTCAGAGCATTTTAAAGAAGACTCTAATATTACCAATATTCTAAAATTGCATTTACTGCTTGGCGGTAAATTAGAAGACTCCCCCATTACTCCTTTTGCTAACCAACTCAGTTTTTATTATCAAGGTATTGGCACTAAAGGCAGCCGCCTTAAACGCATTTTAAACCAAACTCTTGCACCTCGTGGTGACGACGTATCCAGTATTTTAAATCAAGCATTAAGCGACTTTAAAGCTCACTACCTAATAGGCGATACCATACTGCTAACGGGTTTTAGCCGAGGCGGTGCACTTGCTAGGCGTTTTGCCAAAATCCTAGAGCCTTTAATTGCTGATAATGTTTACGTATGTGTGTTTGATACTGTCGCCTCTATTGGCTTATCAAAAGTAAGTAAAGCCACACGCGGCGCAGAGCACGTTATTTTTGAAAACCACACCATTGCCAACAACATTACTCACGCGCTGCACTGCGTAGCCCTTGATGAAAAACGCCGCGCGTTTGAACCCACACTCATGAACCATCAAAGCAATATTACCGAGCTATGGTTTGCAGGAGCGCATTCAGACATTGGCGGCGGTTACTACCGCGATGGCCTAGCCGATATTTGCTTGCGCTACGCACTTGAGTGGTTAATAGAACAACCGCTTAATATTTCGTTACTCACTAGCCACGATATAGATTACGAAACCCTACTCCCCGATAGCAACTTGGTAGCACAAGATGACGTAACCGTAACGCCCGATCCGCTCGCATTAAGTCATCAACAAAATTACTTTTGGTTTAACCCATTTTTTAAATTAGTAGATAGGCAGTGCTATGTATTAATTGATGACGAAGCCAGCAACCTTGAGCCTTTAGTGCACTTCAGCGTAGCCGAACGCATTAATAAGCTAACCAGTTACCGCCCAGAATCGCTTAAAAAACTGCATTACAAAATTAGCTATAACGACAACACCACACTTAGCTTTATTGGTTTAAGCCAACATATAGAACTGGCTAATCAAAACATGAATGTGCTGAGCATTAACCAAAGCCAAGATGTAATGGTATTTGCCTCAGAGCAATATAACGCAACCGGCCTTATGCTAGAGCAAGGCGCTACGTACCGCTTTACCCCATACCCAAATCAATACTGGTTTGACGATGGCATAAAGTGCACGCCATTAGGCTGGAACCGCGATAACGTACAACTTGGCGTAAAAGAAATCCCCATGGCTGTGCTTGAACCATTTAGACGATTTCCTCGTGCACAATGGTTTTCACTTATTGGTGCTATAAATAAAAACGACGACCACCTTTTTGAAATAGCCAACGGCGCCGATATTAAAATGGATAAATCTGGCGAGTTTTGCCCATTTGCAAACGACTTAAGCCGCTTTTACGGCGCTAATGCAGGTAAAATAAAAGTGAAAGTAACGCGGTTGGAGTAATAGGTACCCGAAGCTTTTAAATTGTAGGTGCGATTTTACATCGCACTTAGCTCTTTAGTAACGGCTCATAACTCCCAATCAACGCTACAAAGCCCGCCTAAAGAGCTGTAGGTGCTCAGCTTGCTCGCGCGAAAAGCGAAGCTTTTAAATTAAATAAAACAAATATCAGTTTTAATGTTCACTATAAAACTGATAGGTTATTATTACTGTTTTTATCAATGGTTACTTTTTCGTGGCAAATGAAGTTATACAAAAAATAATTGAGTATTTACATCAAAACACCGACATTGATGTAGTTTGGCTATATGGCTCTCATGCAAAAGGGACAGCTCAGCCTCATAGTGACATTGACTTAGCCATAGCATTTAAAAACTTTGATCTGGAATCGTTCGATAAGCGCCTTAGGCCAAAAGAGCTTGAGCTTGAAATAAGTAATGCACTTAATCTTAACGAACAACTTATTTCGATTGTTGATATAAATATTATTCCAAGTTATTTAGCTTTCAATGTTATTGAATATGGAAAAATAATTATAAGCAATAATAGTGTTAGAGCGATGAAAGAGCAGCAGCGTATAAATAGCCAGTTCGAATTTGAAACCATAGCGAGTAAACATATTGATACCGGAATTACACTTTATTTAAGTGAAGTAACACGCCATGTTGACGAATATATGCAAGAACTCGACGAGCTCAGTCAAATCGATTCACTTAATAGCAGAGACTACCGAGCCGCTGAGCGATTACTACAGTTAATGACCGCGGTGTGTATTGGTTTATCAAAGCATTGGCTAAAGCAGCACAAAAGTAGTACCAGTAGCAACGCCTATCAAACATTTAGCGAACTTACTCATTTAGGCTTTTTGAGCGAGGCAGAACTACTGTCATGGCGTAAAATTATAGGCTTACGAAATGCTCTTGTTCACGATTACTTAAATATTGACCAAAGTATCGTTAAAACAATCATTAAAAAACAACATTACATAGCTATGCAGGCATTTAGTATTAAAGCGATTACAGAGCTAAACAAAGATTCATAGATAAAACCTCACCTACAATAATTAAACCACTGTACAGAACAAAACCGTAGGTGCGATTTTACATCGCGCTTTGTCCTCTAGTAACTCTGGTTCATAACTCCCAATCAACGCTACAAAGCTCACCTAAACACCTATTCGCCTCACATGGTGAGGCGAATAGCAGAGTTAATTGCCTCATTACTTTTAAGCGCTACATAGAACAATAATTCACTTTTCTGTGATAAAAAATGTATTTATAAGCGAGGTATAAAACCTCACCTACATTAATGTAAACATCACTCTTAACAAAAGCGTAGGTGTGATTTTATCTCGCGCTTTTAATTTTAATTTACAAATATCGCGTTGATGCTGGCAACCAATATATGAATTTATCACTCAAAATGCGTGTATTTATTTTCTGAAATTTAAATAAATGCATCCATATTTGGTAGTTGTATTATTTGCTCACTCAGCTTATTTGCAGCTTTATTAATTATTTTTATGCACAAATCAATGTGTGCTAATTCAGCAGTAGACAAGTTATTTTTAACAGCAGAAACTTTAGCCGTATCAATTGCGGCTAATACAGAGTCAACAGTTTGACTCATAAGTAGTTGCATCCGTGGTAGTGAAATAGCAAATTCATCAGCAAAATCAGCTAACATGTAAGCTGTAATCTCATTAGTAAAATTGCCTGCACTTTGCGAATTATGCTCACCCACTGACATAGCATAACACCTTGATATTTTGGGCTGTAAATAGCCCATATCACGGTCAATGCTTCCCTGCTCAATAATAGCCTCTATATTTACCAAGTCGTAAAACGGCGTAAGCTCTAAACCATTTTTACCAACAAAAAAACTAATGTTTTTGCCATGAGCATCGTAATTACGTACTAAAATATTAAATGTCATCCAACGAATAAGCTGAGCCTCATACGCTTGTACATTCGTTGTTTTAACATTAAATAGTTTTGCAAAAGAAACGCCATCTCGAATATAAATACCATCTCCATCATCACCATGCTGACGCTCATATTTATAAGAAGGAGGTAAATTAGTGGCTTGGCAACCATCAATAATATGACGACGTAATACACGGCTTTGATCTTGTGTAACGCGCCTATCAAAGCGATCTATTACAAACACTCTTACATCTGCGTAAGTGCGCAACTCAACATGGGGAACATTGAGCCCCGACTCTTTTGCCAAAAGCATGGTAAAAAGTTCATTTACTGCAATGAAAGGCGCGGTACCTGTTTCAAATTTAAAAATTTTATTAGAACATAGCTCCCCTTCACCAAATCCTAATTTACTATCGATTTCGAGTAAGTTTAGTTTGTCTTGAACGCCAGCAACAGAGAGCCGAGTTCGGCCATCCCAATGAGTAATTGGTTCTCCAACTTGTACAAAGCGTTTAAGTTTTTGGCTTAGCTCGTCACTAGGGTCTGCTGTTCTTTCAAGGTTAAATTTGCAGCAGCCTGTTTGGTATTTAGGCAAGGCAGAGCCTATGCAGTGTGGTTATTCCCCATAAATGGGCGATAACGTAGCATTAATGCCAAACAGGCGCTGCCCGAAGGGTTCTTCCTAGGAGCTATTTACTCTTTGTTGCTCGGTTTTTACTTAGCCCACTAGGTTGCAAATCTCGCGTCGCGATTAAATAGCTCCTAGTTTGGACAAATTTTAATCCGCAAAGATCAACAGACCCTAGTTACTTCACAAAAAGATGTTTGCTTTAAAGTACTGTTACTTGCTCTAAACGACAAAGCGCCTGACGTTTCCTCGCCAATTACTTTAACCAAACCAAACGTATTATTTTTAGAGATAGTAGTACTACTTATAATCTCATCAAGACCTTTGCCCTCGGGTAATAAGTTTTGTAAATAATTACGCACATCACGTGAGTCAAAATCACCATTGAGCGGTAAGTGTGGTGAAATAGCAAACCCCTTATTAATCCACTCAGGCTCATAGGTAAATGCAATATCATTTTCAGAGCCTATATCAAGGGCTATCGCACCTATCTTCTGCGTATGCCCAATAAATACATCCAAGCTGTTTTTTTTAATACCACTGCTCATCGCTCACCTCATTCTTGTTATTGTGGTGCGACTCGTCATCACTGACAAGGCTAAACGACAGCCCCAAGTATTCCATCACTTTGAGTACATTAAAAAACTGCACATTCACATCACCTTTTTCTATTTTTATCAGCGTAGGCTTTGAAATATTAAGTGCTTGCGATACATCAACCAATGTAAGCTTCATGCCTGTTCGCTTTGAAGTAATCGCTTTAGCGAGCCGCACCGACGAAAACGGCTTTGATAGATCAGGCATTTCAGTGCGTTTAACAACTCTTCCAAGTGTTTTTTTTGCTGGTAATTCACTCATTAAAGGTCAACTATAGTTTACTTATACAATTTATTTTAGGGTAGCCCACCAAAAGTCAAATATAACTTACTTTAAGTTTGAACGTATATTTACCTCCTATAAGTAAACTTTACTTGATTTATAGAGAGTAAAATAAAACCACAACCCCATAAGTAAAACATAAGTTACTTATGGGAAGTTAATGACATTTTGAGCTTAATAGCCAAGCTAAACACCTGTAGGCGCTCAGCTTGCTCGCGTGAAAAGCGAAGCTTTTAAATTGTAGGTGGGAGTTTCTCTCGCGTTTTTTGAACTTAAGCAGTATTGTTATTCGGTACTTCAATGATATTCTAAGCAAATACATGATTGAAAGGACGCCTCATGATTCTAAAAGATAAAACCCTCATCAACAGCAACTCATCTAAAATACAAGCAGGTCAAAAGCAAGAGCTCGACGTTGCCTTTTATTTACGCCGCGCCTTTAAAGATCATAGTCAGGTATTTGTGTTTAACGATGTAAAATTTAAACACAATGGCGAAACCGCACAAATAGACCACCTAATAGCATACACCTATGGCTTTATTCTTATCGAATCTAAAAGCATTACAGGCGAAGTAACGATTAATGAACATCAAGAATGGAGTCGTAGTTATCGCGGCAACTGGCAAGGTATGCCATCGCCAATAAAACAGGTTGAATTACAACTAGAGCTATTAAAAAGCCTAATGCGCGACAATGCACCAAAGCTACTCACTAAATTATTTGGCAAGCTGCAACAGGGTTTTGGTGGCAGAGAGTGGCATAGTATTTGTGCCATATCGAGCAACGCCATTATCAACCGGAAAAACACACCAAAAGCAATTGAAGATCGATTAGTTAAATCAGAATTTATAACTGATAAATTACTCGAAATAATGAAGCTTCCTGCGTCTAAACCTAATCCGCTTCATCTTTTTACAACGAACGTTCGACCGTGGTTCAGTGAAGAAACACTGGATAGAATTTGCCAGTTTATTTTAGAGCAAAATATATCACCTATCTTACAAGAGCCTTCATATGTATCTGCAAAGATAAGCGAATCAGAATCTGTTTACGATGATACTTTAATAGCGACCAAGCAAACCATTACTGAACAAGTAAAACCTAAAACTGATCTAATCAAAGAGATAACATTAGCTTGTAAGCAATGTAATAGTTCGACTAACTTACAGCCTCTTTCTGGACGCTATGGCTACTTCGTAAAATGCGGTTATTGCAGTGCAAATACCCCAATGAAATTACCATGCCCTGAGTGCTTAAGCATCAATACTAAAACAAGCAAACGTAAAGAAAATTACTCTTTAGTATGCAAAGATTGTGAGATAAGTACGCCTATTAAGCTTTAGCACTTGTAGGTGTGATTTTACATCGCGCTTTGATCTTTAGTAACTAGCTCATTACCTCAATCAACGCTACAAAACCCACCTAAACACCTGTAGGCGCCCAGCTTGCTCGCGCGAAAAGCGAAGCTTTTAAAATAATTTACTTATATCGCGTTGGCGATGGCAACCAAAGAGAAGTAACCGCCGACTTCTCTTTGGAATCTCTCGGCGCCCCTCAATTTCACTTATCTTTAAACACTAAATTAATATGAACGTAAACGCGATGAACGCACATCCATGTGCAAGCATCGCTTTCCTCGAATCCATGCGAGGTAATTACTCATTAATTATGTGTTTACAGGTGAAGTTGAAGGGGATAATTTCTTAGCATCATCATTTGATTACTCTCTCGGCTAATACTTAACTCACACGTTTGTACTTAATTACTAGTAACTTAGTCGATTAATACTTGTAGCTGTACCGCATTTAAGTAAACTAACTACTCGCAAACAGGGAGTGGTTTTAATGCAGCAAATTGGTATTTACGAGCAATTAATTACGCAAGTAATTGAGCAAAACTTAGATCGTGATCAATTTTATGTGGGCGAGCGCCAGCTTGAAACAGCGGAAGCAGCAACATGGCTTTCACGCTTTTTAAGTAAACTTGTAACGCATGCAATCGATGCCATTCCCAACTCGAACGAGCGCCTACAAGAACAGATTAGCCTAGCTAATAGCCTTGTACTTTGGCTTAAAGATCATATTCGTGATGACGAGCTAATCAACGAAAACCTTATCGACAGCCAAGGCCGAATACTTACTGCGCTGTTTAATACTCAAAACCCGATTGCGGCCAACCTTAAAGATTACTCAAGCGATATATTCCCACTTACAGGGCTTACACAAAGTGAATTATTTAGCGGTGCTAATGCAGGTATATCGCTCGAAACCGAGCTAAAGCGCGAGATTAAATCGTCCGACACTATTTACTGGCTGGTCTCATTTATAAAATGGACGGGGCTGCGCATTTTTAAAAATGAACTTGAAGCGTTTACTAAAAGCGGTAATAAACTCAAAGTTATTACTACTTCGTACATGGGCGCAACGGATGCTAAAGCCGTTGAGTTTTTAGCAAACCTACCAAATACCGAAGTAAAGCTAAGTTATAACAATCAGCAAGAACGCCTACACGCAAAGTCATATTTATTTATGCGCAATACGGGTTTTCATACAGGCTATATTGGCTCGTCTAACTTATCGCATTCGGCGCTTACCAGCGGCCTAGAATGGAACTTAAAAATTACCGCACAGGAAATCCCGCACATAATAGCTAAAACCAAAAGTACGTTTGAAACCTACTGGGAATCAAAAGACTTCGAGCTATTTACAGGCGCTGTTGAGTGTAAGGAAAGGCTCATTAATTCACTTAACGAGCAACGCGGTGTTGGGCAATCAAGCAGCCAGTTTTATTTTGATATAACACCAAAAACGCATCAGCTCGCTATCTTAGAAAAACTAAGTGCTGAGCGCAGCGTACATAAACGCTTTAAAAACTTAGTAGTTGCTGCAACCGGCACAGGTAAAACCATAATATCGGCGTTTGACTTTAAAACTGTTTACGATAAAAACCCAAACGCACACTTTTTGTTTGTAGCCCACCGCGAAGAAATACTAAAACAAGCGCAAAGTGCTTACCGTGGTGTGCTTAAAAATAACGACTTTGGTGAGCTGTGGGTAGGTAACTACAAACCACAAAGCTACAACCAATTATTTGCATCAATCCAAACGCTGAACAGCCAAATAGAATCGCTCAATTTAACTCACGATTACTACGACTACATAGTGATAGACGAAGTACATCACGTAAGCGCGGCCAGTTATAGCGCTATTTTAAGTTACTTTACGCCCACAATATTACTTGGCTTAACCGCCACGCCAGAGCGACAAGATGGCGCAAATATACTCGATGATTTTTGCGGAGTAATAGCCGCTGAAATTCGCTTACCAGAGGCAATAAATCAACGTCATTTATGCCCATTTCAATACTTTGGATTGGATGACGACACCGACCTAAGCCAAATAACATGGCGTGGTGGCCGTTACGATATAAGTGAGCTAAGTAACCTTTATACAGGGGAGAACAGCCGCGCTAACAAAATTATATCGAGCCTTGCTGATATCGTAACCAATGTTCACGCTATTAAAGCACTCGCGTTTTGCGTAAGCCAAAAACACGCTGAATTCATGGCCTCTAAATTTAACTTAGCAGGCATAAACGCCGATGTACTCACCAGCAAAAACACTAATGAGCGCGCGACCAAACAGCAAGCACTACGCCAAGGCGAAATACAAATACTTTGCGTGGTTGATATTTTTAACGAAGGCGTCGATATCCCAGAAGTCGATACACTATTATTTTTACGGCCAACTGAAAGCCTAACGCTGTTTTTGCAGCAACTCGGCCGTGGCTTGCGCTTACCTGATAATAGCCAAAAACAATGCTGCACCGTACTCGATTTTGTAGGCAATGCCCGCCCAGAATACGACTTTGCCAGTAAATTCCGCGCTCTCATTGGTAAAAGTAATCAGCCAATAAAAACCGAGATTGAAAACAACTTCCCGCATTTACCGTTGGGTTGCCGCATAGAGCTACAAAAACGCACACAACAAACAATACTAAAAAATATTCAGCAAGCTATAAACTCTAAACGCCGTTTACAGCAGCTTATAAATAGCTATTCGCAACATACTAATGACGCGCTTACGCTAAGTAACTTTTTACGCATAAACCCACAAGTCACGCTTAAAGATATATACAAACCAAAAGATAAAAAGCTCGGCGGCTGGCACTGGCTAAAAGGCGATGAAATACCAGCAAAACAAGCCGATATTTACGCCGCATATTACCGCGCCATAAACACCCAATTACTCGGCTGCGACTCGCTCAGTTACTTATGCTTTTTACGTGATTTATGTAACAACGACTTTAACTTTACCCCAACAGCGCAAAACCAACAGTTCGCGCTTATGGCGCATTACAACTTTTGGGATAGCACTGGTAAAAGCTCGGGATTTAAAACGCTAGAACAAAGCTTACAAGCACTTAAACACAAAGAGCTACAGCACGAACTTGCTCAAGTAATTACGCTATTAATAAACCGTATTCACCAGCAAGAAAGCGATTTAGCATGCTTACCAAACCACGCAATAAAATTACACAGCCGCTACACGCGCCAGCAAATACTCGCAGCTTTTGGGGCTCACACGTTTGATAAAAAATCGACCGCCCGCGAAGGCGTTTTAGAATTTAAAAACCAAAACCTAGAGCTGTTATTTGTAACGCTTAATAAGTGTGAAAAAACCTACTCGCCCACCACGCTGTATCACGATTACGCAATCAGCCCTACTTTGTTCCATTGGCAAACGCAAAACAGCGCCCGCCCAGAACACGGCCGCGGCCTTAGTTATATTCAGCACCAGCAAACAGGCAAAACCATATTGTTATTTGTACGCGAACAAGGTAAAGACGAAAACGGCAGAACCATGGGGTTTGTAAACTATGGCGAGGTTAAATACCAAAGCCATAACGGCAGCCAGCCAATGAACATAACGTGGGAGTTAACCAACCCCATGCCAAGTGAAATGTGGCATGAGGCAGGGAAATTAGCAGTTGGGTAATGGGCAGAATTCAATAAATTTAAAAATGGACTTATGCCACCATAATTTAAAAGGTAATTAAATTAACCGTGATCAAATTACTTTCACAGTTGAATAATAACAATTACTAAAATATAACTGTGAACGCCATCGAAAAACCCAAACCATGGCTACATTAAGAACCAACATGACTTAATTTGAGTTCTTATACTTATAATCAGTATACAAGCATAATTCGTCCAAATTGAAAACGTGAAGGTCATTCACATCACAATTTTCATCTAAAATCTCAATAAACTCTAAAAACATAACTTTAAATTTTTCTTTTTCATTTTTCTTATAATCATTCGTGATTTCATACTGATGAAAGGCTCTTTTTGCGATGACTAAAAGTAATTCTCGTCCTATCATAGAAAAAAGAACTTGATGTAATATATTCTTTAAATTTTTTATTTTAATATCTTTTGTGAGCTTACTCATACATAAAGGTAAAGATGTAAGCATTTCAAATTGTTCGCTTTTGACGAGTGCATCATTATATCCAATGAGTATTTCTTCTTTTAGTTCTGAGCGATTTCCTAATACTCTAAAATAATCATCAACAACAGTTCTTAAACTTTGGAGTGGTACTTCCCCTGCTTTTAAAGCTGTGTACTTCCTCTTGATAAGCACCCCGCCTTGTTTATTCAACGTACACTGGACATTATCAACTTTATCTATTTCATCATTAAATTGATTAGTTAATTTCAAGATTGTATTTTCGATTATATTGTATTTGTGCAAGGCAGACTGTTCACTAAGTGCTTCTTTTGTTTTTTGTAATTCTTCTCTATTATCTATCCAAATGTTATAAAGTAAGATTAAAGAAATAGCTGCTATTGATGGGCTGACTAAACTATTTATAATACTAGCTGTGTTATTCCAAGTTCGAATATTGTCTGAGGGCGTAACTCCAAATTGATATAAAAAAATTATTAGAATGAAAGATAAGAAAAGGCCTACAATGCTTGCTATCTTGAATATATAATTTCTGTTTTTCTCGTGTTTAGTATCCATAAATATACCTCCCTTAAAAATTACTACTGACATCAACCTCAGTTGCTAAGCGCGCTGGAGTCTATACCGAACTTTTAAACTCCCAGGTAAGTACCACTCCTTCAAAACCTATCCTTTACGCGCTATTGTTAAACTATATTTTGGTGATCTTTTTTGGTCATTAAACTCTGGTAGCTGACCAAAAAGTTCTTTGAAATGTGCAAAGCAGTCATACTCAAATTTAGCAACTTCACCCATTACTCGAAGGTCTTTTACTGTGCTTGCTTTAACATCACACTTAAAAGGTGCAACTGCGACATATAAGTTTGAAACTAATTTTTCATAGTTTGGATGCTTATATCTCACTCGATCGGCGCCACCGTGCCCCTTTTTACCTATTATGGTGTTATCGAATTGTTTTAACCTTCCTTTGAGACCCTTTAGTGAGTTAGTCATACCTACATAAACAATATTTTTAGTCCATGAAAAATCAGTAGCTGATAAATCTTCATCTGCAATTGCGCAGATATATACGCCTAGGTATTTTATACCTTCTGCTGAATCTCGATCGGCCCAGCGCATCCATTTAGTAAAACGATTTTCGTACATAATTTTTCTTTATATGTCTCATGTAACTAAAAGCAAGAATAAAACGCTTACCAGTATTCATAAACACCAATCTACCAAAAAACTCCAATTCCCCGTGATCACACTCGAAACTGAGTTAATGATGAGTAATTTACAGCATGGATGCTGTACAAAGCGTAGCTCGGCCATGGATGGCCGATCTACGCTGGTTACGTTCACATCACTAACGTAAGTTGAAGATACAGTGTGATCCTCGGGTGCGCCGTGGGATTCCAAAGGGCGGTCGGCGGCAGCCGCCCTTTGGTTGCCATCGCCAACGCGATATAACCTTGAATAGAGGTTTTTGAATCCCTTGAAGCCCCACGATAAAACACCAATTTATGAGCGCGATATAAAATCGCACCTACACATTACTTACACCGAAATTTAAAAGCTTCGCTTTTCGCGCGAGCAAGCTCTGCGCCTACAACCCAAAGCGCGAGGCAAACTCCCGCCTACAAGTTAAAGCCCAAGATACACTCCCGCCTACGGCACGAACTACAAGTTCTGCATTACACGTCATACCTTGGCTTTTCTTCCGCTACTAAATCCAGCCCTGTACTTGGTTGCTGATATTTAAAACTAGCTGCTTCTTCAAAACTGCCTTTCGCTACCCATAACTTTGCACTATTTGCCTGTGCAACCTGATACGCCCAATCACTAACCGAAAGCGACTTATCTGAATCACAATTAAAGTAATCACTAAGTTCAGTTGTTAAATGCTGGCTATTAATCACTAAATTTTGTTCTTGCCAGCGTTCGCGGTGAAGTTGCGCAGCTAAAAAGTCACTTTTACTGTTATTACAGGTGCTATGTGCTGCCACAAAGTTATGACCTAAATCATTTGCGTAGCGAGCAAACGGTATAAAGTGATCAACCTCGGTTTTACTGTTCAATGGTTTTTCGCAATAAAAACAATTACCGTGCTGAAGCTCTATCAACACAGGCTTTGCCTTACTCAATGCATTGCGATCAAAGCCGAATAAAAAATCATGTAGTTGGCTTTGTGGGCCAATTAAGGCTTGGTTATGCTTAATACTTTGAATTTTTTGCAGCCATGCATTTTTTGCTAAATAAACAACTAGGTCGTAAAAACGCCTAAAGCAGCCTGCAATACCTTCATTTAAGGTAATGTATGATTGGCCTTTAATATGGGGATACAAGAAACACTCTTCTTTGCCATTTAATTTTTGTAATAGCCAAAGCGGGCCGTCTTTAATGGTTTGTAATGTTGAGCTGCGTATATTTTTCCAACCGTGGCTCTTTTTTAATTGGCTAATTGAATTAATATTATTTAATTTTGCATCATGAAGCGTAGTTATAATTTTGGCTTGTTTATTAGAGTTGGTATTTTGTAAAAGTAGTTGCTCTCTATTATTACCAATTACGCCAAATGGCGATGCTTGGTGCCAATATAAAGTAATAAATTTATCGACTAATTCATCAAATTTTATTTGTAACTGTGCTTGCGGATCGGCGTGATGTTTTTCGATACTAATATCAGCCAGTGCGTGTAAAAGCGCAAACTTATAAGTAGCGCTAAAGTCACCTTCAACTAATAAACGCTGAATATACGCAATAAAGTCGAGCTGTTGCTGCATTGCTCCAATCATAAAACGTGCACTACTTTAATAAGCGCATTTAGCCACACTTCACTTTCGCGCTCTGGTCGCTTGTCAACACTTTGCCATTGTTTAATAGCTTTTAACTGCGTTTGGTTAAGTAAATGCGTTAAAGCATTTTCGTTCAAATCGGTAAATTCACGACCATTATGCACACGCTCCGTATCGCCATATTTAAACGATACATACAAAACACCATTCGGTTTAAGCGCATTTTGTAGGTTTAAAAACACCTGCGGTAACTCAGCTTTTGCTACGTGTAATAAACTAGCGCAGCACCAAATACCGTCGTATTGATTTACACAATTTAGCTCTTGGAATGTTTTAACCTCTACAGGTTGTTGTAAGTAACTGCTTGCCAACTCTGCCAGCTCTGGGCTTGCATCAAACGCACTTACAGTAAAACCCTGCGCTTTGAAAAATGCGGCATCGCGCGCGCTGCCACAACCGGCATCTAAAATACTCCCGTGCTGTGCAACGTGCGGTAAAAACTCAGCATAAAGCGCCGACATATCAACGTTAAGTGTTGAGTCGCTAAAAGCTTTGGCATTTTGGTTGTAATAAGTAAGTGTGGTGTTTGACACGAGACTCACCGCTCCTTGGCTAATCGTTTAACAGCTAAGACACTGTTAATACTACATTCATTATTTGTTTAATCTACAGGAACAAGCGCATTAAATATAGGCTTAATAAGTAGAAATTTTTAAATTAATACGCCGTTATTATTAAGCACTGATGCTGAGTGACACACGCTGTATAAAATATAAAATACAACCACCTTTCTATAAACACCTGCATACCAGGCATTCTCATAATTACGGATGGTTTTTACATCTTTACACAATCCCGCGCCGCTAAAATACAAAAGCTGGTTTATACTGTTGTAATAATAAGCAAAAATAATAACTATGAGGCGCAATGAATAAATTAATTACCGTATTTTTATGTTTGCTGTTTACGGCTCCATTTAATGTATTTGCTTGTGAAAGAACCTTTAGCGTGGCATCGCACGATGCTTTTTGGCCGCCTTATGTAATGGGCATTAACGGTAAGCTGCAAGGCTTGGAGGTTGATGCGCTTAACATTATATTTGCTGACTCCCCTTTTTGTTTTGAAGTTAAGTTACTGCCAAATTCTAAGCGGGCTTTTATTGAGCTTAAATACGGCCGTATTGATTTAGGATGGGCTGCAAGTTATACAGACGAGCGCGCTAAATATGTGCACTTTAGTGATAACTACCGAACTGAGGTTATGCGCTTATACGAAAACAAAAATAATCAGCATAGTGTTAAAAACCTCGAAGACATTTTTAAACAAGGCTTTATTGTTGGCGCTAACTTTGGAAGCTATTACGGCGAGGAGTTTGAGCAATATAAAACTAAATATAAAAAGCAGATTGAATACACCAGTGCAACCAGTAAACGCTTTGAAATGCTTAATAAACAACGTATTGATTTTGCTATTGAAGACGAGTTAGTGGGGGCTTATTTTGGCAAAAAAGGCTCAAATATCAAATTAGTAACCAATATTGAGCATGTAAATAAAGACGATATTTATTTAATGTTTAGCAAACAAACGGTGTCGGTTACTGAGCTTGCGGTAATTAATGAATATATAAACAAAAATAAAACAGCACTTAAAGCGTTGTTTGAACACTAATTTAAGGAGTGTAATGAAAACTTTATTTTTAACATTTACTACACTGCTATTTACTCACTTTAATGCCCTTGCGTGTTCAAAAACATTAGTAATGGGCACTAACGAAACTAATTGGCCGCCTTACCTTGTTAAGCAAGGTGATACATTTTTAGGCACAGAAGTGGATGCTGTAAACGCTATTTTTAAAGATTCAAAATTTTGTATTAAATGGACTTATTTTCCGAGTTTTTCGCGTGTTCAAGCTGAGCTTAAAAATGGCCGAGTAGATATGACCTACGCGGCAAGTTACACAAAAAAACGCGCACAATATGCGCACTTTAGTTTGCCCTACCGCGAAGAAGTTATGCATCTTTATAAACATAAAGACTCGCCTGATGTAACCAGCTTAGCTGATCTTTTTAGTCAAGATTTTACAGCAGGTATTAACCGAGGAAGCTTTTTTGGTGATGAGCTTGAACAACTCAAAACCAAATATTCAAAACAGGTCGTGCTTACTGCTCAAGCAAATAATCGATTTAGCATGTTAGATAAAAAACGAATTGACTATGTTATTGAAGACTCTGCTGTTGCGCAGTACTTTGTAAAAAAACACTCCTCAATTTCGCAGGTAAAAACTATTACACCGATTAACGTTAACAATGTGCATTTTATGCTAAGCAAGGAGTCGCTAACACTTGATGACGTGGCGACTGTTAATCAGTTAATTACCAAAAACGAGGCGGCTATAAAGTCAATTTACCAACCTATGCATTAAAACATAGCTAATAACTTAGCTATTTGGCGCCCCCTCTTTAATATTGCTTGGCATTAGTAATTATTTACATTGTGGCTGTAAGTACATTCAACACTACATACGTTAAAAATAGTGACCTAAAACCGAGAATTGCCGTTATTTTTACTTGGTTATAAATTAGCTGCCTTTTATCTTTCATTCGTTGTGGCTGATCTGTATAATTCGCCAGCTAATTTACCCTATTGTCTGGTTCTTGTTTGTGGCGTTTTGCTGCAGCTTACTCCTGTCAGTACTAATCTAGGATTACCTTTTTTGATCTCCACCGCAAATATTACGATGCAGTTTGGCGCAGAGCCGTTGTTTGAAAACATTTCAGCTAAATTTGGTAACGGTAACCGTTACGGTTTAATTGGCGCTAACGGCTGCGGCAAGTCGACTTTCATGAAAATTTTGAGCGGTGCGCTTGTTCCAAGTGCGGGTAATGTATCTATTACACCAGGGTTAAAAGTAGGTAACCTAAGCCAAGACCAGTTTGCTTTTGAGCAATACAGCGTTGTAGACGCGGTAATTATGGGCGACGTGGAGCTTTGGAAAGTAAAGCAAGAACGCGAACGTATTTACTCGTTACCAGAAATGAGCGAAGAAGACGGTATGAAAGTTGCCGATCTTGAAAGTGTATTTGCTGAAATGGACGGTTACACGGCAGAAAGCCGCGCTGAAGAAATTTTGCTTGAAGCGGGTATCGATAAAGAATTTCATTACGGTTTAATGGCAAACGTTGCCCCAGGTTGGAAACTACGTGTGCTTTTAGCACAGGCGTTATTTGCAAACCCTGACATTTTGCTACTTGATGAGCCTACCAATAACTTGGATATTCATACAATTACGTGGCTTGCTAACGAGCTTAACAAACGTAAATGTACGATGATTATTATTTCGCATGACCGTCACTTTTTAAACTCGGTATGTACACACATGGCCGATATTGATTACGGTGAGCTGCGTATTTACCCTGGTAACTATGAGAAATTTTTAGAAGCTGCGGGCTTACAACGCGAGCAACTTTTAGCTGAAAATGCTAAAAAGAGCGCTGAAATTGACGAGCTACAAGACTTTGTTAACCGTTTTGGTGCTAACGCTTCAAAAGCTAAACAAGCAAGTTCGCGCGCTAAAAAAATGGATAAAATTAAGCTTGATGAAGTTAAATCTTCAAGCCGTATGAGCCCATCGCTTTCGTTTGACGAAGGTAAAAAAATGTATCGTCAGGCGCTTGAAGTTAATAAGCTTGGCCATGGTTTTGATGGCGAAACGTTATTTAGCGGCGGCGACTTTTTACTTGAAGCTGGCGCTAAGCTTGCTGTAATTGGCGAAAATGGTGTGGGTAAAACTACATTTTTACGCTGTTTAGTAGACGAGCTTAAAAGTAATGAAGGCGAAATTAAATGGTCTGAAAATGCGAGCTTTGGTTATTGCCCGCAAGACAGCACTAAAGATTTTGATAACGATTTAACGTTGTTTGATTGGATGTCGCAATGGCGTACAGCTAAGCACAACGATTTAATGGTTCGTGGCATGTTAGGCCGTTTGTTGTTTACAGCAGACGATTCAAACAAAAAAGCGCGTAACTGTTCTGGTGGTGAAAAAAACCGCCTGTTATTTGGTAAGTTAATGATGCAAGACGTTAACGTGCTTGTTATGGACGAACCAACTAACCACATGGATATGGAAGCCATTGAAGCGCTTAATAATGCGTTAAAAGATTTCCAAGGTACGCTTATTTTTGTAAGCCATGACCGTGAGTTTGTTTCGTCATTAGCTACACGTATCATTGATATTAAAGATAAAAAAGTAATCGACTTCCAAGGTACGTTTGACGAATACCTAGCAAGTTGTGAAGAGAAAAAAGCGTAAACTCTTTCTGATTGCTTATAAAAACGGTGCTAAATTTAGCGTCGTTTTTTTATGTGTGGAATCTGAGTTTAACTATAAAATTAATTAATAAAGGCTTAAATAAATAATTCACTAAGAGGTTAAGAGACGCTACGCTTTTAGAGTCAGTGATAAAATACTCGTTTCTGGCTTGGCTCTCCTCATTTACTCCTCTTTGGCTTCTCCTAGTGCAATAGTTTTTCAAGTAAATAGTTCACTAATGGTGATATAAGACGCAGCGCTTTTAAAGTAAGTGATAAAATAAAAAAACACTGTTTTTTGACTTAATTTTTCTTAGTTACTGCAGCATCGCTTTCTCTTATGCAATTAATGACTCTTATCGCAGAGCTGATTATTCACATTATTTTATTGGTAAATTCTGCATACCTCACTGCTTTAAATCTAGTCATATTCTCCTGTAAGTCTTTGTCACTTAATGCTAATGTTGATGGAGTGAATTATTTAAAACTTTAATAGCTAAACCAAGAGGTAACTATGTCTAATTGGGTTGAAGCAACAGTAAAAAATGTCACGTGGTGGAGCGAAACACTCTTTAGCTTAACCGTTAATGCAAACGTAGAGCCGTTTAAAGCTGGGCAATTTACAAAGCTTTCAATAATGGATGGCGACAAACGTATTGCTCGGGCTTATTCATATGTGAATGCCCCTGAAAACCCCGATCTCGAATTTTATCTTATTAACGTAATTGACGGTTTGCTCTCTCCTCGTTTAGCTACCTTACAACCTGGCGACACCGTATTAATAGAACAACACGCAACCGGCTTTTTTACCCTTGATGAAATACCACAAAGTGATCAGCTTTGGATGTTGGGGACTGGCACTGCCATAGGGCCTTTTTTATCGATATTACAACAGCCCGATGTATGGAAAAAATACAAAACTTTAAATTTAGTGCATGGCGTACGTTTTAATAACGACTTAAGCTATCAGGCACTTATTAACGAGCTATTAAGAGTGTACCCAGCACAACTTAACTATATTCCGGTTGTAAGTAGAGAGGAGCCATTACAAGGCTTAAGTGGGCGAATTACTAACGCAATTGAGAGCAACTGCTTGTTTGAATATGTAAAGTTAGACCCAAAGCCCAGTAACGCACAATTTATGATTTGCGGAAATCCACAAATGGTAAAAGACACAACCGCGCTACTTCTCGATAAAAACTTTACGCGTAACCGCCGTAAAAACCCCGGCAATATCACGGTAGAGCAGTACTGGTAGGCTTCAGTGGTGGTATTAACTACCCGATAACGTTAAAATTTGCTATGTTGCACCCTTATACTAATTTTATCAAAAATATGATCATTCTATTGTATTAAATAACTCACTAACTGCGTTAAAGGTTATTCATATAGAACAACTATATGTCACAATTTTCGCGTTGTTATTGCGCTATTTTTTAACGCTATAATAGATCGCCTATTTAATGTAATTGGTATTACACGTATTTAGTGTTCATTTTAGGAAAGTTATGAAACCGTTATCTATTATTTTAGCCTCATTAGTCACTACCGTTGCGCTAATTACTTATGCCGCAGAGCAAAGCGAGTCTGAGCAAAAAGAGCCGCAAGTTGAAGCTCAAACAAGCGTTGAAAAGCCAAAAGTTGAAAATGAGCAATCAGTAACTCAAACCAACACTGACGACAAAGTAAATACGCTTGAATACAAAGCGCCAGAGCTTAAAAAGCCAACAATTGATGCGACTAAACCAGACGATTCAAAAGTATTAGGTAACGAGCAAATTAAACCTGCTGAAAAGCCTAAAAATAAAATAGAAAAAGCAGTGGCTGTAGCCGAAGCTGAAAAAGCAGTAACGCAAGCAAAAGAAGCACTTACAGTTAAGCAGCAAACTAAAGCTAAACAATCGCGCGAATCACTTGCTGTGGTAGAGCAGCTAGTTAAAGCATATAACGCACGTAACATTGAAGAGTTTCTTCGTGTATATGCCGAAGATGTTGAGTTTTATATTTTCCCTAATGAGCTATTATTTAAAGGTAAAGAAAAACTAATAGAACGTTACGGGCTAATGTTTAAAAAGTTAAAGTGTATTCACTCATCACCAATTAAGCGCATAGTGCACGGTGATATAGTGATTGATCACGAACTTTCAGAAACTTGTTCAACTGACGAAAACGTAGTTGATAAACGCTCAGAACTTATTTCGAGTTATCAAATTAAAGATGGGAAAATAGTACGCGTACTGTTTTTTAGATAAAGGCTTTAAATGCAAATAAATGACGACAAAAAAATTCGCTTAATGTATCGCATTGAGCCAGGTTGCCTTGGACCTAAGGGTGCTGAGCATATTGAAGATTTTTGTCGTTTTGCCAACAAGCATATTAAATCCCCCTTTTATGGCCAATTTGTATTTTTACCACGTTACGATAAAACCATAGACGAGCGACAATACAGCGTTAACAGCCGTAATTTATCACTTGCTCAGGCTCGGGCTTACTTAAAGCACTTTGATATTAATATTGAAGAATTTGAAGAACAACTCGACGAGCTCCTCACAAAAGCGATTGATTTATACTTTAAGCGATAGCGTTTAATTGCTGTAGCTTAGGTATTGCCTCCCCTCAAACGTACATTTTTATTTATTTTAATTATTATTAAAAATATAAGTAATTTCTTTCACAAAGATAAGGTAATCAGTAATAACTGAGAAAAACCAGATCAGCCAATATGTATCACTACTCTAAAAGCGCAGCGCCTCTTAACCTCTTTGTGAATAATTAGCTCTTTAAAAGCTTTTATTTGCACAATGAGAAGTAAAAGAGGAGTAAATGAGAAAAGCCAAAACCAGTATTTTTATGTTTTATCACTACTCTAAAAGCGCAGTGCCACTTAACCTCTTTGTGAATAATTAGCTCTTTAAAAGCTTTTATTTGCACAATGAGAAGTAAAAGAGGAGTAAATGAGAAAAGCCAAAACCAGTATTTTTATGTTTTATCACTACTCTAAAAGCGCA
>NZ_JACJEA010000007.1:92228-144910 GCF_014163835.1 Pseudoalteromonas sp. SR43-5
GCGCCTCTTAACCTCTTTGTGAATAATTCGCCCTTTAAAAGCATTAAAAACAAAAAAGCGGTGTTAATTTTAACACCGCTTAATGCGTAATATATTTAGCTTTAGTAAGCTTGGGTTACAACATAGGTTTTATAACATCAAACACAGCTTCTATATGGTCGTCTCTGTCGTTTAGTGCCGCTATGTAACGGTATTTTTCGCCGCCTGCGTTTTCGAATATTTCACGGTTTTCACCTTCTAGCTCTTCAAGTGTTTCTAGGCAGTCGGCGCTAAAAGCAGGACTTATAATAGCTACATCGGTAATACCTTCATCAGGTAAGGCTGCAAGAGTTGCGTCGGTATAAGGCTTTAACCACTCTGCTTTACCAAATCGACTTTGAAAAGTACTAATTACTTTGTCTTTATCAAGGCCTAGTTTTTCGGCAACTAAACGCGTGGTTTGTAAACATAGGCAATGGTACGGATCGCCGCGATCTAAAAACAATTTAGGCATACCGTGATACGAAAAAACAATTTTTTGTGGCATACCATTCGCTTCTAAATCCTCACTAATACTATTAGCAAGCGACTCAATGTAACGGGTGTTTTTATGATAGCCATTTATAAAATGAAGCTCTGGCACCCAGCGCCATTTACGCAGTACGCTCGATACAGCATCAAACGTAGAACCCGTAGTTGGGCTAGAATATTGCGGGTACATTGGTAAAATAATTATACGCGTTAAGCCTTTATCACGAAGCTCTTCAAGGCCTGCCTCTATTGAAGGGTTGCCATAACGCATTGCCATTACTACTTCAGTATTGGTATAACCTTGCTCTTTTAATAAAGTATTTAACTTTACACTTTGCTGGCGAGTAATGTGGGTAAGTGGTGAGCCGTTTTCGGTCCATATACTCTCGTATAATTTAGCCGAACGTTTAGGGCGCACACGCAAAATAATGCCATGTAAAATTATCATCCATACTAAGCGTGGTATTTCTACAATGCGTGGATCTGATAAAAATTCGCGTAAATATGTACGAAGCGCAGCCGCTGTTGGTGCATCAGGGCTGCCTAAGTTAGTTAGCAGTATTCCCGTTTTTTGGTTAAAACGCCCATCATGGGGGTTGTCAGTAACCGCAGAAAATCGCGACACAGAGTGCTCCTTCAAGCAAATTCAATAATCTATTTTATGCACATTGTAACGAAAAAAACTGCGGTTTAGATCAATCATTTAGCAGTTTTCACCATTATTCTGAACGGGGTTGGTTTTTTCGATTCTAGCTGTTGGAGTTTTTCTATCGATTTACTGCCAAATACATGACCCTTAGGCAGCAACATTATGCCCGTATGGCTGTGTAGAGCATGGCCCAGTACCATTTGCTCTTTGAGTTCATGGGCGTTACAAATTAGCACTGATCCTGCTGAACTTTTTTGTTCATGTAGTTTTGCATGGCTTGCTTCAAGTGCACGTACAATTTTAGGGTGATAAAACGATCCACTATAAAGTTTTACACTTTCGAGTGCGTCATCGTGGCGCTGCTTTTCATCACTTGCATTGCTCTGCTCAAACGCGTCCCAATAGTCGCGCGCTAAACCTAGCACCATAGCGCCTATTGGTATGTCGTTTCCGGCAAGGCCTTTGGGCATTCCGTTTCCGTTAAAGCGCTCAAACTGATAATAAATAGCATCCGATAAGTCATGTAAATGTATTGCTGGCATTAACATTAATTGTGCAGTACTTGGATGAGTATAAAAGGTTTTGCGTTGTTGCTCGTTTAAGCGGTTAACTGGTTTTTTATAAAGATCAGGATCCATAGCAAGCAAGCCTATTTGCGCCAAGTAACCAGCCATAGGGGCAAGATCAATGCTTTTTTGCGACAAGTTTAAATAAAGTGCTATTTGTGTACAGGTATTAGCAATATTTTGTGCTTTGTTACCATCTAGGTAAGGGTTTGCGTTAACAAAATTATATAGCAGCTCTACGGTCGATTTATGCTCTTGTTTTTCGCGCTCGTTGGCGTCTTCAAGCTTTTTTAAAACCTGTTTGATTTGTAAGGTGCGTTTTTCTACTCGTTGTTCAAGCGAGTTATTAAGCTCTAGCAACTCTTGGTTTTGCGCTTTAACTTGTGCCTCTAATTTTTGATTTTGTTTTTTTAGTGCAAATTTTTCTAGGCTATCTCTAATGCTACGAAGTAATAAATCGTTTTGCCAAGGCTTTTGAATATAACCATTTATTTGGCCCTGATTAACAGCCGCTAAGGTGGTTTGTATGTCGGCGTAGCCGGTTAATAAAATGCGTTGGGTGTCGGGTGCCAGCGCACGCGCTTTTTCTAAAAACTCGGCACCGTTCATTACCGGCATACGCATATCGCTAATAATTAAACCAAACTCATGATTTTTAAAAAGCGTTAGTGCACTTTGCGGGTTATCGCAAACAATAACCGACAGGCCATTTACTTCAAGTAGCCGTGTTAACGTGCGTAGTACTATTTCATCATCATCAATGCAAAGTACATCAACCTGATTTATTGGTATGCTTGGTGTTACTTGAGTCATTGAGTCGCCTTTAAATTACTTCTGGTTAAATAATAGCTTAAAAAAATACTCTATGGTGTGTTTGTGCCTACCTTTTATATTAAGTGGTATTTACATAATGGAGTTATTAGCAATAAGTAGATAATTACTTATGCATAATATTAGGCCTTGGCTGCACTAAAGTTGCAAATTTGCATACAGACGACTAAACGTTAAGTATAAAGTTATCTATATGGATGAAGGGAATGGATGGATCAGATGGTAATTTTGAACGTGCTTTTTTAAACGAACAAAAGCTGCGCTTAGCTGCAGAGCAATTACTCAAAGATAAAAGTAGCGTTTTAGTTGCCATAAATAATGAACTACAAAAAAAAGTAGCCGACTTAGAACACCAACAAATGCTGTTTGTGCAAACCGAAAAAATGGCGACTTTAGGTACACTTAGTGCAGGCGTTGCCCACGAAATAAATACCCCGCTTGCCTATGCAATGAGTAACGTAGAGAGCCTACAAAACGCAAGCCCTTTACTGGTAGCGCTGCTAAAACTTAACGAACAATATTTAAATAACGAAATTAAAGAGAGCCGTTTTAAACACGAAATTGACATACTCAATTTACAGTATCCGTACGCGTGGATTTATAACAATTTGCAGGGGCAAATTAACGACAGCGTTGAAGGACTTAAACGTATAAAACAAATAGTGCATGACTTATTAAACTTTGCCCACCCCACCTCTTCTCAAGATAAACAATTAGCCGATGTAACAACGGGTGCTAATAATGCTTTAAGATTATTAAGTAGCAAACTTAAATTATGCGAAATAAAAACGCGGTTTGAATCCCTACCACTCATTTGGTGCAATTTATCGTCAATTAATCAGATTTTTGTAAATCTTTTAATGAATGCTTGGCAAGCTTGCGAGTTAGATTTAGAAAAAGGCTGCATTATTGAAGTCAATATTTTTGAACTCAACACAAATATTTGTATTGAAATAAAAGATAACGGTTGTGGCATGAATGAAGACACAATAGCGCATATGTTTGACCCTTTTTACACAACAAAAGAAGTCGGAAAAGGCACCGGTATGGGTATGACACTTGTATACGCTATGGTGAGCGATCACGGTGGAAAAATAGAAGTTAACAGTATATTAGGCACAGGTACGACCATTCGCTGCCTATTACCTTTAAAAGTGTAAAATAACGAACAAAACCACATTGTAAATAAAGTGTTAAACATTCTGTTTTTTGATGTTTAATCCCTTCTTAGCACGTATTTTAACCGATTTGATGTGGTTTTTTCTTATCTTGAAGTTTATTTGCATACTTAGACCAAACATTTAGTTTTTTTCATTTCTTTTTGTTTGCATATGTTGCTAGGATGTTTGCAACAGGTTGTGAGCATCATAACCACACACATATTATTAAGAATACAAAAAACAGGGTCGTCACTATGTCAACATACCGTTTAAACACACTTGCTGTAGCCGTTGCTTTCGCGTTTAGCGCACCAAGCATTGTTAACGCTGAAGAAGCACCAGTGCAAGCTGCTAAAAACATAGAGCAAATATCTGTATTAGGATCGCGTGTATCTAACCGTACCTCTACAGAGTCTTCTTCTCCTATTGATTTAATTGACGCGGATGATTTAACTAAAGGTGGCTTTACCGAATTAGGCCAAAGCCTTCAAGCGACAGCTCCTTCATTTAACTTTTCGCGTACACAAGTTTCAGACGGTTCTGATTTATTTAGACCTGCAACACTTCGTGGCTTACAACCAGATCAAACCCTTGTATTAGTAAATGGTAAACGTCGTCATAACCAATCAATTTTTGGCCTTAACGGTACAGTAGGCGCAGGCGCTGCGGGTACTGATATGAATGCCATTCCGCTAACAGCACTTAAAGGCGTTGAAGTATTACGCGACGGCGCTGCAGCGCAGTATGGCTCTGATGCTATTGCAGGTGTTATTAACTTATCTCTTAATAACTCAACCGGTATTACAACGGGTTTTGTACAATACGGCGGCACAAGTGAAGGTGACGGCGACACTATTTCAGCAGGTTTAAACCGTGGTTTTGAATTAGGTAACGAAGGCGGCTTTATTAACCTATCGCTTGAGTACCGTGATGCCGACGGCACTAACCGTGCAGAGCGCGATACGGGGGGGTCGCTTAATGTTGAGCCAGGTACGCTAAGTGAAGATGTACGCTGGGGCCAAGGTAACTCAGAAAGTGAATTTACGTCGTTATTTTACAACATGGCATTACCAATGGGCGACGGCGAGCTTTACTCGTTTGGTGGCTACTCTGAGCGCACGGCGCTGGGTAATGGTTTTTACCGTAACTTTAACGAAGCCTCTAAAAACGTAACACAAGTATACAGCGATGGTTTTTTACCGCGCATATATAACGAAGCACAAGATATTTCAGTAGCACTTGGGTTTAAAGGCGATATAAACACAGACTGGACTTACGATGTATCGGCTGTTTATGGTGAAAACCAATACGATTTTACATCACGCAATACATTAAATGCTTCTTACGCGGCTGAGTATTTATTTAATAACCCAGATGCAAGCGATGCCGACATTGCAGCAAACTCAGGGCCTACTGGCGGTTACTCAGGTGGTTTTAGATTCGATCAAACAACGGTTAACCTTGATGTAAACGGTATTGTAGATATTGGCCGTAGTGAGCCTTTATATGTAACAGTAGGCGCCGAATACCGTAAAGAAAACTACGAAATAGTGCCTGGCGATGAAGCATCATACGCGTGTGGGTTAGCAAATATGGATACTTCGTACCCATCAGTAAACGATCCAGATCAATTTGCACAGTGTGGTTTTCAAGCTTATAACGGCCTACGCCCTGAAGCGGCTAACGACAGCGACCGTAACAGCTACGCAGTTTATGTAGACGTAGAAACTATGATCACCGACGCATGGAACGTCAGTGGTGCGCTACGTTATGAAGATTTCTCAGATGCTGGGGATGATTTAATTGGTAAATTAGCAACACGTTATGAATTTTCAGATGACTTTGCAGTACGTGGTGCACTGTCTACTGGTTTTAGAGCGCCATCACTTCAACAAAGTGGTTATACAGCTTTTACAACTAACTTAGGCTCAGACGGCACATTAACGCAGTCGTTCACGGCAAACACAGGGACCGCTTTCCCAAGTGCGTTAGGCGTAGATAGCTTAGAGCTTGAAACATCAACAAACTACAGTGCTGGTTTTGTTTATGATGTAACAAGCGAGCTTTCGTTAACGGTTGATTTTTACCGCGTAGAAATTGAAGACCGTATTACACTTGGCAGCTTGCTTTCGGCTGACGACGTATCGTTTAGCTCAGAAGCAGTTGCAGCGCTACAAGCAACTGGTGCAGTGCAAGCTAACTACTTCTCAAACTCGGTTGATTCTACTACGCAAGGTGTTGATATTATTGCATCGTACCGCACTGAAGTTGAAGGCGGTAATTTAGGAGTAACCTTTGCAGGTAACCTAAACGATACTAAAATTGACAGCGTAAATGCAGAAGACGGTATTCCTGAAGCGGTTGCTTTTGATGATTTACAACGCAGCTTTTTTACCGACGGACAACCAAGTGAGCGTGCAACGCTTACGTTTGACTACGAACGCGATGCCTACACATCAACCATTCGCTTTAACTACTTTGGTGAAACAGACGTAAAATACTTTGGTAACGACCATATTTCATTACCAGGTGAGCTTTCGCCTACGGGGTCATTTAAACCAACAAGTACGGTTGAGTCTGCTGTGTTAGTTGATTTAAATGTTAGTTACCAAATTAATGACATGTTTGCGCTTTCGGTAGGTGCCGATAACGTATTTGACGAAACACCAGATGAATTAGGTGATGACGAAGTACTTAATTTTATCACCAACGGCGCATTTAAATACCCAGTACGCGCATTGCCATACGGCTTTGACGGCAGAACGTACTACGCAAAAGTAAGCTTTAGTTTTTAATTTATCAAGCAAACTAAAGTAATATTAAGCGCAGTTATTAACTGCGCTTTTTTATGCTTTTTTATTATTAAAAAACTACCAAATGGATGTTAAAAATACTTGCGCGGTTGAAAATTAAGCCTACAATCGCCATCTCTTAAATAGGCCAATATAAAAGCCTCTTTATTATTTAACTTAAAATAACCATTAGTTGATAGGAAATATATGACTAAAAAATCTAAAACAAAAACCGCAAACACCAGCGCGGTAGACACAGGGCGAGGCGTTATAAACCACAATGCACTAGCGGCAATGGTCACCTCTAAATTATTTAAACCACAAGTGGTTAAAGCTAAAAAAGGCAAAGGCTCGTTTAAACGTAGCAACAAACATTCAGGACAAGAGTCCTATTTAATCGCGGCTTAATTAGCACCGATCAAATAGGGCTTTTGAATATAATAAGCGAGGTTTTATACCTCGCTTTTACTTTAAAGCATTTAAACCCCCGTTACATGAGCGCGAAATAAATTCGCACCTACGGGTTCGGTGTTTGCACGATGTAGGTGAGGTTTTATACCTCGCTTTTACTTTTAGTTCTTTATTATTTTAACTCCCAAGCTATCCTCTAAGAGTGCAGCGCCTCTAAACCTCTTTGTGAATAACAGCCCTTAAAAATATGAATGCACAAAGAGAAGAAAAAGAGGAGTAAATGAGCAGACAAAGTCCATTTGTTTAAGTTATATGATATTTCACCACCGAGTTCACCGATGCGCTGTGCACTACACAAAGAAAACACGAGTAATGGTTAGTCACTGCTCTTTGTTTTCTCCTTCACTTCTCGGTGGTGATTAAGCTACTTGTTACTAATGCATCCGACTAAATGTAAAAGCGGTGCTTTTAAACGCCAGCAAGCTGCGCGTCCACAGGTGTTTAACTCAAGTTAAAGTATGGTCTGTAGAAGAAACGTGCTCACGTTAGAAGTGTAGTTTTTAACCTTTAAAACTATTATTTTTAACTGTTTGTGATGGGTTTTCACCAAATAGTTGCGTGTAATCTTTAGCAAATTGTCCCGCGTGCCAAAATCCCCAATTGGCTGCTATTACTGAAATGGGCTTATCTTGGTTTGGTTTTTTTAGCTCTCGCCTTACGTTATTTAAGCGTGTTAAACGTAAAAACCGCAAAGGGTTAATTCCTAAAATACTCTCAAAGCTATACTGAAGTGTGCGCCTACTTACAAAGGAAAGCTCGCACAGCTCGGTTATGGTTATTGAGTTTTGTGGATTTGTGGCCACGTAATCTTTTACTTTATCTACTACGGCTTTGCGGTGTTTATAACTTGGCGCAATATTTTGCTGCGTATTGTCTGCTTGTAATAAGTGTAGTGCCAACATGTTTAGCATATCTTGTTGTGATTCGGTTCTAAGTCCAAAGCCCTTGCCTACAACCATGCTATTAATTATTTGTCTTGCCGTTTGCAAAGATGAGTTGCTCACCGATAAACGAGCTGATTGTGCAGATGCCAGGTTTTTCAATGTTACGCCTTGGAGCTGCGCCATATATTCAATTGAGTTCCAATCGATTACCAAACCATAAATATTAAATTGCTCAGGGGTTATCAACTCAAAGTCGTTATCACTGGTACGGCACATAAATTGATTACTTGCCACACTTAAACCATTAATTTTACTTTGCTGTGACTGACAAGGAATGCCGAGCCAAACCGAATTAGGGGCTATGTTACATTGCTGACGAAGCGCTCGCTCAGTGTATTCTTTAAACACATGAATATTGGCGTAATCCGTTTCTTCAATACAACCATAAAAGCTGCCGTCGCTCATTTGATCGTATTTTTGCTGCCATTGAGTAAGGCTATGCGCTTGCTCGTCTATATCGTGTGTTTGCACCTTGCTCTTTAGTGGTGCGTTAAAGCTACTTTGCTGCGCCATATCGGGGATGCTCTTTTTCGTTACACTTTCATTATGCTTAAGTTAACACCGCTTTGCGTGTGTAACCAATTGAATTGGTTTAATAAATAATCTTTTGCCAAAATTCGATAGTTACTTGGTACAAAATAAGCTGTCTTGTAACTATTCAATATTGATTTATAGCTAAAGATGCAGCAAAACCTATACCAAGGTTGATCATATTAGTTATGTGGAGTAAATCATGGGGCAAGCGTACAGTTACACTTTAGGTACACATACTTATAAATTCAAGAACTTAGCCCAGTTAATGGCTAAAGCTACACCGCAGCGTTCGGGTGATCGCTTAGCGGGCGTAATAGCACAATCAGCACAAGAACGTGCTGTGGCACAAATGACATTGGCGGATATACCTCTTAAAACATTTTTAAATGAGGTACTTATTCCCTACGAAGATGACGAAATTACACGCTTAATTATTGACGAGCACGATGCAAATGCCTTTATGGCTATTGCACATTTAACCGTAGGCGATTTTCGTAATTGGCTTTTAAGTGACTTTGCAACACCTGCTGTACTTGCAAGTATAAGGCAAGGTATTACGCCGGAAATGGCTGCTGCTGTTAGCAAAATAATGCGCAATCAAGATCTCATATTAATTGCTAAAAAGTGCCATGTTACGAGTGCTTTTAGAAATACTATTGGCCTCCCCGGGCATTTATCTACACGTTTACAACCAAATCACCCAACTGACGATATTAATGGTATTGCTGCATGCATGCTTGATGGTTTGCTATACGGTAATGGCGATGCAGTAATAGGTATAAACCCAGCAACCGATAACGTTGCCCAAGCCATTAAGTTAATGACGTTAATGGATGATGTTATTCAAAAGTACGCCATACCAACCCAAAGCTGCGTGCTCACCCATGTTACTAACACCATTGAATGTATAGAAGCTGGCGCACCAGTTGATTTAGTATTTCAGTCGATTGGTGGCACAGAGGCTACTAATTCAAGTTTTGGTTTTAATTTAAATACCTTGGCTGAAGCGCAAGATGCCGCTTTGAGTTTAAAGCGTGGCACTGTTGGCAATAATGTAATGTATTTTGAAACTGGGCAAGGCAGTTCGCTTTCAGCAAATGCGCATCATGAGCTTGATCAGCAAACGTGTGAAGCTCGCGCTTATGCCGTTGCTCGTAAGTTTAACCCGTTACTGGTAAATACCGTGGTGGGGTTTATTGGCCCTGAATATTTGTTTGATGGTAAAGAAATTACCCGAGCAGGACTTGAGGATCACTTTTGCGCTAAGTTACTAGGCATACCGATGGGATGCGATGTGTGTTACACCAATCATGCAGAGGCTGATCAAAACGATATGGATAACTTGCTTACGCTATTAGGTGTTGCTGGTTGCTCGTTTGTAATGGGAATACCTGGCTCTGACGATATAATGCTTAATTACCAAACTACGTCGTTTCATGATGCATTATATGTTCGCCGTGTACTTGGCTCTAGACCTGCCCCCGAGTTTGAAGCATGGCTAAGCAAAATGAAAATAATGCAAAGCACTTCCGATATTACACTTTCAGATACCTTGCCTCCCGCTTTTGCTAAACCTCTGGGTGCAATTACTGGAGGTGGCTCATGAAATCACGTTTAAAACAGAGCACTCCTTTAGATGACTCAGTAAACAAGCATAAAAATAACGGTAATGTAGTGCACAATCCTTGGAGTGATTTACGCCGTTTTACCGACGCCCGTATTGGGCTTGGGCGTGCGGGTATAAGTTTGCCAACCTCAGAAATGCTGGCTTTTCAGCTATCTCATGCACAAGCGCGCGATGCAGTGAGTTTTCCGCTTGATATTAACGAAATGACTGAGCAACTAGGCAGTATTAGCGTATTAAAAGATGTTGCCCCTCCCCTGCATTTACACAGCCAAGCTGTTGACAGGGTTACTTACCTTCAGCGACCCGATTTAGGCCGCAAGCTTGATGAAAATGGTAGGCAAATACTTCTCAGCTATATGAATAAACAAAAGCACACTACACAGGCTAAATACGATTTAGCGATTGTAGTGGTTGATGGACTCTCCTCGTTAGCGGTACAAAAAAATGCATGCCCATTTATAACAGAGCTATTAGCGCACCTTATAACAGACAAGCAATTTAAAATTGCCCCCATTACTTTGGTTGAACAAGGTCGAGTAGCAATTGGCGACGATATAGGTGAGTTGCTAAATGCGCAGGTGGTTATGGTGTTAATAGGAGAGCGCCCAGGACTTAGTTCGCCAGATAGCCTTGGCTTGTATTTAACATGGGAGCCTAAAACAGGACTTAACGATGCATGTCGTAATTGCATATCGAATATTCGCCCAGCAGGCCTACCTTATACAGAAGCGGCTAGGCGTGCGCTGTACTTATTACGTGAAGCTAAAAAACTAAAACTAACTGGGGTTAATTTAAAAGACCGTACACAAGACGATGTAATTGAGCATCAGGTTTCAACCACTAACTTTTTAATTGCTGAGTAATTTTAATTAAAAACACATGAAATAAAACAATAAAAACTAAACATCAACGGAGAAAGGTTATGTCTACTAATAATACAGAGTACCTTGCTAAAAGACAGTTAAAACGAGGTACTGCGGGGTGGTTATTACTCGCAGGTTTGGGTGTGTCGTATGTAATATCGGGTGACTTTGCAGGTTGGAACTTTGGTATTGCCGAAGCGGGTTGGGGTGGCTTTGCCATTGCTGCAGTGTTAATGGCAGTTATGTATTTAGCGCTGGTATTGTCGCTTGCTGAAATGTCAGCTGCAATACCTGCAGCAGGCGGTGGTTATAGTTTTGCGCGCCAAGCTATGGGGCCTGCGGGAGGCTATTTAACCGGGCTTGCGGTATTAATTGAATACGCCTTAGCACCCGCTGCTATTGTTATTTTTATAGGCTCTGCAGTTGAAGCCCTTACCGGATTTAATGGACCATGGGTATATGCATTATTTTACTTACTATTTGTTGGAATTCATTTAGCAGGCGTAGGAGAAGCACTTAAAGTAATGATGGTAATAAGTGGTTTAGCAGTATTAGCTATTATTGCAACGGCTTTTGTTTTAATTACAAATTTTGATGCATCACGCTTATTTGACGTCCCCGTAACCGATGCAGTGGGAGCCAGTGAGTTTTTACCTTTAGGTTGGTACGGGGTTTGGGCTGCATTACCGTTTGCCATGTGGTTATTTTTAGCGGTTGAAGGTGTACCGCTTGCTGCAGAAGAGGCAAAAGATCCCGCTAAAGATGTGCCAAAAGGCATTATTGGTGCAATGATCTTTTTGTTATTTACTGCTTTTTTAGTTGTTGTTTTAGTGCCTGGCGCTGGCGGTGCTGCTGCAATGGGCGCAAGTGCAGTGCCTTTGGTTGATGCATTAAATGCATCGGGTAGTGAGGCCTTAGCAACTGTAGTAAATATATTAGGGCTTGCGGGTTTAGTTGCTTCGTTTTTCTCTATTATTTATGGTTATAGTCGCTTAGTGTTTGCTTTATCTAGAGCCGGATATTTATCGCGTTCGTTGTCGATTACAACTAATCGCAAAGTGCCAGCACGTGCGTTGATTGTACCTGCCATATTTGGTTTTTTAGTATCACTCAGTGGCGAGGGTGATTTAATACTTGCAATGGCTGTAGTAGGTGCAACTGTATCGTATGCATTAATGGCGCTGAGCCATATTTTGCTACGCGTTAAACAACCTGATTTACCTCGCCCGTATAAAACCCCAGGGGGCGTAGTAACTTCAAGTATCGCTTTAGTGCTTTCGCTTATAGCATTAACCGGTGTGTATGCGTTCGACCCTCGTGCATTTTTATACACTATAATGCTGTTTATTGTGGGCGCCGTATATTACTTTGGCTACAGCTCAAAACACTTAGTTGCTAAAAGCGCTGATGAAGAGTTTGCAATGTTGGCAGATGCAGAATCTGATTTAGAGATGGCTAAGTAAATATTAATAGTTATTATAAGTGAGGCTAACCCTCACTTATATTTTTATACAAGCAATACGGTGTAAAAATAGTGCATGCATGTAAATATCAAGCCCCTTATCTACTTTATTAATATCATTTAAAGCTAAAACTTTATGCTGCCGCGTAGCGCTTTGTTTTGCCCATGCTTGGTTTTTTTGTCCATGCGCTTTCGCTGTGAATTACGGCTGGGCTTGGTGGCTCGACGCGCTTTATTAACTACCGTAGCACTAAGGATTAAATCCTTTAAACGCTTAAGGGCATCTTCTCTGTTTAGCTCTTGGGTACGGTGGCTTTGCGCTTTAATGATTAAGACGCCGTCTTTGGTAATTCTTGTATCATTTAATGCAAGTAAGCGTTCTTTGTAGAAGTCAGGTAATTTAGAGCGGTTAATGTCAAAACGTAAATGAATTGCACTTGCTACTTTATTAACATTTTGACCACCGGCACCTTGCGAACGAATAGCTGTGAGCTCTAGTTCCCATTCATCGATAGTGACAGTATTTGAAATTGTTAACATTGTGTTCAGCTCTATTTGTCAAAAATACATTATATCATCAGTACATTAGCTTGTGGTGAATCAACTAAATTCTTAGAACTTAAATAAATTCTCATAAATTGTACTATAAATCAGCCAATATTTTATTTTGTGTTGGCAAGTGTTGCTTATTAGCTTCTAATTGGCACTACTTTAATACTAGGAAATGCTCAATGAAAAAAATACTTGTATCACTTAGCTTATTAGCGATGAGTTTCTCAAGCCTTGCAGAGGATATTAACGAAGGTCAACTTCAAAGCTATATGAAAGCACTGCCAGCTGTGACTAGCTGGGCAAGCAGCCAAGAGTCGTTAAAAGACTTAGATTTAGCAAGTATGCTAGGTGGTTCTGCAGATCAAAGTGTTGACGAACAAAGCTCTTTAGCTAACAGTGCATTAAGCATGATTAAAGAACAAGACCTATACAAAAGCTTTGCGAGTATTACAAACCGTTACGGCTTTACGCCAGAGCAGCTAGTAACTGTAGGTTCTGAAGTATCAATGGCTTATATCGAAAATCTTAAGTCGGGCCTTTCGGCTGATAACCAAGAAACTGCTAATAAAGTAATGGGCGGTTTTCAAAGTATGAAAAGTGCTAAAGATAAAGGCGCTAGCTCATTAATGGGATCGTTTGGTAAATCGTCAAGCGCAGCTGAGGAGTCTACAGTATCTTTAGTAAGCGAAAACAACCTTGAACTTGTGAGCGAATATATGCCACAACTACAAAAGCTTTTTGCACTTTTATAAGTTTTATTGCTTTAAAAAAAGCGGGCTTATCTAGCCGTAAAATTAAAACGCATAAAAAACGGGGGAGTATTCAATACTCCCCCGTTTTTATTTAGCGTACAGATTATTTAAGATCGAACCTGTCTGCGTTCATTACTTTTACCCATGCATTTACAAAGTCATGTACAAAACGTTCTTTATTATCGTCTTGTGCATAAAACTCACTTAGGGCACGTAAAATAGAGTTTGAACCAAACACTAAATCTACGCGTGTGGCAGTCCATTTAATGGTGCCTGTTTTGCGCTCAACAATATTATATATACCTGGCTCTAGTGGCTTCCAGTTGTTAGCCATGTCGGTTAGGTTTACAAAAAAGTCGGTAGATAGCGTGCCTACATTATCGGTAAATACGCCATGTTTAGTGCCTGCGTAGTTTGTGCCTAGTACACGCATGCCGCCCATAAGTGCAGTCATTTCTGGTGCTGTTAAGCCCATTAATTGGCTGCGCTCTAACAATAGCTCTTCTGAGGATACGCTAAAGTCATTTTTAAGGTAGTTTCTAAATCCATCATGAACAGGCTCAAGCGGATCGAACGATTCTGCATCAGTCATTTCGTCTGTTGCGTCCCCTCGTCCTGGTGCAAATGGTACTGTTACATTAACACCGGCTTGTTTTGCAGCTTGCTCTACAGCCGCTGTACCACCTAAAACGATTAAATCAGCCATGCTTACTGGCTTAGATAAACCCGCCTGTACTTTTTCAAGGGCACTAAGCACACTTGCTAAGCGCTCTGGCTCATTACCTTGCCAATCTTTTTGTGGTGCTAAACGAATACGTGCGCCATTTGCGCCACCGCGACGATCAGAACCACGATACGTACGTGCACTATCCCACGCTGTATTTATTAAATCACTTGCACTTACACCGCAATCAAGTAGCTGTGCTTTTAAGCTTGTGATTTCATCGTCTGATAATGTGTAATCAACTGCTGGAATAGGATCTTGCCAAATTAGGTCTTCGCTTGGTACATCTTTACCTAAGTAACATGCTTTAGGACCTAAATCGCGGTGAGTTAGCTTAAACCATGCGCGTGCAAATACATCAGAGAAGTATTCAAAGTCGTTATAAAAACGCTCAATAATTTTACGGTACGCAGGGTCCACTTTCATGGCCATATCGGCATCGGTCATCATTGGGTTTAAACGAATTGATGGATCTTCTACGTCTACTGGTTTGTCTTCTTCTTTAATATTTACAGGTTCCCACTGATGAGCGCCAGCTGGGCTTTTTGTTAATTCCCATTCGTAATTTAAAAGTAAGTGGCAGTATCCGTTATCCCATGTAGTTGGGTGTGTGGTCCATGCGCCTTCAAGGCCTGAAGTTACAGTATGACGACCAAAGCCGCCTTCTTTGGTGCTGTTCCAACCTAAACCTTGCTCGTGAACGTCTGCTGCTTCTGGCTCTGGACCTAAGTGCTCTGCTTTACCATTACCGTGAGTTTTACCTACTGTATGGCCGCCCACTGTTAGCGCTGCGGTTTCTTCATCGTCCATCGCCATGCGAGCAAATGTTTCACGTACGTGATCTGCCGTTTTTTGTGGATCTGGTATACCATTAACACCTTCAGGGTTAACGTAAATTAGGCCCATTTGTACTGCGGCTAATGGGTTTTCCATGGTGTCTGGTTTTTCTACATTGTCGTAGCGTTCATCACTTGGTGCTAACCATTCTTTTTCTGCACCCCAGTAAATATCTTTTTCTGGATGCCAAATGTCTTCACGGCCGCCCGCAAAACCATAAATTTTAAGACCCATTGATTCGTATGCCATATTACCAGCAAGAATAAATAAATCGGCCCATGAGAGTTTGTTACCGTATTTTTTCTTAAGTGGCCATAAAAGTCTGCGTGCTTTATCTAAGCTTGCGTTATCTGGCCATGAATTTAAAGGCGAGAAACGTTGATTACCGGTACTTGCGCCACCACGACCATCAGATAAACGGTACGTACCCGCTGAGTGCCATGCCATACGAATCATTAAACCACCGTAATGCCCCCAATCGGCAGGCCACCAATCTTGGCTGTCGGTCATAAAGGTTTTTAAGTCGGCTTTTACTTCGTCTAAATCTAGAGATTTAAATTCTTCTGCGTAGTTAAAATTAGTGCCGTATGGATTTGATTTAGTATCGTGTTGATGAAGAATGTCTAAGTTGAGTGTGTTTGGCCACCAATCGGTGTTTACTTTAGAAACAACTGAATTACTACCGTGCATAACAGGGCATTTACCCGCTGTTGGCTTGCTCATTGTGAAATCCTTAAAATAGAAAAGTAAAATACTTAATCAATCAGTATTATTGCTTATGTGTTTATAACTTTTTAAAAAGTAACGGTTATTTTTATTTAATAGGCTTACTTTTTACTCAGCGTGCCTACCTAAGTGCTTACGTATCCTTAATATAGGCGTATAAATTATGCTACGCCAGCCTCAACATACTATTTAAAACGATTGCTCCAATTTATATTTTTGATTGCCCTTACGTTAATGATGTATTTAACAATAGGCTTAAAGTGGCGTTTAAAATAATAGTAAAAAAGTCAGATGGTGCTCATATAAAGCATTACGCAAAATAAAAAATTTAAAAATCGGTGAATTAACCTTAATCTTTTTACTAGACCTGTGATCGAATTGAAAAATTTCGGCGTAATGGTGTGTGAAGGGTTTGAAAGTGGCTTTAGTTTACTAAAGCGCACATTGGAATACCCCCCTTCACCATGAAATTGTAGTTAGATAGTTATAATGATAAAGGTGCATTACTTAAGCCCAATGCACCTTTACTTTATAAACCGAATACTTTGAGTATTCTTATATTTTTAACTAGTTGAATTGAATTAAGTATTTGTTCATAAATATTCAGTTAGTATGAAGTTGTTCTCCTGTGAATCCCTACGACATATTGTTGTTTTAAGCAGTTTTTGCCAGCTCACCTTGAGCTGGTTTTTTTTGCCTATTTTTACTCAAATTACCTGAGCATGGGTAATATGCTCACGCTTTACCCTATTATTGCTAAGCTCACTAGGCTAAAAAAATTTTACAACTATTGCTCCTATCTAAATTAGGTCAATTTTAATCCACAAAGAACAACACGCCCTAGTGCCATTAAGCCCTGCATGTTAAAGTTATTACAGTAATTAATTTAATTAGGCGTACCAATGCGTTATTACCTATCTGTACTTTTTGTTTGTTTAACTTTGTTTTCGGGCATAGTGAACTCTGCTGAAAAGCAACCAGCTTCACCTACAGCACAACAAGAGCAACAAGCTCTTCAACAACTCAAAGAGCCTATGTATAAGCCGCTAATGGAACGTTACATATTAGATGAGCTAAAAGCAGTTAGGCAAGATCAGCAAAAGCTTCGTGAAGATGTAACTAAGCAGGTTACTCATGCGCAGCTTGATACTGCCGATCGCGCATTAACGTACACTACAGATACCATTAATAATGTGTTTTTTATAATTACCGCTACGGCGTCGATTTTAGTTTTAGTGGGTTGGAACTCGTTGCGCGATGTTAAAAACAAAGTAGAAGATATTGTAAATACGCGTGTGAGTGTAATTACAGACGAGTATGAAGACCGATTAAAAATTCTTGAAGAAAAACTACGCGTTCGCTCAGAAGAAATACTCAGCAACCAAGAGCGCATATCGGTGACTAACGAAGTTCATTCGTTGTGGATGCGCGCAAACCTAGAAAGTGATTTTGCAAATAAAATTGAAATTTTTGACGAAATACTCAATCGCAAACCTGAAGATGTGGAAGCCATTGCTTATAAAGCCGATGCACTACTAGAAATAAACGAAACAGCACAAGCCATTGAGCTGTGTAATCAAGCTATTGATATAGATAGTGACTATGGTTATGCCTATTGGCAACGAGCCTGTGCTTATGCACTAACACATAAGCATGCTGATGCCTTAGCCGATATTAAAATGGCACTTGAATACTCTCCAAACTTACGTAATGAATTATTACACGAGAGCGCATTTGCAAGCCTGCATGACAACGACAGCTTTAATACGATAGTGGCTGGTGAAGTTGTTTAAGCACTCAGAATTTGGCCTGTATGATTAGGCGCAACACCATAAAAAAGGGCCTTGGCCCTTTTTTTGTTTTTAAAGGTAAAGTTTGTTGTGTAATTAGAAGCTTAACTGCGCTCTACAAACTCAGCTCTAGCGTAGAGCTAAGATCAAAAGTGATTAATTCACAAAGAGGTTTAGAGACGCTGCGCTTTTAGAGAAGAGCTTAGAAGTTAAAATAATAAAAACAATCAGAAACTGTGCTTCTAACATGAGCAACAAGTCATACTCTAAACTTGGTATAAACACAGCTATTCGCGCAGGTTACAAGCTTTTAAAGCAACGCTTGTACTTTTATAATGCCGAGTCAGCATTGGTTTTGCTCTTCTCATTTGCTCCTCCTTTTCTTCTCTGCGTGCATATTGTTTTTTAGGGCTGTTATACACAAATAGGTTTAGAGATGCTGCGCTTTTAGAGTAGTTAGCTTAAGTGCTTCTCGCGCGAGCAAGCTCTGCGCCTACGTGGAAAACTTACACTCAGCAGTTTAATTTACCTGTAGACGCGCTGCTTGCAGGCGTTTAAAAACGTAGTTTTTAGGATGGTTGAATTAATACCAACCCGCAATAATACTTAATCATTTTTAGGGGCTAAACGTGTCGCTACCTGCGTTAAAAAATTCTCATTTAGAACAACTAAATAGCGAATTTTTTGCCTAGCTATCAACACGTTTTCCATCCTCAAAATAGATCACTTAATTAAGCGAATTGGTATAAGTAATTAGAAGCTGCTACCCATTTTCTTCAGGCATAAAAAAAGCCGCATAAAATGCGGCTTTGGAGGTTAGTCTCACTTCACTTTGGGCGTGTCTCCAAAACTTAGTGAATACGTTACCAAGGAACTGTTATGTATTATTTAAGCTATTGACTCTAATGCAATTTTAACCATTTCGTTAAACGTGCTTTGACGCTCATCAGCAGGTGTTGCTTCACCGGTGATTACGTGGTCACTTACTGTAAATAATGCCATTGCATTTGCGCCGTATTCAGCTGCAACGCCATATAAACCGGCTGTTTCCATATCTACTGCTAGCATGCCTAACTTGTCTAAGTCTTTATAGAACGAGTCGTCTGCTTGGTAGAAAGTGTCGGTTGTAAATACGTTACCTACTTTTGCTTCTATTCCTAGCTCTTTAGCGGCGTTTACACCGTTTAAAAGTAGGTCAAAGTTAGCAATAGCAGCAAAATCGTAGCCACGAACACGTGCACGGTTTACGTTTGAATCTGTGCTTGCACCTTGTGCAAAAATTACGTCACGGATTTTGATATCTGTGCCAATACCCCCACACGTACCAATACGTATAATATTTTTAACGCCAAAGCTTACAATTAGCTCACGTGCATAAATAGACATTGATGGAATGCCCATGCCTGAACCCATGATGCTTACTGGCTTACCTTTGTAAGTACCAGTGAAACCGTACATGTTACGAACACCTGTAACCTGTACTGCATCATCTAAAAAGTTTTCAGCAATATATTGCGCACGTAGCGGATCGCCTGGCATTAATACTGTTTCGGCGAAATCACCAACGTTTGCACTGATATGCGGAGTACTCATTAATTGTTTTCCTTTTTATTTGGCGTTGTTAGCTCATTTAAAAAGCTGTCGCCGTAATCAAGCGCAGATAAGTTAAACCACTGTGCCAGTGTTTGACCGATATCTGCAAAGCTGTTGCGTTCACCTAGAGGTGTGTTACTCATACCTGGTTTATATGCAATAACCGGTACATATTCGCGAGTGTGCTCAGAACCTGGAAAGGTTGGGTCACAACCGTGATCTGCAGTGATCATTAATATATCATCTGCGTTTAACTGTTTTAGTATAGTTGGTAAATAGTCATCAAATTCTTTTAATGCTTTTGCATAACCTACTGGGTTACGGCGATGACCAAATTTTTCATCAAAATCAACTAGGTTAGTAAAGATTAAGCTATGATCTGGTGCGCTTTTCATTACTTCGCTGGTTTTTTCTAGCAAGTTCATAAGCCCAGGTGCTTTATGCTTTTGGGTTATGCCCTGATGCGCGTAAATATCTGAAATTTTACCAATACTAATTACTTCGCCGCCGTCTTTTGCTAACACATCTAGCAATGTTGGTGCTGGCGGAAGCACTGAATAGTCGCGACGATTACCTGTGCGGGCAAAGTCTTGGCTATTTGAACCCAAAAATGGCCGCGCAATCACTCGTCCTATATTCATTTCATCAAGTAGCGCCCGTGCGATTTCGCAAACTTGATAAAGCTTCTCTAGGCCGAATGACTCTTCATGCGCGGCTATTTGAAACACGCTATCAGCTGAGGTGTAACAGATTGGTTTACCTGTTTTTACGTGCTCTTCACCTAGCTGTTCTAAAATGGTTGTTCCCGATGCATGGCAGTTGCCTAAAATGCCAGGGATACCAGTACGAGCTATAAACTCGTCTATAAATTCTTGTGGGAAACTTGGCTGTGTTTTTGGGAAATATCCCCAATCAAATAACACAGGTACTCCTGCCATTTCCCAATGACCTGATGGCGTGTCTTTTCCGCTAGATAATTCTTTAGCGTAACCCCATGCTCCTTGAGAAGCTTGGCGGTCTGAAATTAAACACGGTTCTCCACCGGCAGCTTCACATGCATCCACTAACCCAAGTTTTGATAGGTTAGGAAGCGATAATGCAGCGCCTGTTTCGTCGTAATATGCTTTTAGTAAGTGAGCGAATGTATTAGCCCCAAGATCGCCGAATTTATCTGCATCTGGTGCTGCACCGATTCCTAGGCTATCTGCCATTAAGATAATTGCTCTTGCCATTTTGACCTCACTTTGATTCTAGGTGGTTACTTTATCCGCTGATCGATTTTTCCGTACAGGACAAAAGTCCTGTTTCATAAAACCTAAACATTATAAATTTGCATTCTTAAGCGAAGCAAAAGAGATTAATCGTGTCTTTTTTGCTATTGTGATCTACCAACAATATATCCTTCTGTGTGGGTGAGAACTTTAGTGACACGAACTACTATTATAGCTATTGCAGGCGCGTCTGCGTCGGGCAAATCTCTTTTTAGCCAAACTATATACAATGAATTGGTTAATGAGCTTGAACCAGGCGCTATCGCCATTATTGAAGAAGATGCTTACTACAAGGATCAGTCGCATTTACCGATGGCGCATCGTACGCAAACGAATTACGACCATCCTGATGCATTTGAACATGCGTTAATGCTTGAGCATTTAACACAGCTTCGTAGTGGAAATTCAGTTGAAGTACCAACGTATGATTATGCACAGCATACACGTAGCGAGAAAACTCGCCGAGTGCCTGCTGCTAAAATACTCATTGTTGAAGGTATTTTATTATTGAGTGACAAAGCGCTTAATAAAGAATTTGATATTAAGGTGTTTATAGATACGCCTTTAGATATTTGCTTAATGCGTCGTATGCAACGTGATATGGAGCAACGAGGCAGAACATTACAATCTGTTGTTGAGCAGTATCAAGCAACTGTTAGACCGATGTTTTATCAATTTATTGAGCCTTCTAAGCATAACGCAGATTTAGTTGTGACTCGAGGCGGTATGAACCGCGTTGCGATTGATATAATAAAAAGTAAGATAAAATATTTACTACAAGAATAACAACGGGAAACATTTGTATGACAACATTTATGAGCTTAGTGGGCATGTGTGTGCTACTAAGCATTGCCTTTGCGGCATCAACTAATCGCAAGGCAATTAATTTAAGAACCGTTGGTATAGCATTTGCGATGCAAGTTGTTATTGGCGGTTTTGTCCTGTTTTTTGAAGCGGGAAAAAATGTGTTAACGAGCATGTCAGCAGCCGTATCGTCGGTTATTGGTTATGCAAACGACGGTATTGGGTTTTTGTTTGGCCCACTTGCCTCACAAGACACATTAGGTTTTATTTTTGCGATTCAAGTTTTGCCCGTTATCGTGTTTTTCTCAGCACTTGTTGCTGTGTTGTATCACCTTGGCATTATGGATTGGATAATTAGGATTTTAGGCGGCGGTTTACAAAAATTATTGAAAACCTCTCGCACAGAATCGCTTTCAGCGACAGCAAATATTTTTGTTGGCCAAACTGAAGCACCGCTAATAGTTAAGCCATTTATAGCAACAATGACTAAATCGGAATTGTTTGCAGTGATGGTAGGTGGCTTAGCCACTGTGGCAGGCTCTGTAATGGCCGGTTACGTTATTATTGGCGTAGATCTTAAGTATTTAATAGCAGCGAGCTTTATGGCTGCTCCAGGTGGTTTTTTAATGGCCAAGATGATTGTGCCAGAAACTGAAACGCCTAAAGATAACTTAGCTGATTTAGATTTAGATGACGAAGATAAGCCTGTAAATGTAATTGATGCAGCTGCATCAGGTGCAGCAAACGGTATGCATTTAGCACTTAATGTAGGTGCAATGTTACTTGCTTTTGTAGCGCTAATTGCACTACTAAACGGTTTATTAGGTGGTATTGGTGGGTGGTTTGATTACCCAACATTAACGCTTCAAGAAATATTAGGTTATGTATTTGCTCCTGTTGCATGGTTACTAGGTGTGCCATGGGATGAAGCAATTATAGCCGGCAGCTTTATTGGTCAAAAGATAGTAGTGAACGAGTTTGTTGCTTACTTAGACTTTATAAATTATCGCGATACGTTAAGCGCGCACACACAAGCAATTGTTACTTTTGCTCTATGTGGCTTTGCTAACTTATCATCGATAGCCATTTTACTAGGTGGGTTAGGCGGTATGGCGCCTAGTCGGCGGAAGGATATCGCACGCTTAGGGCTCAGAGCAGTGTTAGCAGGATCTATGGCTAACCTTATGAGCGCAGCAATTGCTGGGTTTTTCCTCTCGCTAGCTTAGAAACTTATTGAGATGAACACCGGTGTTGCAAAACAAGAGGATAGCGCTTTAAGGGGTTAAAGCTCTATCTGACTTGAACGATACTTCACCAAGGGCCGCAAGGCCCTTTTATCGTTTTAGGCCTTCCACATTTATACACTCCCCCACCTTCAAGCTATTTAACCTTATTTATGGTTATATATAACTCAAATAAACCAATATCTTAGTAACAAATTCACATAAATATTTTTTGTGTTTTTCGTATTTTCAGCCACACTTATATTACTTAAGCTAACCGACTAACGATCCGCTATTGTGAAATATATTCTTTATTCTCTTTTTTTAATTTGCTCTGTGTATGTTCAAGCAAAAGAACCCATCCTTGTTGTTACAGAGTTAGCACCGCCAAACCAGGTGTTGATTGATGGTGAGGTAGCAGGTGAAGGTACTCAATTTATTAGAGATATATTTGCTGAGGCTGATCTAACACCTAACATTCAAATGTACCCTTGGGCACGTGCTTATAAAATTGCAGATGAGCTTAAAAATACCTTTATATACAGCCTTGCACGCACTGTAGAGCGAGAAGACAAATTTTATTGGATAGGACCTGTCGAACGTTTTGAACTAGGCTTTATTGGCCTATCAGAGCGAGATGATCTTATTATAAACACTACTGAACAAGCTAAAGTGTACAAAATTGCTATGCAGCGCAATGATTTTTCAACACAAACCCTCGCAAAACTGGGGTTTGAAGTTGTTTTAACCTCTGATATTCAAAAGTCATACTCTTTACTACTCGCTAAAAAAGTAGATTTAATTGTAGACGATCCTTTATATATGCAGCAGATGAGTGATTATCTAAAGCTCAAACCAGCACACTTAAAGTTTATTTATAAAATAGATGAGCTAACAATTGATGCTTATTTAGCTGCGAATAAAAAAACAGATATGCATTTAATAGAATCACTGCAAGCTGCATTTTTAAAAATAAAGCAAAAGAAAGGGCTGCCTTACAGGTACTAACATTAGCGCTTATAACGTTTTTTATAAGCCGAAAAGTTATCCTTCTTTTTAAGCTTTTCAAACTCCCTATTAAAACGCTCTACAATGTAATTGGGTACTAATTTATTAAACGCGATGTAGTTACCTGCTATCTCAGGTAATGGTAATTCCTGCAGCCTAACGACATCGTCTTCACTATACCCAAAAGGCGAAAGTTGATAACCAATGGTGTATTCAGAGCCTAAAATCAAATCTATTTTACTATTTAAAAACAAGTGCATATATTGCTTTTCATCACCTATGGACAAAAGGTTTTTACCTGCTTCAAACCCTACTTTTTTAATTATGGATTCGTAAATATCCCCTCTTACGATAGCAAGTGAAAACTGCTTTGCTTCATTTAAGCTATTCATTTTTAACTGAGTATTTTTTTTAAGTTTATAAAAAAATGTTTCACTGGATGCCAAAGGCCCTACCCAATTAAAAATAGGCGTTCTTTGAGATGTTTTAGCGATAGAGATAATACCTGAATGCTTTTCTTTTTGGACTAGGCTGTAAGCACGTTTCCAAGGAAATATTTTAAATTCACAGGTAATGTCTGACGCAATGCATACATCTTTTACAATATCGAGATTTATGCCAACAAGTTGACGCGCTTTGTTTTCAAAATTGTATGGCGAAAAGTGCTCAGTGTAGACCGTGAGCTTGAAATCTTCAGCCTGTGCGTAATGACTGATAAATATAAAAACAAGTATAAGGAAGGATTTAATGATAACGATACCTACTGATGAACTTACATTAATAATAAGTGCAGCTTAGGTTGAGTCAAATTTCAGACACAAAAAAAGCGCCTTAAGCGCTTTTTTTTCATTTTACTTAAAAAGTAAAATTATACAGCTGTGATGTTATCAGCTTGTGGACCTTTTTGACCTTGTGAAAGAGTAAACTCTACACGTTGGCCTTCAGCTAAAGTTTTGAAACCTTCGCTTTTGATTGCTGAGAAATGTGCGAAAACGTCTGGGCCATTTTCTTGCTCGATGAAACCAAAACCTTTAGACTCGTTGAACCACTTAACTGTACCTGATACGATGTTAGACATTGTAATATCCTGATATAAAATAAAAAATATGCTCATAAGAGCGGGTGTAGCAAAAAATGAGATGGTACTTTAAAAACTTCAGGACGGTACTACAAGTATTACTTATACAACATCGAAATGGAGATTTATAGCTTACATGCTTTCTTTCTAGCTGCAGCCCACTATATAGATTTTTTAAAATATGTCAAGTACCTATCTATAATCAGAGTGATAAACAACCAAAACCGCTTTCCTTGGTTATTAAAATTCAAATTCTAATGCGAGCCTAAAACTATGATTTTTTTCTGATTGGCTTATCTCAGTGATAAAACCCGCTTCCCATTTTAACTGCTTTTGTCCATCAAAACGCTGCAAACCTATAAACCCAGGCCCTATGCCAACAAAGTCTTCTCCTACGTACACCTCAATAGATGGCTGAAAAGCAGAACGATATCGATAGCGATATTGCGCTCTAAACTCGCTTTCCCATTCATTTTGTATATCCTGCCCCCACTCGTAAACCAAAAAAGCATTCATAGTTAAGCTTGTTTTGCCAAACTCTTTTTCGATCACAAAACCCGAAGTTGCTTCATACACATCTTCATTATGTTTTTTTTCAAGCTCAAATAATGCCCCCCAATCAGCCCATAATTTACCTTGCTCAATTAATTGCCAGCGTAGTTCAAGCTCATAAGCTTCTAAACCAAAGTCGCCGTTGTCATCTCGCTCACCAACTAAATAGCCTTCTAGTGCCATTGTATCGTTAATAGCACCGCCACCACCCAAACGCTGCGCTAGTATGTTGCCACTATCTGTTTGGTGCGACACTAACCGCCATTCAAACTCTCGCTCAAAAGGTAAAACATAGGGGTGATATACCTTATCAACAACAATTCCATCGGCCTTTGCTGGGATTGAAAGTACCAACAAACAAAAAACGGTAAAGCTAAGCGCTAAATATAGGTTGAGTGCTTTCATACACGTTCCTTAGATATTGAAGCCGAAATAACATAACAAAGTGATAAAAATATCACGCTACTAGTACTATATATAAGTACACTCATTAGATCAGGGGTAGCCTCGTAACCAACAAGAGCACGCAGTACGCGCCCGAGCTCAGAGTTTTCGCTTAATACATCGCGTAAATCCCACACGGTTGCGGTGTTGGTAATTAAGTCTATTTGGCTTGCCAAATCCAGTGCAACTAATAACTTAGCCGCGCTGTTAAAAGCAAGCAAAGTAAAAAGCGGATACATACCAAAGCGGTGCTTAATTGCATTCATTAAAAAGTACAGCAATACGCTAAAACTTAAACAAATTCCAACACCTAATAAAGTGCCAATAAATAAGCTTTGCCCTGCATCATTACTTTGCCAAAAACTGGTGAGGTAAATAATATAGTGGCTTAAATACAATGTTATTGTGCTTATAACAGCAATATAAAAAGCCGCTGATTTTTGTTTTATTGCAAATACTAATACGGCTATAAATATAGTAATACATAGCCCTATTTGTGAGTACTCTAGCCCTTGGTGTTCAAACCACTGGCTCACCCACGACGCACTTTGCATGTACAAAAACGACATGAGCGCGCCAATTAATAAAGCAGATCCTATTTTTAAAGCGCTTTGTTTTTTAACTACTTGTAGTAGCACTAATAAAATAGCCACAGGTAGCAATTGATTAAGGCTCATGACTAAACTAGTTATTAGCATGCTTCGCTTCCTCATCATCAACTATTACAACGCCCCTTGCTGTATTGGGCGAAAACTCACCAAAAAATTCGTAATACCCTTTACTAAGCGGCCCTATATAAATAATGCTTTTACGGTTTGGGTAGAGTACTTTTTCTCTGTTTAGATCAAAGCTATCAAACTCTTCTGGTGTGCTATCTTGGTTTTCTATCAATAGTTTTACTTTTTTATTTGCGGGAATGGTAATTTGTGAGGGGTAGAACAAGTGATCTTTCAAAACAATAAGGTACTCTTTACTCGCCGCGTTAAACGACAAAAATAGCAAACAACAAAGGCACCGATTAAATAAACGTTTAGTCACTTTTTACTCCTGTAAAAGTAACCTTAACGGTTAGTCCGCCTAAAGGGCTATTCGCTAAATGAATACTTGCGCCATAAATAGCAATTATATGTTGCACAATCGCCATACCTAAACCAGCACCTTGCTCGCCTGATGGATGCTGATCGCCACCTACTCGATAAAAACGATTGAATATTCGCTCTTTTTGTTCTTCAGTCATACCCGCACCAGAATCATCAATTTGCCAACTAAAGCCGTCATTACTTGGTACTAATTTAATTATAATCTGACCATTATCAGGTGTGTACTTTATGGCATTGCTAAGTAAATTAGCGATAAGTGTGGTTAATGTAAACTCATCACCATTAATTACAAAATCATCGCCTTCAAGACTAATGGTTTGGTTTTTTTCATCTATTTTGTCGTATTGCTCCGATACGACTTGCTGAGTAATCGTTAGCAATGATTGTTCACTAAATTGCCTCTGCCATTGTTCAGGCTGAGTGCGCCCTAAAATTAGCATTTGCTCGACAATATTACTTAAACGATTAATGCCCTGCGACATAGCTTGTAATTCTTGATGGTCTTGCAGATTACTTTGTTTATTAGCCAAATTATGTACATTAATTTTTAAACTACTAAGTGGGGTACGTAATTCGTGAGCTGCATCTGAGGCAAAAAAGCGCTCCCGTAAGTAGGCAGTTTCTACGCGTTTAAATAAGTCGTTTAAACGATTAATAACCGGTTTAATTTCCTCGTCGGTTACTTGCCAGTTAATTGGCGTAAAGTCGTTCGCTTGGCGAGACGCTAACTGCTTAGATAATCGAGTAAGAGGGGCTAATGCGTATTTAACAAAAAAGCTAATAAAAATAGCAAGCAGAGGGACTGCCCATAGCATAGGTAACATTGCAGATAAAATAACGGCTTCAGCTAATTCAAAACGCTTTGCCATAGGTTCAGCAACGATGATTTTACGGGTGTTTTTACTCATCACAAATACCCGCATACGCTGCCCTGCTACATTGGCCGTTTGAAAGCCCTCGCTAAAACTAATTTGGTTATTCGTTAAACTCGATGAGCCACTAAGTAAATTATTATTTTGCCAAATTTGATACAACAACTGAGCGCTATTATTACTTACTTGTACTGCATCTGTGCTTAGTGCCAATGGTTGCTCAATTAAAACGCCAGCTACTATTTTAAGTTCATCATCAAGCAAACTTTCACCGTGGTGCATACTTTTTTGATAGCCTTTTACTAATGCTAAAAAGCAAGTTAGCACCATCATTGAAAGTAAAATTAAGGTCAGACGTTTACGAATAGACATTTTCAACCTCGAAAAACAAATACACTCTAACGCTTACCAACCACGTAGCCAATGCCACGTAAGGTTTTAATAAAATCACTAGGGAATTTTTTACGAAGATGATGAATATGCACCTCTATGGCATTAGAGCCAACTTCTTCACCCCATTGGTAAAGTTTGTTTTCGAGTTGTTGTTTTGATTGTACCCTTCCCTGATTTTCCATCAGCGCTTTTAAAAGCATGTATTCTCTTCGCGGTAGCGTAAGTGACTGCCCACTTAGTTTAACTGTATGAGCAGAGGTATCCATTACTACATCACCACAGCGCAATAAGCTTGACTGAGTTTGGTTAATGCGCCGGCTTGCTACACGTAATCGAGCAAATAACTCAGCAGGGTCAAACGGCTTTGCAAGATAATCATCTGCCCCCATATCGAGCCCTTGGACTTTGTCGTCAATACTGCCGCGAGCAGTTAAAATAACCACAGGAATAACTTTTTTTTGCGCTTTAATATGCTTTAAAACTTGCGAGCCGTCGCCATCAGGCAATCCTAAATCGAGAATAACAAGCTCAATCTCACCACTAGAAAGGCACTCTAAGGCGTGCTTTACTGTGCCACTGTGCTCTACGCTGTAGCCCTCTTGGCGCAAAGAGCGAATAAGCCCTTGCGCCACTAAATGATCGTCCTCAACGAGTAATAAATGCATTATGTGTTTATCTTTTTAATTTTTTATCTACTTTTGCCAATAGCTGACTTATTGCTTGTTGACGATATTTATCTGCTTTTGCCCGAGTATCACGAATCCCAGCAGCTTGTGCTACAAGTAGTCGTGCTTTAGCTTGTTTATAATCGCCTTCGTCATACAAGTATTCACCGTATAAGTAATTAGTATCAATGCCTTCGAGATTAAAAGCGAGCGCTTGTTTAAATAATTTTTCAGCTTTGTCGTCATCACCAAAACCAATTGGCCAGCCAGGTACTTTGCTATAAAGCGTTGCAAGGCTTGCGTAAGCTGAGCCATTTAATGCAGTGCCATCAATCGAGAGTGCATTTTCGAGTGACGCTTTTGCTTCTTTTGCTAAACCAAGTGCGCCCAAGCCCCCTTTTGCGCCAGCAAAACTAGCTAACACAATGCCATTCCAAATATGTGTTTGCGCTGAGCTTGGATAGTTTTTAACAAATAATGCGCTTTGCTCACTTAGTTGCGTAAACGCGTCTATTTGCGCATCGTCTTCAAGTTCGTAATTAGCAATTGCCCACTTTTGTTGAATATCGGTTAAGTCTTGCGCTTCATCTGCGTGTACTGCAGTTGCAAATACAGAGGTTAGTATTAAATAAAATGTGAGTGTAAATTTATACATAATTTTGCCCTTGTGTGTTTGTTAACTTAAAAAACGTTTAATTTTAGGAAGTTGCTTTGCAATAGCGTTATCAACAACGCTTGGGAATACGCCATTTATGCGTGCAAATAATTTTTCAGGGAAACCAATAAAGCGCCTTGTTTGGTTTGAACTTATAAGAGCTAATAACTCTTGAGCAACTAATTCTGGCGAGTCCATTTTATTACCGAGCTCTTTATTCATTGCCCGCGCTTTACTGCTATTAATAGATGTATCTGTTGCTCTTGGTGCTAAATAGGTCACTTTAATGCCTGAGCCGTTAAGCTCACGAGAGAGCGCTTCTGTAAAGCCACGTAAACCGAATTTACTGGCGCAATAAAGCGTTTGAAACGGGTAGCCAATACTGCCAAACGATGATCCCACGTTAACAATGGTGCCTTTGGTATACGCTAACTGCCCTAAAAATAGCTGGCATAATTTAATAGGCACCGACAAATTAGTAATGAGCATATTATCTATTTGCTCATTACTTGTGTGCTCAAGGCTTTGCATTGCATTTATACCGGCGTTATTAATAAGTAATTTAACGCCGCCGAGTTGCTTGGCTTTTATTGCTAGGTTAATACGTGTTGTATCGTCGGTTAAATCGCCCGTAAATATTTCACTGTCTGGGCATGCACGGCTCAGTTTTTCAAGGGCTTGGGTATTTCGCCCTACAAGCAGTAACTTCCACCCTTTTGCATATAGGGCTTTAGCAATCGCTTGCCCTATTCCGCCTGTTGCACCAGTGAGCACACACAAAGAACTACTCATGCCAATTTGCCTTGTGCACGTGCTTTAAAAAATGGTTCGTCATCGAGTCCACGAAATATATCGCCGTATAAACGATAAAAGCACTTTGCACCATGAAGTATGGCTTGCTGATCCGCCTCGTCTGTTATTTGATTCATTAGGTTTTCAAAAAACTTTACATGCTCTATATCAAGCGCGCCGTGAGAGGTTAAATAACTAAATGCTTTTTTAGGTAAGCCCACAGCATTTGCAATGTTTGAAGCCGCGCCATCAGCAAGCGCTATAGAAGTGCCTTCAAGCACATGCACCATGCCAAAAAAGCTCAACGGATTTTTACGTGCAATAGAGTCGTACGCATACGACACCATCATTTCGGTAGCAAATTGCGGCTGACTACACCGTACTGTTTCTTTGTCAAAACCACATGCTGCAATGTCATTAAGTACCCACTCTTGATGACCAATCTCTTCTTCAATATATTCTGCGACTGCTTCGCGCAGCCATTCTTGTTCGTCGGTTAATCGTGCACCAACCGACATCATTAATGGCACAGTGTGCTTAACATGGTGATACGCTTGTGCTAAAAACGAGGCGTATTCTTCAAGTGATGCTTCGCCTTTAAAAACACGCTGGATAATCGGCGCTGCAAGCAGGTAGTTTTGCTCTTGTTTAGTTTGCTCTTTAAGGGTGTTAAAAAAATCACTCATTAATTACTTCTCCAAGTCGGTAAAATTGCTCAAACACAGCATGGTACTGCTTACTTATGGCATCTCGTTTTGGGCGATTATTTGTTGTTAATAATCCTTGTTGCACACTTAATGGGGCAGCTAAACGATGCCACTTTTGAATTCGTGCATAGTCGGGTAGTTGTTTATTAATTTCGTTAATGTACTGCGCTAACACTGGGTTACTTAGCTTTGTATCGGCGTAAATAATGGCACTGAGAAAAGGTCGCCCCTCACCAAACACAACGGCTTGTAAAATACCGCTTTGACTGAGTAATAGTGATTCAGGCCACTCGGCACTGATGTTACGACCCATGCTGGTAATAATTAGGTTTTTTAATCGGCCTTTAATAAATAAAGTATTTTGACGCTGCTCGACTAGATCGCCGGTTGCATACCACTGGTTTTTGTTGTGAGGTTGATGGTTTAAGTAACCTAAAAACAAATCGCCTTTTATAAAAAGCTGACCATTTTCAATTTTGGTTTGAATATGAGGTAACACAGAGCCGGCACTGTGGATGTTATCGTTTGTGGGTGTATTTAAACTAACTACAGATGCCGCCTCAGACAGCCCATAGCCTTGGTATACCGGTAAATTTAAGCTACGCGCTTTGGTTAATAGCATTTCGCTGACAAGCGCACCACCTACGGCAATAAACTGTAACGAACTAGGCGGTTGCCACCCATCTTCTGCAAAAGTAACTAAGCATGCTAATAGTTCAGGCACTAAAATAAGCGTATTTGGCTTAACTTTATCAATAGCAGCTATAAGCTGTGCGGGCTGTTTTAATGCAGTACCAACAAAGCCTAATTCATTTAACGGCATTAAATGCACTGTACCGCCACTTTTTAAAGGGGCATACACACCGGCTATATTTTCAAGCAATACAGCAAGCGGCAATAAACATAAATGCACAGGCTTTTTAATATTAATTTTATCGCACAGAGATTGCGCTACCTGCATTTGGCTCTTTGCAGATAAACACACGCCTTTTGGTTGCCCGGTTGATCCTGATGTAAATGTTACTTTTTGAGTTTCTGGAAAATAACTGCCGGGGTTAGCTACAACGATTTCGTAAATATATAATGTGTAACACTCAAATAAAGTAATTGATGCAGCCGGCTCCCCAAATAAAGGGTTTAGTGTGTCGCTCATAAATACATTAGCGCCACATTGAGCTAGTACATATTGAATTTGTTGTTCACTAAAAAAGTGAGCAATTGGCACAGCCACTTTATTAGAAACTGCAGCAGCGGCATCAATAACAAGCCAAGCTGGCGTATTATCGAGCTTATAAGCGATACATTTGCCGTTAAAGCTATGTAGTATTTTTACTACTTTTTGTATTTGCTGGTTAAACTCATCCCCGTTAATTTCAAGTGTTTGTTCTTTATTATAAGCAATAATTAATGGCGATATTGCATGGGTATTATAGTAATTCATACGTTCACCAACGCATTTACCAAAGAATTGATATTTGAGTGGTTTTGCTGCATTAAACTATAAAGCATTGGGGTATTTAATACTTGTTGGTGAGCTTGCTCTAAACTCACAACGCATACGGTAGGCTGATTAGCGTAGTAACTTCCCCAACTTAGCGGATGCTCCACAACAAAACTGTTTGCCACAGCAATTTCAGTGCAGTTAACGCCTAATAAGCGCAGCAGTGCACGTACTTTTTTAGTGGCGCAAAATACTAAATGTTTTGCTCCTACACTTTGCAGGGCTTCATTAACAACAATAAAATGCCCAAGCGTTGCTTTGCGATGTGTAGAGCATAGATTGCCAAGCTCAAATACTTTATTACGCTGAGTGTTCTCAGGTAAAAAATGCTCAATGGGCTGTGCTAAGTATTGCTCTATAAATAGAGGAGCTGTTGCTTGCCTTAAACCCAATGTGCATTGCCCTTCGTTTGTCGTATATTGGCAAAGTAATGGCATAAAAGAGGTAAGCGTGGCGTTGTAAGCGACTAAAAACCCTTCTTTAACTGTGTTTTCTAACGCACTTCTATGCTCATCATTAACGCGAGCACTAACAAAGCGTGAGTTATTTTGAATATAAACGGGTGATGAAGGTAGGTGTGCTAATTGCATAAACATCGCTCATATAAAGTGTATGTTTGTAACTTAGCGAGCGAAACTTAAAGAAAACTTAAGAAACCTTAATTTAAATAAAAAAGCGCCTTAATTATTAAATTAAGGCGCTTCAGGATGAAAACTGTTTAAAGGCTTAATAAGCTAAGCTATTAAAAATTATAAGCTATCGACATTTTAAATTGCGTAGGCGCCCCCGGATAAACCCACAAAGCGTTGTAACTACTTTGAGCGTAGTCTTCATTAAAAATGTTATTAATGCTCACATTTAGCTCTGTTTTATCTGTTAAATTTAATTGACCAAACAGGCCGACCAATTGGTAACTTGGTAGTCTAAAGCTCAAATCTGCGGCATCACCTAGGCGGCTGCTGGTATATTGGTAACTTGCACCAAATTCAAGCTCTTTACCCATTAATGCTGTTTGATGGCTAAGTGTAAGGTTTAGATTGTTTTTTGGTACATTTACCAGTGGGCTGCCTTTTTCTATTGGCACGCCCCAATCGGCATTAATAATGTCGTTTGCTGTGGTGGCATCTATATAGGCGTACGATAAGTTAAATGCTGTTGCATCGGTAATATAGGTATTTAAATCAAGCTCAAACCCTTTGCTATCAGCTTTACCAATGGGAGCCGAAAAACCAACGTTTACTGGATCTGCCACTAACATATTACTTTTAGAAGCATCAAAAAGTGCCACAGTACCGTTTACACCTAGGTATTCAAACTTAGCACCAACTTCAAACGAGTCGCTGTACTCAAAGCCAAACGGGTCGCCGTTTGCATCAGTACCGCTCAGTGGTAAAAAGCCTTCAGAGTAACTGCTGTAAAAGGTTATTGTATTATTTAGTTCGTACACTACGCCAACGCGTGGGCTTATTTGGCTCTCAGAACTGGTTGAAAATACACCGCTGTTGGTTTCTAAAATATCTTGGTCTACGCTATCAAATCTAAGGCCAAGTAAAAGTTTAAACTTATCAGTGATATCCATTTGATCTTGAATGTAAATACCGTAAGCGTTTTGCTCTTCATCATTTTCATAAAGTAGCGAAACAGCAGGACGTTCACCAGAATAATCAGGCTCAAAAATATCAATAGTATAAGTGCCATTACCGCCACGATAACGAGAAAGCGCCGTGCGCAAATCGTATTTATATGCATCAATACCTATTAATAAATGATGCGTAATGCCGGCTGTATCTAAACGTCCGCTAACTTCAAACTTTACACTTAAATCTTCTACTTCGTAGTCGCGATAGCGCTGCTGGCGGGTAAGTGTGCGGCCATCGTCAAATAACGATTGGCGTGACGGTGCAAGTTCTGCATCTGACGAAAAACCCGTTAAGCTAGAGTCTCGATAATTTGCACCTACAACGAGTGACCATTCGTCGTTAATATCGTGGTTAAGCGTAATTTGGTGGCCTCGAGAGTAAACCTGCGTGTCTCCATCGTTTGGGTTACCCAAATAGCGCGTGCTTGGTACGGTGTCAAAATCGTTATCGAGTACAACAATACCACGATCGAATAGCTGAGCTAAATCTACGTATTCAAACTCATAAGTTACACTGGTCGATGCGTTTATTTGATGATAAATAGACGGCGTAATCACCTTTTTATTGGTGTATACCTCATCGCGGTAGCTGTCACTATCTTGCCATGCGCCATTTATTCTAAACGCGGTGGTATCGTTAATGCCGCTGGTGTAATCGCCTTCAACGCGATTAAAACTGTCGCTGCCTAAGCTTAGTTTTAGCTCACCTTGTGAATCAAACTGTGGCTTTTTAGTTACAATATTTACAGTCCCGCCTGGCTCTGATCGCCCATAAAGTGCTGAGCCTGGGCCTTTTAGTACTTCAATGTAATCAATGCTAGATACATCACGCGGGCCGCTAAAACCACGCCCACCGCTAAAGCCATTAACTAAATAGCCCGATGGCATATTTTCGTTACCCGAAAGGCCACGAATAGAAAAGCTATCCCACAATGCACCGCTATTGTTTTTACGTGAAATACTAGCTGAAAAATCAAGCGCATCTTGTAGTTGAGTAATTCCTTTTTTATTAAGCTCAGCACTATTAATACTAACTATAGATTGTGGCATTTGCTTTTGAGGAATATCACCGCGATAAGCTTGTTTATAAGTGACAGATATTTTTTCGATTTCTTCTTTTTGATCTTGGGCAATACTGGGCGCACTAATTCCTAGGCAGGCTAAATAAATTAAAGAGTACTTCATGTGATTGATTAACTAAGCAAGTGTTATAGTATAACAAAATTGTAGCATGTGTTACTTTATAACAAAACTTCTTTTTAAAAAATCACTGAGCGATTAATTAATGCACTAGCGACTGCCGTGTCATCACGTTAGTATAGTGTTCTACTTAAGTTACATAACGATAATTACATGAGCATAAAAACAAACGCGTTAATTTACTTTTTAGCTTTTTGCAGCGGTTTTTGCATTATGGGGATTGAACTTTTAGGAGGGAGAATTCTCGCCCCTTTTTTTGGTAGTAGCGTACATATTTGGGGCAGTATAATTACAGTATTTATGCTTAGTTTATCTTTTGGGTATTTACTTGGCGGTAAACTCAGCACTAAAAATGCATCACTTACCAAATATGGTTTAATATTTTTAATAGCCAGCATTATGGTGGTGCCTATTACATTATTTTCGCAGCCAATAATGGAATTTATATTTACCCATATTGAAGATAGCCGCTACGGCTCGCTCTTAGCGTCAACCGCACTATTTTTTATACCTACCGTTATTTTAGGCATGATCTCGCCCTACTCTGTGCGCTTACTGGTAACCGATAGCGATAAAAGCGGCCAAGTGGCTGGGCGTTTATACTTTGTAAGTACGCTTGGCAGTGCACTGGGTACTATAATTACCTCGTTTTACTTTGTACTCGCGTTTGACGTAAATACTATTATTAGCGCCTTTGCTCTAACGCTTGGGTCACTGGGTTTAGTCGCGATTGTAATTAATACCTTGGCTAATAATAAGGAGCTTGCTCATGCTTAAATATTTACTACTGCCGTTAATTGCATTTTCGGGTTTTGCGTGCAGTAAAGTTATCCACGAAGAGCGCTCGCTTTATCGCAATATTATTGTTGAAGAAACGAGCGACTTACGTTGCCTTAAATTTAATACTAAAAGTAGCCAAACAAGCCAAAGCTGTATGTATAAGAACAATCCCGACAAACTTGTTTTTAATTACACTAAACTTACTTTTGCGAGCCTTTTAGTAGCCGATAACCCTAAAAATGTACTTATTATAGGATTAGGAGGCGGTACGCTTTCTAACGTTATTCATGAGCTATACCCCACTGCAAAAATTCATAATGTTGAAATAGATCCCGCAGTAACTAAAGTTGCACGCGATTACTTTAACTTTATAGAAAACGATTTAGTGACATCAAGCGTGCAAGATGGCCGTATTTTTATAAAACGTGCCGCAATTAAAAAACAAAAGTACGATTGGATTATTTTGGATGCATTTAACGGCGACTATATTCCGGAGCATTTGCTTACTAAAGAGTTTTTTGAAGAAGTACAAAGCGTATTAGCCGAAGGCGGTGTTATAGCTGCAAATACGTTTTCAAGTAGTAAACTTTATCAGCATGAGTCGGCAACTTACCACGCTGTATTTGGCGACTTTATAAATGTAAGTCGCGAAAATCGTAGTAATCGTATTATTTTAGCGGGACTTAAATCAATGCCGAGCGAAGCGCAAATTAACACGCGTGTAAATGCTCTCGCCCCTAAATTAGTAAAATACGGTATAGACATAAAAGCGATTAGCCAATTTATGCAATTTACTAAAAACGACCAAGATTGGCCCGCAAATACAAAAGTACTTACCGATCAATACTCCCCTGCTAATTTACTTAACTTTTAAACTCCTGCTAAACCTCACCATTTCTACAAGTGAGGTTTAGCAAATATTTTACCATTTCCCACTCTTTCATATATTTACTTAGCAAGCTAAGTAATGATAAAATAGTTAGCTTGCTAACTATGTTCGGATGGCTATGCCTACACACAAACCTTTTCACGAAACACTCGATTTAACTGTTATCGGTAATATGGGCCGAGTTCATCGCTTATGCCGCGAAGCGGTAACCATTGCAGTTGAGCCTTTAGGGCTTACTCAATCGCGCTGGACTGCATTAATGCATATTAGTATGCGTGGTGAGGGACTAACACAACTTGAGCTTGCTAATAGCTTAGGGATAGAAATGCCTTCATTGACTCGTACGCTTAAGCAATTAGAGGAGCAATCGTTAATTGTTCGCCGTGTAGACAAACATGATAAGCGCAGTAAAAGACTCTATTTTACTGAGCAAAGTGATGCCATTTTACATTCATTGCAAGAGACTATTTCCGATATAAAAAATCAGTTATACAGCGGTTTATCTGTTGAGCAACTAGATGCGATTGCATTTGGTTTGATCAAAATAGAGCAAAACGCCCTTAAATGTATTCAAGTTAATAAGTAAGGCTAAAAATGACACCGGATCAAAAGTTTGCACGCTATGTAAGGTTTTCTCTCATAGGGTTTATCTTAGTATTTATTTACTATTTAGTGGCCGATATGGTTTTGCCTGTGACACCACAAGCACGTGTTTATCACCCTGTTGTGCAAATATCACCGCAAATTAGTGGCCGAGTCACTAGTGTGCAAGTTAGTAATAACCAATCAGTTAAAGCAGGCGATATATTATTTAGTATCGATGAAGGCCCATATAATTTAGCTAAAGAACAAGCTCAACTCGCCCTTGATGATGCCAAATTACAAAATAAACGCCTTGATACCAATGTTAAAGCGCTTGAGGCACAAATAAGTGCTGCAAACGCTAAACAGCATGAGCAAAAACTATTAAAAAGCAGAGGCGAAAAGCTCTATAAGCAAAAGTCTATATCGGAGCAAGAACTTGAAAGCATTCGTGCTAATTTTGAAGCGAGTAAAGCAAATGTTGCAGCCCTTGAAGCGCAGTTAGCTGAAGCGGTTTTAGCTAGAGGTGACTCAGGGAACAAAAACTTAGCCATGCGCCACGCTGCTAACCAGTTAGCGCAAGCTGAGCTAAATTTATCCTACACAAAAGTGCGCGCATTAAGTGACGGCGTAGTTGCTAATTTACAATTATTAAACGGCGCATACGCAGTTGCAGGCAGCCCGTTATTAGCTATTGTTGCTAAAAAGGCAGATTTAGTTGCCGACTTTAGAGAAAAGTCACTCACAAATATGAAGCAAGGCACCCAAGCGCGCGTAGTATTTGATAGCCGTCCAGGTGAAGTTTACGACGCAATACTTGAAACATTTGAAGCAGGTGTTAGCAGTGGTCAACTTAGTGCTAATGGTTTACTAAGTACAACAGAAACCAGTAATCGTTGGGTGCGTGATGCACAGCGTCAACGCATTCACTTAAAGCTCATTAATCATCAAGACTTAATAGCAAACATGCCTAGTGGCTCACGTGCAACAGTACAATTATTACCAGAATCAACAATTGGGCAATGGTTTGGCTCTGCACAAATCAGGTTTATTAGCTGGTTACACTACATTTATTAATGGAGGCTTTATGACTCAAATTGTTAGCCAAGGCCCACAATTAGACTCCAATGGCCTTCGCCAAGCACTGCGCATTGCAGGTGGGTGTACCCTTGGCTTTACTATTAGTGAATTAATGAACTGGCCCAATGGTATATTTTTTACCGTTTATCCTATGTTGATATTGGGCATGGTACCTACGTTAAGTCGTGGGCTTATAAATCAATTTATAGCATCTGCTGCATTTAGCGCACTTATAGTGCTGATAATGCAGGGATTATTTTCTCACTTACCAGTCGTTATGACATTGTTAGTGTTTGGTGTTTTCTGCTTTTTATTTCATAAAATGAGTAGCGGTAGTGCCTTTTTATTTGGCGCTTTAGGCGTGATCAGTCTTTCTATTCAGCTGCATTTTTCCAGCTATGTTGATCAAGGAAGCAGTATTTATCCATTAATTTTAACTAATGGTTTGGCTATATTTTTAACCGTTATTATTGGAGCATTAATGCATGGCCTATTTCCTGATGTAACCGCAAGGCCCGGGCGAGTAATGCCAGCTAAAGCAAAAGAAAGTATTCGCCATGAGGTATTGTTATGCTCAACCGTGGCTACGCTCTCTTTTGTTGTTTTTCAGGTTCTTGATTTACAAGACTCAATATCTGCGCAGGCAGCTTCTGTGCTTATTTTATTTTCGTTGTGCTGGAAAGCCGCAGGTATGGCCGGTTGGCAGCGAGCAATTGGAACGCTTATAGGCTGTAATGCAGCGTTACTATCGCAACTATTTTTGTATAGTCACTCTGATTTTTTACTTTTTCCGATGGCTATTTTATGGATACTTTCGTTTGTTTTTGCGCGCTTTCATATTTTAGGCGGAGGCATACCTGGCATTGGTTTTGGTGTATTGACTACATTTGGTATTTTGTTTGGAAATTCACTCGGGCCAGGCCAAGATCTTGTTTATAGTGCAATGTACCGGTTTAGTTCGGTATCTGTGGCTATAATCTTAAGCTTATGTGTTGTGTATGTTATGCACCATATACTTAATCGGTTTAGCGTAACTCGCCATCATACTTATGATTAGGTAAACCCTGTTTGTAAAACTAAAGGCTGCAATTGCAGCCTTTTTAATAAGCTTGGTTAAACTATTTTAATCATCTATATGAGCAATAATTTCGCTTTACATATTCACAGTTTTTAGTCTTTCCTGGTGATAATAAGCGTTAGCACACCCGCTATAATCCCCCAAAAAGCAGACCCCACTGAAAGTAATGTTAAGTTAGATGCAGTTACTAAAAAAGTGACTATTGCGGCCTCAGTATATTCAGTACGACTAAGGGCTTGCTGCAAACTATTAGCAATGGTGCCAAATAGCGCAATGCCCGCCAAAGCTAAAATAAGTGCCTGGGGTAAACTTGCTACCAAGCCAACTAATGTAGCTGCGCACAACGCCATTAAAATATAAAATACGCCAGCCGCTATACTCGCCCAATAACGTTTATCATGATTTTTATCCGCCTCATCACTCATACATATAGCTGCGGTAATCGCGGCTAAATTAATAGAGTAGGCTCCAAAAGGAGCGCTAAGCATATTTACAAAGCCAGTAACATTAAGAGATGCAGATATAGGCGCTTTATATTTATGTGCTTTTAAAACCGCAATACCCGGTAAATTTTGCGAAGTCATGGTAACTATATAAAGTGGTAAACCTATACTAATACATGCTTGCAAGTGGAAATCGGGTTCAATATAAGCAAATTCGCTCATTTTCCAGTGCAGCGCGCTGGTATCAATATGGCCCATTTGCCAAGCGAGTAATACACCTATAATAAGCACGCTTAACATAGCAAAGCGGGCAAAAAAGCGTTTACCAATAAAGTACATAACGACCATTAAACCAATTACTAAAGGCATGTCGTTCATAAAATTAAACACATCGATACCAAAGGTAACAAGCACGCCGGCCAACATGGCGCATGCAAGCTCACTTGGAATACGGTTCATTATTTTTTCAAACCAGCCCGTAACCCCCGACAAAAACACGAGCAATGCACTGAGCATAAACGCGCCAATAGCCTCATTTAAGTTATACCCTTGGGCACTTGAAATAAGTAATGCAGCTCCCGTGGTAGACCACGCAATTAAAACAGGTACTTTGTAATAGTACGATAAACCAATTGACGTTGTGCCCATCACTAAACCGAGCATTAAAATCCAACTAGCTACTAAATCGGGCGTACCACCAAGGGTTATCACTACCTGATAAATTAATGCAATAGAACTCGAAAAACCAATAATTACAGCCACAAGTCCTGCTGTAATTCGGTTAAGCAACTGATCAGACACCTTCATAAATTCCTCGTAATGCATTTATGCAGCTCACAACATACGTGCCCAATAATTACATTGCAATTAGCGATTGGTTTACAAAAGATGAAATAAATTCACTTTTTATTTTTCATTGTAATTAACGTCAAAAAGTCACTTTTAACCATTGTATTTAACTAAACAAACAAGTACCTACAACTGCGCCAAAGCCCGCGTAAACACTACTAAAAACCAATACTAAAAAGAGCAAAAAACACACCAAAAATAAATATCCTTATATTTTATAAGGAATTATAAAATTAAGAAATAATTCTTTTCGGTTACATTTATTATCTTGATCTAATCCATTTAATAATATAAAACGTAACAAATAGTTAACCAAAAACACTAAAAGAGAAACAAATGAAGAGATCTGTCGTCTTACTAATTGCTATACCATTATCGGCATTTGCAGTTTATGGGCTATTTTTTAATGCAGATGAAACGGGCGAACCTATCGCGCCTGTTGCTATTGATTTTGTTCCTATTGATTTACAAAAAACGCGCAATACGCATCCCCCTGCACCTATTGATATGAGTAAAGATCCAATTACTGTTAAACCCATTGCTGCCCCTGACAACAACTTACCGTTTGAAGAATTTGATGCCGTAAATCGCCTATCAGACAAAGCAAAGCAAGTGCTTATAAACGCAAAAGTTTTACCTACCGACTTACATAACGAGGCCTATATTGAGTTTGATTTAAATTCTTTACAGGCGTTAGAGACTGGCGAAAACTTTGATTTAGCTATTCCGCAAACAGCCGAAACATTCACCGCAGAAGTGACTAATGTGGTTGAGTCTGAAAATGGCGATAAGAGCATATTTGGTAAAATAGTGGGTGTTGACGGTCGCATGCATAATACCGTTTTAACAGTAGGTAAAGATGCCGTATATGGCCAATTTACTGCACCTTCTGGCAACTATGTATTCGAAAGTAAAGGTAAGTACGGATGGATTGCAGCAAAACGCGATTTATATAAAAGCCACATAGAGCATGAAGTAACCGCACCAAAGCCCAAATCAGATAAAAGCATCGATATATTTGCACCAAAAATTGATGGCTAACCAAAAAGTATAAAAAGCAATTAAAGCCGCACTATAAGGCAGCTTTAGTGTGTCTGCTTTTTATGATCTCAACCAAGTTAAAAACAGTTCCAACCACAACAAGAGTAAGGAAATACAATAATGAAAAAAGTAATCACAACAACCGCACTGGCTGCGGCATTATGTGCAGCAAGTGTTGCACAAGCAGAAACAATCGATATCGGTATTTTATATACCGACCAATCAGCTGCTGCAACTAGTAATATTGACACTAAAATAAATCAACTAATTGCTTTTAGTAATCAGGTATATAGCCAAAATGGCGTTGATATAACACTACGCTTAGCTGGCAAACAAAACTTAGGTGACTACGCAGTAACGCCGTCTGAGGATTGGTTAGATTCGGTTACAAATAGCAGCTACGTAGATGGTTTACGCAGCGATTGGAAAGCCGACATGATTGCCGTATTAGGTACTGGCCAAAGTGCTGGCAATGGGCTTATTTCATGTGGTTTAGCATGGGTTGGCCAAGGCACTAATGGCAATCTATATAGCTCAATGAGCAGCCGTATGTACTCAATCACTGCAATTGATTGTGGTGCAACTACATTTGTACACGAACTTGGTCATAACCAAGGTTTAGCGCATTCACGCAAACAAGGTGACACATCTGGCGGTGTATATGTAGATGGCATGGGTCATGGCGTACAAAATGAGTTTGCAAGTATTATGGCTTACCCGCACGTTTACGGTAGTGCAACTCAGTACGATTACTTCTCTAACCCTAACTGGAGTGTAAACGGTATTGCATTTGGTATTACAAACCAAGCGTATGCAATTCGCACGGTTACTGCTACAAAAACAAGTATTGCTAACTTTAAATAAGTAGCGCATTAAAAAGTGGCTAAATAGCCCACTTTAAAGTTTTAACATGTTCTTCCCTGCAGAGCGCTTACGCGCTCTTATAAATTAAGCTAATGCACAACCACTTTTTGCTTAATTGCTGGCATTAATGTTTTACCATTGCCATCTACTTTATTTAACAATTTAAGCCCCATCACTTTTGCAAGTACTGGGTAAATATCAAGGTTACTCACTTCTTTAAGGCTTACACCTTGTTTAAATGCAGGGCCTACAGCAAGAAATGATGCTGCCATATCCTCGGTATATGCATAACCGTGAGTCCCTAAATAGGTTGGTTTTTTACCATTGGTAAATACCGCTGGCGCTGTAGTTTGCACCACAATATCGCCTACACGAGTGCCTTTATTGTAATGGTACGCTGCTAACTGCTCGTCAGTTAATACTGTATAACGACCGTTTGCTGCTTTTTGTAAACGAGCTTTATAGCCGGCTATATCAGCATTTATTGCATCGGGTTGAGTGTATATGAGTAAACGTGGACCGGTGTTTTTAACTAAAAAGTTTTCATCTTGAGGCAGTGTGGTTACATCAATGCTTTTATCTGGATCTATACTCGCCATACCATGATCCGAGACAATAACTAAGTTTACCTCTTGCTCTAATTTACTTAAGCGAGTTTGTAATTGCCCCATTAATTCATCAAGCTGTTTAACTGCATCTCGCGTTTGTGGTGCGTCTGGTCCAAACTCATGCCCCATGCTATCAACTAGCGAAAAGTAACTCGCAATAAAACGTGGGCGCTGTGCTTTTGGCAAACTTAACCATTGAATAATTTGATCAACACGGCTTTGGTAATCGCTGTATTTAGAATAGTGATAAAAGTAATCTGGTGTCATGCCGTTAAATAATGCATCTGACTCAGGCCAAAAATAAGTAGCCGATTTAAGCCCCTGCATTTTTGCTAAATTCCAAAGCGGAATCCCCTTCACCCAAGTGCTATCGCCCAATGCTTTGCCCATGCTGTAACAGTCGTTTTTACGCGCTTTATCACAAAAGCTATTATCAACAATGCCATGATTTACTGGCAGTAAGCCCGTAATAATAGAAATATGGTTAGGAAACGTTTTAGTCGGATAAACAGGTATTAGTTTTTGTGCGCGAACACCGCGCTCGGCCATTGCTTTTAAATTTGGTGCGCCGTGTTTTTCAATATAATCCCAACGCAGGCCATCAATTGATACAAGCACCACAGTTTGCTCTTTTGCAGCAAATGCGCTGTTCATTCCTAACATTAGGCAAATTGATACTGCCTTTAAAATCCACTGTTTCATTATAAACACCTATAAATGCACAACAATTACTCAAAAAATTATTTTAAAGCAAGTTGTTACTTTATGATACAAACTGATAGATTAAACCCTGTATATTAAAGACAAATGACTATGTGCTAAAAACTATGCCAGTCATCAATTGTAAAAAGGATAAGTATAAAGATGACCATAGATTTTAGTAAAAAAATAACGCCAGCACGAATGTATCGCACAACCTCTAACTTACAAATGGCGCTAGAAAGCGACCGTGGCCGGATTATTAACAGTGCCGCTATTCGCAGGCTTCAGCAAAAAACCCAAGTGTTTCCCCTTGAGCGTAACGCAGCTGTTCGTTCGCGCTTAACTCACTCGCTTGAGGTACAACAGGTTGGTCGTTTTATAGTGCAACGTATTTTTGCAAATTTAAGCTACCAACAACAAAAAGATTACGGCTTAACCGACCTAGAACGCCCCCTGGAAAGCTTAGTAGAAATGGCCTGCCTAATGCACGATATAGGCAACCCACCGTTTGGACATTTTGGCGAAGCTGCAATAAACCACTGGTTTAATAACAACCTAGCAAGTGTAACACCCGAGCGCTGCAAAGAGCCCAATACCGGTATAGGTGTTGTTTTTAAACACCTTGCGCTTGATATTTGTAACTTTGAAGGCAACGCTCAAGGCATACGTATAATTCATTCGTTGCAAACGCTTAATTTAACTTACAGCCAAAGTGCTGGTATTTTAAAATACACTCGCCCTGCTGGGCTTGATGTAAAAGACATACCCCAAAATAAAAACTACTTAATGAAAAAAGTGGGTTACTACTACAGCGAAAAAAACTTTGTTGAAGCGCTACAAAAAGAGCTCACTATTGAGCCTTACTGCCGCCATCCTGCAAGTTACATAATGGAAGCCGCCGACGACATTTCGTATTGCCTAGCCGATATAGAGGATGCTGTTGAAAAAGGGATCATAAGCACCGAATTCTTATGTACACAGCTTAAAAGTCATTATAAAAAGGCACTCATAAACCTAACAATAGACGACACAGAGCACCAAACTTTTGTAGATAAAGCAGTTGACTACGCACATGAACGCGCCAAATCACAACCGTATAATTTTAACAGCGAATTTTTTATATACCTGCGCGTAGCACTTTTACATCCGCTAGTTGGACATGCTGCAAAACGCTTTATTGAGAACATAGAACCTATTTATCATGGCGATTTTAACCAAGCACTTTTAGAAGATAGAAGCCATCTACACGCTGTAACCAAAATGCTAAAGCAAGTGGCACTTGAGCATGTTTTTTCAAATAAAGAAGTCGAAAAATTAGAGCTGCAAGGTTATAGAATAATTAATGGCTTACTCGATTGCTACAAACCGCTACTGCAATTGAACAGCGATGACTTTAGGCGCGCTCTAAATGGCGATTCACGTTTATTAATAGAGTCGCGACTTGTTAAAAAGCTCTCTAAAAAGCACTTAAACAGTTACCAACACGCAATAGATGCGATGCAAGAAGAGCCCGATCACTTTGCGGCGTATGAATTTTATTATCGCTGTAGATTAATTCAAGATTATATAAGCGGTATGACCGACCAATTTGCTTACGATGAATATCGCAGCCTTATGGTTATTGATTAGTCGTATTACTCTGGATAATTTTTAATTTTGCGCTTAAAATCAAACTATTAATATTTAAGCGCGCATAACTTCATGATATCAAAACTAATTAGATTTACCCTTTGCTTTGCCTTATTTTATAGTGCGCAAAGTGCTGCATACAACGAAGCTATGTGCATTTTAATTAAACAAGAAATGCAGCAAAATAGTAATAATAAAGCGAGTCAAAAATACCGTAAAGCTGCGCGTGATTACAAAAATAACTGTAATAAGCCAAAAGAAATTCAAGCACAACCTAAGCCCCAAATAATAGAGCCAGAGCCAGCCATTATTACTCAGCCACAACCTAAAATTGTTGAACCTGCCCCTGTAATTAAACCTACTGAAGAAGCTGTTAAAGAAAGCATCAACAAGCAAACCCTTAATTTAACTAATGATCAAAAACAACAAATTAACGATCAGCTAAATACCAACAGTAACGAAATACTAATTGATGCAGAGCCAACAAAAGCAGTACCCGAGCAAGTAGTTACAGAGCAAAAAAACGAAGCCGCAATAGAGCAAGTAAAACCTGCGACGCCAGAGCAAAACGTTCAACCTACGCCTGAAAATCCTGTACTTGTAAAACCAGCACCGGTGTTAACTAAACCAGCGCCTGTAATTGCGCCGCAACCTATAGCACAAAGCCCAAGCTCGTTACTTTTACCCACTTTAATACTTGTTATAGTGGTACTTATTGGCGCTATGGTCGTCGTGCGCCTGCGCCGTGCAAAACAAAGTAAAGCGATGGCAGAACCTACTATGGCGGCTCCACCTGAAGTTAAATCAGAAAAAATTGCTACGCCAGTGAAACCTGAAACTAAAACAACAAAAGAGCCAGAGATTGAGCCTGTCGTCATCAACGAAGTAACTCAAAATAATAAACCAGTTGAGAGCAGCGTAGAGGCAAATGAAGAGCCTTTAGAGCCTACGAACACTACACAAAATGCTGATATTGAACATACACCACCGCAAATTTCAGATGAGCAAAACAACGTAGCTACACAAGTGCAAACAAGCGAAATTGAGCCTACACCGCTTAACTCAATTGATACTTTAGAGCAAACAAGTACCGCTACGTTTAACGAAGTAAAGCAAAAACCTGAGCCTAATACCGCCGAGTTTGAAGCAGCAGCAAAAACAACCTTAGAGCGTATTAAAAATGCCAGCAGCTTTAATGAGCCAGAAGTACGCGACTTTGATCCAGATGCAAAGCCTGTAAAAAAACAACGTAAGCACCATACAGCGCAAGTAACGGAGCCTGCGCCAATAGAAGCCGAACACAACACTGTAGAGCCGGTTATTAGTACTCCTGAGCCAGTAACAGCGAGTGAGCCGGTTGTAGATTTACACGCACCAGAGCAAATAGCTGACGCTCAATCGACTACATATACAACAGAGCAAGACTTTAAAGAACCAGAGGTACGTACATTTAACCCAGATGCACCATTACCTGGTGAAAAGCCGATGCCTAAAAAACAAAGCTCAACACCTGAGCAAGCACAAACAACACCGCCAGTTGATGAGCCACAAAGTGAGCCTAAAAAAGCAGACAGTAACAATCCATTTGCTAACTTATCGTTAGACTCAAGCTGGGATCCTGACTCAACTGAAAAACCCAAAATAGAAGAGAAAAAACGCGCGCCTAAATCGCAAGCATTAATAGATGCAGAAGAACGCGCTAAAAACATGCAAACCAAATAGTAAGTTTTAAAGTAGCGCCTCATATTTGAGGCGCTGTTTTAGTAACTAAATAATTAACTGCTTTTTTACCGTATTACTTACACTCTTATCCCATCCTAAAATGCGCTTTAGTAATTAGGAGCTTCGCTCCTTGCGCGAGCAAGTTCAGCGCCTGGCGCAATATTCAAGCTTGAGAGTGTTTTATAAGCTTACAACTTGTTGGCGCGATGAGTGCAGAGCATACATTTAACTGGTGGTATTTTTAGACTTGAGTTTAAGGCTACGTTATCCGCAGCCATAAATTAAAGTAACTTGGTCAACATGCCCTAATTAAAAGTCCTAGTTAACAGCCCTAGCGGTACGTTTATTTTTAAGCTTTAACCCGCCAATTAATAGCAGTGGTCCTATAAACATGGCAAGGCCATACACGCCACCGGTAACTGCGTATTCTGGTTTATTTAAAAAGCTAATAGCGATTAAAATAGCTAACGATGCATTTTGAATTCCAACCTCAATTGAAAGCGTCAGCGAATCAGTTAAATTTAATTTTGAACACTTAGCAATTAACCAACCAACAACCATTGAACCAATATTAAGCGCTATGCACGCCCAAAATACGTTGTTAAATGAGCTAACTAATAAATCGCGCTCTTTTATTACTAGTGCGGCAATCATCATAAGCATAAAAAACAACGAGAAGCGTCTAAAAAACGGCTCTGCTTTAATGGCAAAATCACTTTTAAAGTGACGCAACCAAATGCCTATAGCAACTGGCACTAAGGTAATAAAAAATAGCCCTAATGAAGTAGTTAAAATAGAAAAAGTAGCATCGTCTGCTGGGGCAAACTGACTCATAGCAAAGCCAATAATAAACGGTGTGGTTATTATACTAATTGCGGTAGAGGCAGCTGTTAAACTTACCGAAAGCGCTAAATTAGCTTTAGCAAGCTGGCTTACTACATTTGACATAGTACCGCCGGGGCAAGCAGCTAATATCATTAAACCAATAGCGATAGGCGTTGGTAGGTTTAGTAAATAACACAGCCCTAATGCTAATAAAGGCATTGCTACAAGTTGGCCTATTAAACCCATGACAATGCCAAGCGGGCTTTTAAATAAACGAGTAAAATCGGTTGTTGTGAGCCCAAGACCCATACCAAACATAATAAGTGCAAGGGCGAGTGGAAGTATTACTTCAGTTAATATAGATGCATTCAAATTAGACAGCCTCGTTTGTTATTGTTTTTAATTAGAGTGTTAATTTTTAAGTTAACTGTAACGCCCCTTTACAATAGCTAGAAGTATTACTTATTTAAAATAGCAGCCACGTGCTTATCTAGTTCTGGAAGTACATCTTGTTCAAACCATGGGTTCTTTTTAAGCCATATATTATTACGCGGACTCGGATGTGGAAGCACTAAATAATTTGGCCAATACTCACGCCACGATTTTACTAACTCCGTAAGTGGCATTTTTTTAGTCTCTGGTAAATGATACGCCTGCGCGTATTTACCAAGCACTATTGTCAGCTCAATATTTGGTAGTGCAGCCAATAATTGCTCGCGCCATGCAGGCGCACATTCTTTTCTCGGTGGTAAATCACCCGACTTCCCCCTACCCGGGTAGCAAAAGCCCATAGGTAAAATGGCTATATTATTAGCGTCGTAAAATTCATCACGTGTTAGCCCAAGCCATTCTCGCAGGCGGTTTCCGCTTGCATCGTTAAACGGCACACCTGTTTCGTGAACTTTGATTCCAGGTGCTTGCCCTGCAATTAAAATACGTGCGTTTGGGTTAAATTGTATAACAGGACGAGCCCCTAAAGGTAAATGAGGTTCACAGATCACGCATTTACTAACTTGCTCTATTAATTGGTGACTATTCATGTTTATTTGGCCTTAAATGCTTAATATTTATCCTAAATGGCCATTTAGGATAAATGAGTTGGTAAAAAATCGGTTTATTTTAATTAAAACGAGCGTTAGTTAGTAAAATCGTGATCTTTAAGCTCATTCGCGCTACAAGCCTTGTAAAACCTAGCGTTGCTCGGCCCATACAGCAAATTCATTGCCGCTTGGCTCTGCAAAATGAAACCGGCAACCACCCGGAAATTCAAAAATAGGTTTTAATATTGTGCCACCATGGAGTTGTACTTTTCTATACGTGGCGTGAATGTCATTACTATAAAAAACCAATAGCGCAGCACCGTTTTGAGTTAGCGATTTAAGCGGCGCATTAAAAAAGCCACCATCGAGCCCTTGGCCACTAAACGCCGTGTATTCTGGGCCGTAGTCAGTAAACTGCCAATTAAATACACGACTAAAAAAGGCCTTAGTTGCGGGTAAGTCGCATGCAGGAAACTCAACGTAATTTAGTTTTTCGTGATCGCTCATCGTTATTCACTCTTTATTTTTACTCAGTTTATTAACCTTAAGCTTTACATAGAGCCTGTGCAATATCATTAAACAATATCAGATCAGTATTTTACTAAGTAATTAAGTAAGCATAACTTACTTAAAAATTAAATATCACAAATGAGAATAACTATCTTTTGTATTTGTAACATATATAATAGCGCCTTTGTTTTATCCTCAGCTCAAAATAAAGGGATTAATTAACTATGCAGGCACCTTTGCAAAGTGCGCCATTCGATAAGGTTAACGTGATTGCGCTTATAGTAAAAAGCGTAAGCAGTTATCGAGTTTTGGTATTTTTACGTTTTTTTATTGCCATAATTGGTGGCTATGCTTTTACCTCTGCAAGCACTGCGTTATTAAGTTTTGTATTGCCAATAGCTAAACAAGACGCTGTGCTGTTTAGTGTTTCAATCAGCATTTTAATTTATGCCGTTGTATTTATTTATGCTTTTAGCGTTAAATCATTAAAAACAGTATGGATCAGTATTTTACTAAGTACAGGAGCGTTCATAGGATTGCTTGCATTACTGAAGGGTTGGGTATGAAAGACAGCTTTTTCAGATCGATGACTTGGTTGCACACTTGGGTAGGGTTACTCGTTTGTTGGTTATTATATTTAATATTTTTTGCAGGGACTCTTAGCTTTTTTAGAGACGAAATAACGTTGTGGAATCAACCAGCCATTCATAATGTGCAAGCCCAAACACAGCGTATAGAAGCGCAAAAACAACAAATAATTACCGGATTTGATTACTTAGCTAGCCATGGAGCTCACTCATCAAGCTGGCGTATTACATTACCCGAGCCGCGTATTCCTTATTTAATTTATGGTTATGCAAAACCAAAAGAGCCAGGCCAGCGCCGCAGCCGGTTTGAAAACACACAGCTAAACCCTAATACCATGCAAGAGCTTGAGCCCTTTGTAGATACTAAAGGCGGTAACTTTTTTTATCGGCTGCACTATGATTTACATTACATGGATGCAATAACCGCACGCTGGATTGTGTGCTTTGCTAGCTTTTTTATGCTGATTGCCATTATATCGGGGGTGGTTATTCATAAGCGTATTTTTAAAGATATGTTTAGCTTTAGGCGTAACAAAGGTAGCCGTACATGGTTAGATGCCCATAACTTAAGCTCTGTGCTTGCCCTTCCTTTTCATTTAATGATTACTTACACGGGTATAATTACACTTATATTTATGTTGTTTCCCTACCCTGCGCAAACGTCTTATGATGACGGCATGCGTGGCTTTTTTAACGATGTAACACCTCGCAATACCATGACCGATAAAGCCCAAGGCGAATTGCCAATGGTGCCAATACAACGCATTTTAGATCAGGTTTATACTAAGTGGCCTCATGCAGATATTACTCGCGTACAAGTTAACCAACCAAATATGGCAGCTTCAACAATTACCGTATTGGTAAGCGCAGGTAAAACACTACGTGACCAAGCACCACGCTTAATATTTAGTGGTGCTACAGGGCAAATGGTCGCTAAAACTGATGACGAGCTAACTAGCAGCAAAGCGCTTTACGAATCACTTAATTCAATGCATACAGGGCGTTTAGCTACGTGGTTACTGCGTTGGTTATACGTATTAGGCGGTATTGCAGGCTGTGTAATGATTGGCTCTGGCTGTATTATGTGGGCTAAGCGAATTCGCGAGCGAACTAAAAATAACGTTAAACCTTCGTTTGGTTTAAAACTAGTTGAGGGGTTAAACCTAGCCACTATTATGGGACTTCCACTGGCAACGTGTGCATTTTTTATTGCTAACAGACTACTTAGCTCAACTACCGCAGAGCGCGCCGATAAAGAAATACTCGCGTTCTTTTTAACATGGCTAGCAGTGGCTGTTATTGCCCTTTTAAAACGAGATAGGCTGCAATGGCGAGTTATGGCAGCTATAAATGCTGCTGCATGTTTTAGCGTACCGGTTATTAATGCCCTTACAACTAACGGTAATCTAGTTAGCTATTTGATGCACAAACAGTGGGCTTTATTTACTTTTGATGCACTGTTTTTGTTATTTAGTATATTGTTTTTTATACAAACCGAAAAATTACGTACTGCTAAAAACAACTCAAAAATAATCAGCCCTAGTCAATCTAATAACCTTAAAAGGCAAAAACCATGATTGATTTACTTGGGTTTAGCCTATGCCTGCTCAGTTTTAACTGTTTTGCGCTGGCTAAGTATAATCATTTTAAAGATGTATTTAAAAAACGCCCTACAGAATCCCAACGTAAAAAGCTGCTATTAGCTGCTTGGATCAGTATTTTACTAAGCTTGGTGCTTTGTATAGTTACTCAAGATGGATATGGTGCATTACTATTTTGCGGATTTATGAGCCTAAGTGTCTTAATTATAATGGTTTTTTATAATTTTTTAGTAGGCTACGTGAAGTGGTTTAGTGTTTTAAATAGCGTGTTAGTTGTACTAAGTGGGTTGTTTTTAGCATTAAACTAGCCTTAGTTAGTAAAAACGTGATCCGTTATTTTCTCATAGATTAGGGCGTGTTGATCTTTGGTGGGTGAATTTGCAGCAGACTGTTTGGTATTTAGGCAAGGCAGAGCCTATGTAGTGTGGTTATTCCCCATAAATAGGCGATAACGCAGCATAAATACCAAACATGCGCTGCCCTTTGGGTTCTTTCTAGGGACGATTAACTCTTTGTTGCTCGGTTTTTACTTAGCCCACTAGGTTACAAACCTCGCGCCGCGATT